>JAEKKW010000012.1 GCA_019510195.1 Lysobacterales bacterium | reverse complement strand
GAAACCACAACGACGCCCGCGCCGCAGACAGACACGCCGACGCCGTCGACCGACATCCAGTCGCAACCGAAGCCGGCCGAGACGCCCGCGCCCGCCCAGGAGCCACCGGCCACGCCGGCTCCCAAGCGCTGAGGCGATGATGCGCTTCAGCAAGATGCACGGCGCCGGCAACGATTTCGTCGTGATCGACCTGCGCGACGGCTCGCCAGCACCCTCTGCCGACCTCTGCCGCCTGCTCGGCGATCGCCGCATGGGTGTCGGCTGCGACCAGATCCTCACCATCGCACCCCCCCATGCGCAAGGCTCCGTTGCCAGTTACGACATCTGGAATTCCGATGGCTCGCCCTCGGGGCAGTGCGGCAACGGCGCGCGCTGCGTCGCTGCCTGGCTGGTGCGCGATGGCGCGGCGCAGGGCGATCGCTTCCGCATCGACAGTCCGGTCGCGACCCACGATGCCGAACACCTCGGTGGCGACCAGTATCGCGTGAACATGGGAGTGCCGGGTTTTGCAGCGCAAACGGTCCCGCTGAAGTCCGGCACCGTCGAATCCGACCAGTACACACTGTGCGTGGATGGCGAGGACATCGCGTTCGGTGCGGTGTCGATGGGCAATCCGCATGCGGTGATCGAAGTCGATGACGTGCGCGCCGCCGACGTCGGGCACATCGGGCCGGCGTTGCAGGCGTCAGAGATGTTTCCGCAATCGGCCAATATCGGTTTCGCCCAGGTGCTGGCACCCGATCTCATCCGCCTGCGCGTGTACGAACGCGGTGCCGGCGAAACCCTGGCCTGCGGCAGCGGTGCCTGTGCTGCCGCGGCGGTGCTGATGCGGCGCGGTCGCATCGGCCGCGAGGTCACAGTGGAGCTGCCGGGTGGCATGTTGCGCATCGCCTGGCCGGACAACGCATCTGCAGTCACAATGGCGGGACCGACGGCCTTCGTGTTCGAAGGCGAGTTGCCGCACATCCGGGGATGAAGGAACGCATGGACCACAACGAAAAACTCGGCGCCCACGAAGTCGCGGCCTGGCTGCGCCACCATCCGGGCTTCCTGCAGCAATTCCCCGATCTCGCCCAGTCGCTGCAGGTGCCGCGCGAGGACGGACGCGCCGCTTCACTGGCGAGCTACCAGCTCGAAGTGCTGCGCGACAAGAATCGCGAACTCAACCGCCGCCTGCACGATCTCTTCGCCAATGCCGAGGAGAACGAGCGCCTCGCCGTTCGTACGCACCAGTTGACGCTGGCGCTGATGCGGCAATCGACGCTGGTCGATACCGTGCGCGCGATGGCCGCGAGCCTGGCCGAGGATTTCCACGGCGATCGCGTGCGCGTGCTGCTG
Organism: Lysobacterales bacterium; assembly: GCA_019510195.1. Lineage (GTDB taxonomy): Bacteria > Pseudomonadota > Gammaproteobacteria > Xanthomonadales > Xanthomonadaceae > Solilutibacter. The sequence goes on along the minus strand of JAEKKW010000012.1, from coordinate 8,112 downwards.
TTCCGCGCGGCGCCGGAACTGGAAGGACAGGAATGGGTGCTGCACGCCGACGAGGGCTCGGCGACGCTGGCGCCGTTCCGCGATTGCATCGCCGATGGCCAGCCGATTTCCGGGCGCCTGCAGACCGACAAGCAATCGGTGTTGTACGGTGCGGCTGCCGACGAAGTGCTGTCCAGCCTGTTGTTGCCGATCTCCGGCCACGGCCTGGTCGCGGTCGGCAGCGCCGACGCCAACCGCTTCTATCCCGGCATGGGCACGTTGTTCGCCAAGATGATGGGCGAAGCCTTCGCCACCGCGCTGGATCGCTACTCGGCATCGTGAACGCCGCATCCGGCATCGACGCCTATATCGACCACCTCAGGGTCGAGCGGGCGATGTCGGCGCACACGCTGGATGGTTATCGCCGCGATCTCGGCGAATTCGCACGCTGGTGCGCAGGGCAGGGCATCGATGACCCCGCGCACGCCGATGCCGAACACATTCGTGCCTGGATTGCGGCGGAACATCGCCGCGGTCTCTCGCCCAAGAGCCTGCAGCGTCATCTGTCGTCCTGCCGCAGCTGGTTCCGCTGGCTGCTGAAGAACGGCGTGGTCGCAGCCAATCCCGCCGATGGCGTGCGCGGACCGAAAGCGCCGCGCAACCTGCCGCAGGTGCTCGACGTCGACGAAGCGGTGCAACTGGTCGAGCTCGATACCGATGCGCAGCTCGGTCTCCGCGATCGCGCGATGCTGGAACTGTTCTATTCCTCCGGCCTGCGCGTGAGCGAGCTGTGCGGCTTGCACTGGCATGCACTCGATCTCGGCAACGGGCTGGTGACCGTCACCGGCAAGGGCAACAAGCAGCGCTCGGTGCCGGTGGGATCGCACGCCTGCCGCGCGCTGGAAGCATGGCGCGAGGAATCGCATCCGCGTGCGGATGCGCCGGTGTTCCCGGGGCGAAACGGCGCGCCGATCACCACGCGCGCAGTGCAGTCGCGCATCAAGCAACTGGCCGCGCGCCAGCAGATCTACAAGCGCATCCATCCGCACCTGCTGCGCCACAGTTTCGCCAGCCACATGCTGGAGTCCTCCGGCGACCTGCGCGCGGTGCAGGAACTGCTCGGCCACGCCGACATCAGCACCACCCAGATCTACACCCATCTCGACTTCCAGCATCTCGCCAAGGTCTACGACGGCGCGCACCCGCGGGCCAAGCGGAAGACGGGCGGCTGAGGGCCTCGCCGAGTCCGTGTCCAAGGCCGCTGCGGCGGCCCGGCCTGAGGGAATTCGCTGCGGGATGGCTGTCGCGGCGCGGTCTTGACTCCTCCTGCGGCGGCCCCAGATCAAGCTGACAAGGAGAAGCCATGGACCCCAGTCAGAATCCGACCGTTTTCCACGCGACCACCATCTGTTCGGTGCGGCGCAACGGCCGTGTGGTGATCGCCGGCGACGGCCAGGTCACGCTCGGCAATACGGTGATGAAATCCAACGCGCGCAAGGTGCGGCGCCTTGGCCCCGACGGCCGCGTGCTCGCCGGATTCGCCGGCGCGGCGGCCGATGCCTTCACGCTGTTCGAACTGTTCGAATCGAAGCTCGAGAAGCATGGCCAGCTGCTGCGCGCGGCGGTCGAGTTCGCCAAGGACTGGAGGACCGAGCGCCGCTTCGGCAAGCTCGAAGCCTTGCTCGCGGTCGCCGATGCCGAAACATCGCTGGTGATCAGCGGCACCGGCGATTTGATCGAGCCGGAAGACGGCCTGATCGCGATCGGTTCCGGCGGCATGTACGCGCTGTCGGCGGCGCGCGCATTGATCGCACATACCGATCTCGATGCGAAGACGATCGCGACGGAAGCACTCAAGATCGCCGGCGACGTCTGCATCTATACCAACAAGAACATCGTGGTGGAGGAGTTGTGATGCTGAAGCCCGACACCTCTTCCGCCGCGATGACGCCGCGCGAAATCGTCGCCGAACTCGATCGCCACATCATTGGCCAGCACCAGGCCAAGCGCGCGGTCGCGATCGCGCTGCGCAACCGCTGGCGGCGCGCGCAGCTGTCCGACGAATTGCGCCACGAGGTGATGCCGAAGAACATCCTGATGATCGGCCCGACCGGCGTCGGCAAGACCGAGATCGCGCGACGACTGGCGACGCTCGCCAACGCGCCGTTCGTCAAGGTCGAGGCCACGCGCTTCACCGAAGTCGGCTACGTCGGCAAGGACGTCGAGCAGATCATCCGCGATCTCGCCGATACCGCGGTCAAGCTCTATCGCGAGCAGGCCAAGCAGCGCGTGCGCACCCAGGCCGAGGAGCGCGCCGAGGATCGCATCCTCGATACGCTGTTGCCGCAACGCGCACCGACCAGCTTCGGCTTCAACGCCGCGGACGTGCGTGATGAACCATCCGCGGTCGAATCCGACACCCGCCGCAAGCTGCGCCAGCAATTGCGCGCCGGCGAACTCGACGAGCGCCAGATCGAGATCGAGGCCGCGGTGAATGTCGGTGTCGACATCATGGCGCCGCCCGGCATGGAGGAGATGGGCCAGCAACTGCGCTCGATGTTCTCGCAACTGTCCGGCGGCAAGACCCACAAGAAGACGCTGACGGTGAGGGCCGCGCGCACCTTGTTGCAGGACGAGGAAGCGGCCAAGCTGGTCAACGAGGACGAAGTGCGCGAAGCCGCGATCGAAGCCTGCGAGCAGCACGGCATCGTCTTCATCGACGAGATCGACAAGGTCGCCAAGCGCAGCGAAGGCCACGGCGCCGACGTCAGCCGCGAAGGCGTGCAGCGCGATCTGCTGCCGCTGGTCGAAGGCTCGACCGTCAGCACCAAGTACGGTCCGGTGCGCACCGACCACATCCTGTTCATCGCCAGTGGCGCCTTCCATCTCGCCAAGCCCAGCGACCTGATTCCCGAGATGCAGGGTCGCTTCCCGATCCGGGTCGAACTCGGTGCATTGAGCAAGAAAGACTTCGTGCGCATCCTCACCGAGCCCAAGGCAGCGTTGACGAAGCAGTACGTCGAACTGATGCGCACCGAAGGCCTGGACCTGAGCTTCGGCGACGATGCCGTCGATCGCCTCGCCGAAATCGCTGCCGAGGTCAACGATCGCCAGGAAAACATCGGTGCGCGCCGATTGCACACCGTGCTCGAACGCCTGCTGGAAACGCTGAGTTTCGAAGCGCCGGATCGCGGCGGCACGCTGGTGATCGATCGCGCCTATGTCGACGACCACATCGGTGAACTGGTGAAGGATCAGGATCTGTCGCGCTACATCCTGTAGGCAAGGAAGGGCAGCGGCGCCATGGTCACGCCGCTGCCCGAGCGATCCTTCACTTCATCTTGTGCTCCATGCCGCGCGGATCGTCGGCCGGATTCACGTAGTTGATCTGGAACGGACCCATCCCCTGCACCTGGACGATGGCGCCGCCCTTGGCGGAGACGGCGTGTTGCATGCCGGCTGGCATGTTGACGAAATCATTCGTGGCGAGCATCCCGGTATGGGCACTCGCTGCATCGCCCATCGAATAATCAAGATGGCCCTGGATCACCGTCACCGCCTCGTCGGTCGGATGGGTATGGCGCGGGATGCGATAGCCCGGTGGCATTTTCAGTCGGATCGTGAACAGGCCTTCGGCGCCCGGGTTGCCGGACAGAACGGCGAGTTTTGCACCCTTGGGCAGTCCAGGCGGTGCATCGCCCCACTGCAGTGCATTGGCATGCATCGCCGTGTGTTCGGCCGGCGGGGTGGCGTTGATCGGTGCTGCAACGACGACAAGCGCCAACGCTAACAGCGTGGCGCGATACGGAAGTTTCATGTGAGCCTCCATGCGTGCGGTCCATCGCGGGTGGCCATGTGCCGATTGGCCATGGCGTCGTGGCCTGGTGGGTCCCGGCTCTGGAATTGTTCTCCGCGACGGTTAATTTGATGCGAAGGTCGCGCGCATTCATTTTCCAGCCAGCTATCGGGGTCGCATCCGCGTAGGCTGGCGCCCTTACGGGGCCAATACCACGCGCATGCAGGACAACGACACTTCGCCGCACACCCGTGCGGCGCTACCGCTATCGCCGTCGCTCGATCCGACGATGACCGACGCGCACATGCCGCGCCGGTTCCGGCCGCTGTCGCGGCGCGTGATGTGGATCAGCCTGCTCGCCATGGTGCTCGGCGCCAGCGTCGGCGTGGTCGCGCGCGTGCTTGCCGGCCTGATCGGGCTGGTGACCAATCTTGCGTTTTACGGGCGGTGGAGCACGGAATTCTCCAGTCCCGCCGGCAACCATCTCGGTGCCTGGGTGATCGTGGTGCCGGCGATCGGCGGGATTGTCGTGGGCATCATGGCGCGCTGGGGTTCGCGCGCGATCCGTGGCCATGGCATTCCCGAAGCGATGGAGCAGGTGCTGCTCAACGAAAGCAAGATCCCGGCGCGCATGACCTGGCTCAAGCCGGTGTCGTCGGCAATCGCGATCGGTACCGGTGGGCCGTTCGGCGCGGAAGGTCCGATCATCGCCACCGGTGGTGCGCTCGGTTCGCTCATCGGGCAATGGCTGCACGTCACCGCTGATGAACGCAAGACATTGCTCGCGGCGGGCGCCGCCGCCGGCATGGCCGCGGTGTTCTCGGCGCCGGTGTCGGCGGTGCTGCTGTCGATCGAACTCCTGTTGTTCGAACGCCGCGCGCGTTCGCTGATTCCGGTCGCGTTCGGTGCCGTCGCCGGGACCTGCGTGCGCTATGCCATCGAAGGCAATGCGCCGATGTTCCCGATGCCCGACATCGCGTCGCCGACCTTCCCGGCGATGGTGGCCTACATCGTGCTGGGATTGCTGGTCGGCGTCGCCAGCGTCGGCATCACCAAACTGACCTATGCGATCGAGGACGGCTTCGAGAAACTGCCGATCCACTGGATGTGGTGGCCGGCGCTCGGCGGACTTGTCGTCGGTGCGGTCGGTTACGTCATGCCGATCACGCTTGGCGTCGGCTACGACAACATCGCCGCGGTCCTTGCCGGGCAGGTCGGCCTGGCCGCGATGGTCTCGTTGTGCCTGTTGAAACTGCTGTCGTGGTCGATCGCGCTTGGCAGGTCGATCCGCGCGTCGCGGCGCTGGTGTGCATGGCGGCGATCTTCACCGGCGCTTCGCGCGCATTCCTCACATCGGTGGTGTTCGCCTTCGAAACCACGCAACAGCCGCATGGATTGTTGCCACTGCTCGGCGCGTGTGCTGCCGCCTATCTCGTTTCCGGTTTGTTGATGCGCAACACCATCATGACCGAGAAGATCGCGCGTCGCGGCGTGCGCGTGCCGTCGGAATACGCGTCCGACTACCTCGACCAGATCATGGCCGGCGACGCCTGCAGTCGCGATGTCGTCAGCCTGCAATCAACGCAGACATTGGGTGAGGTGCGACGCTGGTTGATGGAGGACCACCCCGCCGCCCGCCACCAGGGATTCCCGGTGCTGGACGCCAACAACCAGCTGTTGGGCGTGGTGACACGACGCGATCTGACCAACATCCGCAATGTTGACGTCGCGGAGATCGGATCGCTGATCCGGCGCAGCGTACTGGCCGTGCGCGAGGATCACTCGCTGCGCGAAGCCGCCGACCACATGGTCGAAGCCGACGTCGGACGGGTGATCGTGCTGGGGAAAGAAACGCCGCATCGCATGGTCGGCATTCTGACGCGTGGCGACCTGCTGAGTGCGCACGCGCAGAGACTGCGTGAGGGCGGTCGCCACCCTTGTATTCGACGACCAGCAAGCGACCGTCCTTCAATTTAGCGATGAAATCGGGATAGGTGCGCTGATTGGCGGTCGGCATCCAGAACTGTGAGGGGTGGACGAGGTTGCGGACCCAGAATTCGACTTCGTCCAGCAAGTCAATCTGTTGCGCGCACTCAAACTCTTCACCGATCTTGCCGCCGCTGGTCTTCCACGAAAGATCACCCGGAACCGGGTAATAGTGTTTCTTGAAACGGTATGCGCCCAGGTAGTATGAATGTGCCGGATACAGCGCCGTATCCGCCGGATAGCTGAAGGCGTGATCGGGCGCGTCGCTGGCGATGATTTCCAGCCCGCCATTGAACAATGCCTGCTGGAATCCGGCCCGTGCCGACTGTTCCTTTGCAAGCTGCAACTGTTCGATCAATTTCCTGCGGAGGATGAACTGTGCCTTGATCAGTTGCGCCAGCGAGAATCCGCGATCGACCAGCAATTCATCCACGGCACGACGCAGCCATTCGCGCAGGACCAGCTGCTTGACCGACGGTTCGCGCACCTCGTGATCCAGCCACCCGATCAGGTCGGCTGCGTTGCGATCCTGCGCGAAGCCCGGCAGATAGGTTGCGGCGTCATCCTTGACCCGGTGGTAGCTCACCGTCTGGCCTTCGAGAACGACCTCGAAGGTCATGCTGTCGTCGTTGAAGCGGAAGCCGGAAAGATCAGGCGGCGTGGCCAGCGGATCCCAACTGAAGTCGGCCATCACCACGCTGCGATCGACGAGTTCCAGTTCACCCTGATCCATCACGCACAGGCGCGGCACGCGGAATTCGGCGCCGCGTTCGCTTGGGGCTTTCGCTGCAAGCGTGGCGTACTGATGCAGCTCGATACGTGCGGTCGCTTCGTTGCGTTCCCTTGCGGGCACGACATCGACGATTGCTTTTTCTGCTTCTGCACCGATTTCGTCGCGGATCTCGACGAAGCCGCCGCTGCCGTTGTCGTGCGGAGTGAAGATGACCCGGTGCTGGTCGCGTTCCGGGACATCGCTCAGGTTCGGCGCCTTGCGGACATCGATGCGAGTCACTGGCAACGATACCGTCAGGGCTTCACCGCCGCGCAACGGCAAGGTGCGTGATTCCTGTTCGCCATTGCGGATCGCCGCGGTCGCTTCCATCGGGTTGAAGCCGATGCCGACCAGCGAGTTGGTCAGCTCGCCCGCCGCCGTGCCGAAATTTTCGGTAATGACGTGCGCGTAAGCCTTGTTCATCGCCTCCTGGCGGCGACGGCTGGCGTAGGGCATGCGCAAGACGCGGCCGAGCAGCTGCTGGATGTCTTTGTCACTGTGGACCTGCGCCACCGAGCAGAAGACATAGGCGAACGAACAGTCCCAACCTTCCTTCAGGGCCTGCTTGGTGATGATGATTTCGATCGGACAATCGCGGGCGAACAGATCGACGCCATCGATTTCGCGCTGGTCTCCGGTCGCGATCGCGATGGTGTTCTCCGATACGCCATCAGTGTCGATCAGATGGCGCTTCACTTCCTCGACTGTTGCGGCGCCGCGCGAGTTCTCGGCCTGGATCAGCAGGATCGGCCGGATGTAGTCAGGTTCGTCGAGCGCAGTTTTCGCCAGCGATTTGCGTCGCGCGACTGCGCTGCTCACTGCCGATGGCCATTCGCCGACGTGCTCGGTCAGCATGACCGGGAACTTGATCATCTGTTCCGACTTCAATTCGAAGGCGGAAACGCTCACCAGCACGTTAGAGCTCGTCACGTCCGGCGTCGCAGTGAGTTCCACCACGGCGCGCGGGCCAAGACGTTCGTAAACGGTGTAAGACAGAGGAGTGGTCGCGTTGTGCGCCTCGTCCATGATCACCAGCGGCCCATGCAGCTTCAGCACATTGGCAAACGATGCCTTGACCTTGCCGTCATCATCACGATCAAGATGGTCGAGTTGCGTGGCACTCCCTGAAAAATGCGTTTCCAGGTCTTCGTGGTGTTCGTAGACCTTGCGTCCTTCCTTGTCGGTGACACGCAATGCGGCCACGGTGGAAATGACGATGCAGACTTTTGTCGCAATGTCGGCCGGGCGAACCTGTGTGAAATCGGCGATGTCGAATACCGCGACCCGCCCGCCAAAGGCATCGTCCAGCTCCTGCCGGTATGGGTGTCGTGGATCGCGGAAGGCTTCCAGCGTCTGCGTCTTGATCTGGGTGGTCGGCACCATCCACATCACCAGTGGCAGCTCGCGATCGAGCAGGTTGCGTCCTGCGGACTGGATGATGTGCGCACCCATCACGGTCTTGCCGCCACCGGTCGGGATGCGCAGGCAGACATAGGGGATTTCGGCGAGTCCCGGCATCGGCTTGTATTGCCCGGACAAGCCTTCGGCCACGGTTGCGGCAAATGCATCTGTCGGGGAA
>JAEKKW010000136.1 GCA_019510195.1 Lysobacterales bacterium | reverse complement strand
CCGTTTATCTTCGAAGTGCTCGCCGGCGTGTCGGAAGCGCTGTCGGTGCGCAACCAGGATCTGTTGCTCTCGCCGTCCAACCTCACCGACGTGCAGAGCCATCTCGACCTGATCAGCTCGCGCGTCGCCGACGGGTTCATCTTCCTCGGCCAAGGCGTGCGCGGTCCGATGCTGCGCGACCTGGCGCGCGCCGGTACGCCGTTCGTGGTCTGGGGCGGAGTCGATCCGGCCGAACCCTATTGTTCGGTCGGCAGCGACAACCGGCTGGGCGGGCAATTGGCCGGCGATCTGTTCGTCAAACGCGGCGCGAAACGCTGGCTGTTCGTCGGCAATGTCGCGCATGCCGAAATCCGGATGCGGTTCGACGGCCTGCGCGCGGTCGCCGCCAAGCATCCCGAGGTAACGGTCGAACATCTCGAGGTCGAACATATGGCCTATGCGCCCGCTTACCAGCAGACGCTGGCGTGGCTGCGCGGCAATCCGCCACCCGATGCAGTCTTCGCTTTTTCGGATACCGCGGCGATCGCGATCGTCGCCGCGTTTCGCGAACTCGGGCTGGAGGCGCCCGCCGATTATTCGCTGTGCGGCTACAACAATATCCCGCCCGCGGCCGATTTCACGCCGGCGCTCACCACGATCGAACAGGAAACGCATCTCGCCGGTGCGATCCTGGTCGAAAAGCTGATGCAGATCCTGGATGGCGGTAAGCCGAAGTCGAGCGTGCTCCCGACCCGGCTGATCGTTCGTCAGACCTGAGAAGAAGCCGGCGCCAGCCGCAACACCCGGTCGAGATCGACCGCCGCGGTGGAGGCGAACACCAGGTCGGCCTCGGCCAGGATGGAGCCATCGCCGACCCCGATCGCAACCATGTCCGCCGCCTTGATCGCGGTCACCCCGGCCGCGGCATCCTCGAACCCGACGCACGCTGTAGGCGCAACGCCCAGCCCTGCCGCGCAGGCCAGGAAGATGTCCGGCGCGGGCTTGGACCGCGCGACCTTGGCGGCGTCCGCGACGAAATCGATCGAACTCAACAGCCCCGCTCGCTCCAATACCATCGTCGCGTTCCGGCTGGCCGAGGCGACGCCCAGCGACAGCCCAGCAGCGCGGGCTTTCGCCAATAAAGCGGTGGCGCCGGGCAAGATGTCGGCGTCGCTCATCGTCGCCAGCGCGTCGAGATAATAGCCGTTCTTGCGTGCGGCGAGCTCCTCTCTGGCCGGGAGGTCCAGCGACACATTGCCCAGCGTCAGGATATGCTGGAGCGACCCCATGCGATCGACGCCCTTGAGCGCTTCATTGTCATGTTCGTCGAACGCGATGCCGAGTTCGTCGGCGATCCGTTTCCAGGCAACGAAATGCAGTCGGGCGCTGTCGACCAACACTCCGTCCAGATCGAAGATCGCCGCGCGAAACGCCATGGTCAGGCCGCGACTTCTTGACCGGCGACACGGATCGCGACCGCGCGATCGCCGCGCACCGACACGTTGGCGGTCCGACCCGACACCGCGACATCGACCCGCGCGCCGCGGAACGCGACAGTGAAACCATAGTCAGACAGGCCGGGTATCTCCACGGGATCGAAGCACAGCACGTCACCCTCGACGCGCATGCCGGCAAAGCCCATCGCCAGGGTCGTCCAGCTCCCC
>JAEKKW010000011.1 GCA_019510195.1 Lysobacterales bacterium | reverse complement strand
GCGTGCCATCGCGCGTACCGCGGGCACCGCGTTGACGCCACCGACACTCATCGCCGCTTCGGCATGCACGGAATCGCCGACCTGCATCGCGCCGACCACGGTGCCGGCGTCTTCGCTCTTGGCCGCTGCGGGTGCAGGCGCGGGTGCGGGTGCGGCTGGAGCAGGCGCACCGCCATGATGATGGCCGGTGTCCTGGCCTTCGGCGCGCTGCGGCGCGTTCGGATCGATCTCGAATTCCGCCAGCATGTGGCCGGTGACGATCACGTCGCCTTCGCCGCCGGCGAGCTTCAGCACCTTGCCGCTGACCGGCGAGGGCACGTCGACCACGGCCTTCGCCGTTTCCATCGACACCAGGTTGTCGTCGAGGCGGATGGTGTCGCCTTCCTTGACGTACCACTTGACGATGGTGGCGTCGGGCAGGCCTTCGCCAAGGTCGGGGAGATTGAATGTCTTGTTCGCCATTGCGTTGTCCTTACTTGTGCGCCATCGCGCGGTGGGCCGCGGCGACGATCTTGTCCACGCTCGGCAGATATTTCATCTCGAGGCGGAACAGCGGGATGTGGGTGTCGTAGCCGGTGACGCGTTCGACCGGTGCCAGCAGGTCGAACAGGCATTCCTCGGCGATGCGCGCGGCGATCTCGGCACCGAAGCCGGCGGTCTTCGCCGCTTCATGCACGATCACGCAACGCCCGGTCTTGGCGACCGATTCGGCGATCGTGGCGAAGTCAAGCGGCTTGAGCGTGGCGACGTCGATCACTTCGGCGCTGATGCCTTCCTTTGCCAAGGCGTCGGCGGCTTCCAGCGTTTCCTTGACCTGCGCGCCCCACGTCACCAGCGTGATGTCGCTGCCGTCACGCAGCACGAAGCAGACGTCGAGCGGCAATGCCTCGCCATCATCCGGCACCAGTTCCTTGTACTGGCGATAGATGCGCTTGGGTTCCATGTAGATCACCGGATCGGGATCGCGGATCGCGGCAAGCAGCAGACCGTATGCGCGCTGCGGCGACGATGGCATCACCACGCGCAAACCGGGGACGTTGGTGAAGATCGCCTCGTTCGCTTCGGAATGATGTTCCGGCGCGCGGATGCCGCCGCCCCACGGCACGCGCAGCACCATCGGGCAGTGCAGGCGTCCGCGCGTGCGATAGCGCATGCGCGCGGCGTGGCTGACGATGAAATCGACCATCGGATACATGAAGCCGTCGAATTGCGCTTCGGCGACCGGCTTCATGCCCTGCGAGGCCATGCCGACGGTGAGGCCGGCGATCGTGGTTTCGTCGAGCGGGGTGTCGAGGATGCGCTGGTCGCCGAAGCGCTGCTGCAGGCCGGCGGTGGCACGGAACACGCCGCCGTTGACGCCGACGTCCTCGCCGAGCACGACGACGGAATCGTCATGGGCGATTTCGTAGGCCAATGCCTGGGTGATCGCCTCGATGAGCGTGATTGGCGCCGGGGTGATGGGAGCTGCGTCACTCATGCGCGCTTCTCCAGGGCGATGGCGGCATCGCGTTGCGCGCGGATGTCGGCGGGCATGTCGGCGTAGAGGTAATCGAACATCGCTTCCACCGGCTGCACCGGCGTCTCCAAGTAGGCGTTGATTTCAACATCGACGACCTTGCCGCATTCCTCGATCCACGCGGCTTCTTCCTGCTCGCTCCAGGCCTTGTTGTCGATCAGGAACTTGCGCAGGCGGAGGAAGGGCTCGCGCGTCCAGGCATCCTTCACTTCGTCCTCGCCGCGATAACGGCGGGCGTCGTCGGCGGTGGTGTGGTCGTGCAGGCGGTAGGTCATGAACTCGATCACGCTGCCGCCTTCGCCCTTGCGCGCACGCTCGTTGGCACGACGCATCGCTTCGAGCACGGCGATCAGGTCGTTGCCGTCGACCTGCAGGCAGGCGAGGCCGCCTGCCAGTCCCTTCTGCGCCAGCGTCTGCGCGCCGGTCTGCGCCTTGCGTGGCACCGAGATCGCCCAGCCGTTGTTGATCACGCACAGCACCAGCGGCAACGAATAGGCGCCCGCGGAATTGACCGCGGCGTAGAAATCGGTCTTCGACGAACCGCCGTCGCCGCAGCAGGCGACCGCGATGCGATCCTGCTTGCGCAGCTTGAACGCCAGTGCCGCGCCGGCCGCCATCAGGCACTGGGTGGAGATCGGCACGCACCATGGATAGTCGTTGCGCGGACCTTCGAAATCGTTGCCGCGTTCGTCGCCGCCCCAGTACATCAGCACTTCGCGCGGACGCACGCCACGCATGAACTGCGCGCCGTATTCGCGATAGCTGGGCGCGAACACGTCGTCGGGCGACATCGATGCGCCAATGCCGACGTGGGTCGCCTCGTGGCCGAGGCTGGCGGCGTAGGTGCCGAGCTTGCCGGTGCGCTGCAAAGCGATCGCCTTGGAATCGAAGGTGCGCACGAACAGCATGCGCTTGAACAGCGGGACCAGCTTGGCGGGATCGTTGAACGCCGCCGGCAGCGGTGCCGCCAGCGTGCCATCGGGCTTGAGGTATTGCAGGTATTCGATCTCGAACGATGCAGCGAGGGTCATCTGGGCTCCGTGGGCGGACCAAGACCGCCAATGATACCGGCGCACCCGGCAACTCCCGTTGCGCGCTGCGGCATTGCAGCATGATCGGTCGGGAACCGTTATGGATCGGGGACAGTTCCGTGACGCATGCGAGAATCGCCGGATGAGCATCGAAGACAACACCCGCGCGCTTGAAAGCGGCATCCATACCGACCTGTCCGGACGCATGACCTACGCCGGCTACCTGCAATTGCCGACCCTGCTGTCGGCGCAGCAGCCGCTGTCGCAGCCGCCCCACCACGACGAGCTGCTGTTCATCATCCAGCACCAGACGTCCGAGCTGTGGCTGAAGCTGCTGGTGCACGAACTGACCGCTGCGGTCGAACAGCTGCGGGAAGATCGCGTCTGGCGCTTCGGCAAGATCGTCGCGCGCTGCAAGCGCATCCTCGACCAGCTCACGGCGCAATGGTCGGTACTGGAGACGCTGACGCCCTCCGAGTACCTGGAATTCCGCGACATCCTCGGGCCGTCGAGCGGCTTCCAGTCACGCCAGTACCGCAGCGTCGAGTTCCTGCTCGGCAACAAGAATGCGGCGATGGTCAAGGTGTTCAAGCATGATCCGGCCGAACAGGCGGTGCTCGAATCGGCGCTGCAGGCGCCCAGCCTCTACGACGAATTCCTGCGCTATCTCGCGCGCTGGGGCCATGCGATCCCCGAACGTCATCTGCAACGCGACTGGTCGATCGCGCACATCAACGATCCCGAACTGCTGCCGGTGTTCCGCAACATCTACGAACACACCGACCAGTACTGGCGCGAGTACCAGTTGTGCGAGGATCTGGTCGACCTCGAAACGCAGTTCCAGCTGTGGCGTTTCCGCCACATGCGCACGGTGATGCGCATCATCGGTTTCCGCCGCGGCACCGGCGGTTCCTCGGGCGTCGATTTCCTCAAGCGCGCGCTCGACCTGACCTTCTTCCCGGAACTGTTCGAGGTCCGTACCCACCTCGGTGCAACGGGCGACGAATGAGCCCCATGGCGTGACGGCTGCCCGGAAAACCGGGGAATGAATGGGGCATGCACGTGGTTCTGGTTTGACGAACGCTGGGATTGCCGGTAAATCTCGCAGGATTGCCCGCCGGGCGCTTGTTCACCCAAGGAAAACCGCATGACCACAGCCGTGCCTGATCGCGTCGAGCCCGCCGGGCCGGGAATGGAAGCCCCCAGCAACGGCAATCCACCCGATTTCGCCACCACGATGGGCCATCCGCGCCCGCTGTGGATGCTGTTCATGACCGAGTTCTGGGAGCGCTTCGCGTTCTACGGCATTCGCTGGGCATTGACGCTCTACGTCGTGCAGCAGTTCTTCGCCGGCAGTGGCGAAGGGCAGGCGCCAGCGAGCCGCATCTATGGCGCGTACCTGGCATTGGTCTATGCGGCCGCCATCTTCGGCGGTTACATCGCCGACCGCGTCATCGGCTACCAGCGTTCGATCCTGCTCGGCGCGGCGGTGATGTCCGCGGGCTTGTTCATGATCGCCTGGCCCGACCAGACCGTGTTCAAGATCGGCCTCGCCACCGTCATCGTCGGCAACGGCCTGTTCAAGCCGATCATCTCGACCCTGGTCGGCAAACTCTACGCACCGACCGACGATCGCCGCGACTCCGGCTTCACCCTGTTCTACATGGGCATCAACCTCGGCGCGATGATCGCGCCGCTGCTGACGGGCTGGATGGCCGAGCACATCCTCGGCGGCACGCCGCAGATGCCGACCTACAAGATCGTCTTCATCACCTCGGGCGTCGGCATGCTGGTCAGCCTGGTGTGGTTCTGGTTCGGCCGCCGCCAGCTTGCGGGCATCGGCCTGCCGCCGGAAACGACGGATGGCGGCAAGAAGAACCTGCTGTACGTATTGTTGTTCTGTCTGGTCGCGGTGCCAGCCTATTTCTTCCTGCTCACCATCGACGCCGCCAAGCTGCAGGTCGTGCTGACGGCGCTGTTCCTCGTCCTGTGCGCGATGCTGTTGATCGAGGGCATCCGCGAAGGCAAGACAGCGCGCGACCGCGCGATCGCGATGCTGATCATCTTCACCTTCAACATCCTGTTCTGGTGCTTCTTCGAGCAGGCCGGCAGTTCGTTCAATTTCCTTGCCGAATCGATCGTCAACCGCGACTTCAGCGGCTGGATCTTCCCGGTCGGCTGGTTCCAGTCGGTCAATTCGCTGGCGATCATCACGCTGGCGCCGATCATCGCGTGGATCTGGGTCAAGATGGGACGCTTCAACCCGTCGATCCCGCGCAAGTTCGGCCTCGGCATCATCTTCAACGGCCTCGCCTTCCTGCTGCTGATGTTTGCCCTGTCGCGCCTGGTGGATCCGGCGACGCTGAAGATCCCGTTCTGGACGCTGTTCATGGTCTACGTGATCCAGTCCGTCGGCGAGCTGTGCCTGTCGCCAATCGGCCTGTCGATGACGACGAAGCTGGCGCCGGTGAGACTGGTCGGCTTCGGAATGGGCGGCTGGTTCCTGTCGACAGGCATCGGCAACAACCTGTCCGGCATCTTCGCCAGCGAAGCCAGCGGCAAGACCGGCATGACGGTCGATTCGGCACTGTCCAGCTATACCAGCGGCTTCTGGATCCTGTTGATCGGTGGCGTCGCGCTGTTCCTGGTCGCGCCGCTGATCCAGAAACTCATGCACGGCGTGAAGTAATCCGCGCAGATGCGAAAACGGCGACCTTCGGGTCGCCGTTTTTGTTTGCGGGCAGCCGATCGTTTCAACTTGGCGTCGCGTCGCTGTCCTTGGCGTGTTCCGCGCGCAACTCCATTTCATCGAGGCGGTCGATCAGGCGGAACAGCAGCGCGCGTTCCTCCTCGACCATGCCGTCCAGCATCTGCCGCTCGAAGCCCAGCGCCAGCGGTGCGATCTGGTCGTAGATGGCGTAGCCGGCCTCGGACAGCCGCAACACCGAGCGGCGGCGATCGTCATCGTCGAAGTCGCGGGCGATCCGGCCCGAGTCGAGCAGGCGCGCCACCGCCCGGCTGACCGCCACCTTGTCCATCGCGGTGCGCTGCGCGACCTGGGTCGCCGACAGCCCCGAATAGCGCCCGAGGACCGCCATCACCCGCCATTCGGTGATGCTGAGGGCGAAGCGCTGCTGGTATTCGCGGGCGATCGCGCCGCTGATGCGGTTGGACAGCACGCTCAGCCGGTAGGGCAGGAAGCGCTCCAGAGCGAGTTCGGCGTGGCGGGTGGGGCGTGACCTGGGCATCTGCGCGGAGGCACCTTGAGATGGTTGCAATTGAAACTATAGAATGGAGGTTCAACGAGAGGAAGCCTGCCATGAATGCCCAGCCCAATGTCGGCATGACCGTCACAACGTTCGAGAACCCGCTGGGGATCAACGGCTTTGAATTCGTCGAATTCGCCGCACCGGCCGGACATGGCCAGGCCATGCGCGCCTATCTCGAGAACCTCGGCTTCAGCGCGGTGGCGAAGCACACGTCGCGCGACATCACCCTGTTTCGCCAGGGCCGCATCAATTTCCTGCTCAACGAAACCGCCGATTCCTTCGCTTCCGATTTCGCGCAGAAGCACGGTCCGTCCGCCTGCGGGTTCGCGATCCGTTTCCGCACGCCGAGCGGCGAGGTGCTGAGGCACGTGCTGGCCAATGGCGGCGAGAAGATGGACGTCCGCGCCGACACCGGTGCCGTCGATGCGCCGGTGATCAAGGGCATCGGCGACTGCATGCTCTACCTGATCGATGACGGCCGCGGTGATCTCTACGCCGACTTCGCGCCACTGGCGGGCGTC
This sequence comes from Lysobacterales bacterium, assembly GCA_019510195.1. Taxonomy (GTDB): domain Bacteria; phylum Pseudomonadota; class Gammaproteobacteria; order Xanthomonadales; family Xanthomonadaceae; genus Solilutibacter. Next base: position 236 of record JAEKKW010000011.1, on the reverse strand, counting down.
GACCAGGATCCGCAGGGGTTCGGGCTGACCTTCATCGACCACCTGACCCACAACCTCTTCCTCGGCAACATGCAGAAGTGGTCGGACTACTACGAGAAGCTGTTCAACTTCCGCGAGATCCGCTACTTCGACATCAAGGGCGCCAAGACCGGCCTGCTGTCGAAGGCGATGACGGCACCTGACGGCATCGTGCGCATTCCGCTGAACGAATCGAGCGACGAGAAGTCGCAGATCAA
>JAEKKW010000070.1 GCA_019510195.1 Lysobacterales bacterium | reverse complement strand
CACCGCGGTCACGCTGTCGCGATAGGTCTGGACGTCGCCGAAGAATTCGTCATGGTGCTTCGCGCCTTCGGGCAACTGCACGGCGCCGGCCTCGAATCCGCCCAGCGGCTGCACGCCCATGCGATGGCGGTAGAGGTAATAGCCCTTGGCGATCGTCCACGTGACTTCGATGCGGTCGCGACTGGGCGCGCTGACCCTGGGGATGAAGACGCTGTCGACCGGCGGCAGCTGGCTGGGGTCGACCGTTTGCGCCGCGGCGGGCAGCAGCGACAGGCCGAGCACCAGCGCGGCGAAATGGCGGAGCAGGGTCTTCATGGAGATCGGGTTTCCGTGGCGATCCAGTCGAGATGGGCGGGCAGGCCGCCTGCCGCTTCGACCGCAATCCGTTCCGGGAGTTCGTGGGGACATCGACATAGGGTAAGTCGGTTGGCCCTTGAAACCCCCGGCAGCCCCCCCATCTCAAGACCATGCCCGTTCGCGGGTCGCGTTGTCCGGATTCTGGCAGTCACCCCCGCGGACTGCTAAAATTCGCCGGTTTCCCCATCCAATCAACTACTTAAAGAGATTGCGCATGAACCTCAAGCCGCTCTACGACCGCGTGGTCGTCAAGCCGATCGACGCCGAAGAAACCTCCATCGGCGGGATCATCATTCCCGACGCCGCCAAGGAAAAGCCGACCAAGGGTGAGGTGATCGCCGTCGGGTCCGGCAAGGTGTTCGACAACGGCCAGACCCGCGCCATGACCGTCAAGGTCGGCGACAAGGTGATCTACGGCCAGTACTCCGGCAGCGCCTACAAGGCCGACGGCGTCGAATACAAGATCGTGAAGGAAGACGACATCCTCGCTGTCCTCGCCTGATCCGCTTTCCAAAGCATCGAATCAAATTAATTCGGAGTTACACACATGGCTGCAAAAGACATTCGTTTCGGTGAGGACGCTCGTGCGCGCATGGTGCGCGGCGTCAACGTGCTCGCCAATGCCGTCAAGGCAACGCTCGGCCCGAAGGGTCGCAACGTCGTGCTGCAGAAGAGCTTCGGCGCACCGACGATCACCAAGGACGGCGTGTCCGTCGCCAAGGAAATCGAACTGGCCGACGCGTTCGAGAACATGGGCGCGCAGATGGTGAAGGAAGTCGCTTCCAAGACTTCCGACAACGCCGGTGACGGCACCACCACCGCCACCGTGCTGGCACAGGCGTTCATCCGCGAGGGCATGAAGGCCGTGGCGGCCGGCATGAACCCGATGGACCTGAAGCGCGGCATCGACAAGGCTGTTGTCTCGGCCGTGGCCGAGCTGAAATCGCTCAGCAAGCCGTCCTCGACCAGCAAGGAAATTGCCCAGGTCGGCACCATTTCCGCCAACTCCGACGCCAACATCGGCGACCTGATCGCCCAGGCGATGGACAAGGTCGGCAAGGAAGGCGTGATCACCGTTGAAGAAGGCTCGGGCCTGGACAACGAACTCGACGTCGTCGAGGGCATGCAGTTCGACCGCGGCTACCTGTCGCCGTACTTCATCAACAACCAGCAGTCGATGTCGGCCGAGCTGGACGATCCCTACATCCTCCTGCACGACAAGAAGATCTCCAACGTGCGCGACCTGCTGCCCGTGCTGGAAGGCGTGGCCAAGGCCGGCAAGCCGCTGCTGATCGTTGCGGAAGAAGTCGAAGGCGAAGCGCTGGCGACCCTGGTGGTCAACACCATCCGCGGCATCGTCAAGGTCTGCGCAGTGAAGGCTCCGGGCTTCGGCGATCGTCGCAAGGCGATGCTGGAAGACATGGCCATCCTGACCGGCGGCACCGTGATCTCCGAGGAAGTCGGCCTCTCGCTCGAGAAGGCGACCATCAAGGATCTCGGCCGCGCCAAGAAGGTGCAGATTTCGAAGGAAAACACCACGATCATCGATGGTGCCGGCGAAGGCGACGGCATCCAGGCGCGCATCAAGCAGATCAAGGCGCAGATCGAGGAAACCTCCTCCGATTACGATCGCGAGAAGCTGCAGGAACGCGTGGCCAAGCTGGCCGGTGGCGTTGCGGTGATCAAGGTCGGTGCCGCGACCGAAGTCGAGATGAAGGAAAAGAAGGCGCGCGTTGAAGACGCGTTGCACGCGACCCGCGCTGCGGTGGAAGAAGGCATCGTCCCCGGCGGCGGTGTTGCGCTGATCCGTGCCAAGGCTGCGATCAAGGACCTGAAGGGCGCCAACGAAGACCAGAACCATGGCATCCAGATCGCACTGCGTGCGATGGAAGCCCCGCTGCGCGAGATCGTGACCAATGCCGGCGACGAGCCGTCGGTCATCCTCAACCGCGTGGTCGAAGGTTCGGGTGCGTTCGGCTACAACGCCGCCAACGGCGAGTTCGGCGACATGATCGAATTCGGCATCCTGGATCCGACCAAGGTGACCCGCACCGCGCTGCAGAACGCGGCGTCGATCGCCGGCCTGATGATCACCACCGAGGCGATGGTTGCCGAGGCGCCGAAGAAGGACGAACCGGCGATGCCGGGCGCCGGCGGCATGGGTGGCATGGGTGGCATGGATTTCTGAGGAATCCGGCCGTCGTCCGCGACACCATGAAACGACAAAAACCCCGCAGAAATGCGGGGTTTTTGTTTGCCAAGCGGCATGGCCATGCCTTAAGTCATGGTCAACCCGTTGCATTCATGCGCGTTGTCATAGGATCGTTCCAATTTCGTGCGGAATCCTGCGCATGTCCGACCCCCAAGCTTCTTCCCTTCCACGGAAATCGCCGCATTCGCGGCGCAACGCCATTGTCGTGGTCGCGGCCATCGCGCTGGTCGGGCTGGCGACGTGGTGGTTCTTCGGACGCAACAGCGGCGATGCACAGGGCCAGGGCCAACCAGGAGCTGCCGGCAGTCGCGGTGGCCAGCGCAGCGGCGGCGCGGCAGGTGGTGGTCGCGGCGGGCGCGGACGGCCATCGGCGACGGTTGGGACCGCGAAAGTCGAGAAGACCGATGTTCCGCTGAGCATCGGCGCGATCGGCACGGTGCAGCCAACGGTCACGGCGACGGTGCGCAGCCAGGTCTCCGGCGTGCTCAAGGCGATCTATTTCAAGGAAGGCCAGCTCGTCAGCAAGGGCCAGGCGCTGGCGCAGGTCGATTCCGGCCCGACAACGCAGGCGGTGGCGCAGGCGCAAGGCACGCTGGCGCGCGATTCCGCGCAACTCGCGGTGGCGCGCATGGACCTGAAGCGTTACCAGACGTTGTTGGCGCAGGATTCCATCGCCAGGCAGCAGGTCGATACCCAGGCGGCACTGGTGAAACAACTTGAAGGCACCGTGCAAGCCGACAAGGCGGCGTCGGGCACGGCGCAGATCAATCTCGGTTACACCACGTTGCGCGCGCCGGTGAGCGGCCGCGTCGGTTTGCGCCAGGCCGATATCGGCAACTACGTCTCGCCGGGCGATGCCAATGGTGTCGCGATCGTGACGGTGGAGTCGCCGATCGACGTCGAGTTCTCGTTGCCGCAAGCGCAGATCGGCCAGGTGCGCGAGGCGAGTCGCAACGGCACGCTGCCGGCGGTCGCGCTCGACCAGTCGGGCAAGAACGAACTCGCCCAGGGCAGCTTCCTCACCCTCAACAACGTGATCGATGCGACCACCGGCACGTTGAAGGCGAAGGCACGTTTCGAGAACCATGACGGCGCGTTGTTCCCCAGCCAGTTCGTCAACATCCGTTTGCAGGTCGGCACCGCCGACCAGGCGATCGTGGTGCCCGTGAGCGCGGTGCGCTACGGGCCGAACGGCAGTTTCGTGTTCACCTTGCAGCCCGACCAGACCGCGAAACTGGTGAACGTCAAGGTGGGCGCAACCGTCGGCGACAAGGTCGTCATCGCCAGTGGATTGAATGGCGGTGAGACGGTGATCACCGAAGGCGCTGATCGCATCGATGACGGATCGAAGGTGACGCTCGCCGACACGAGTGGTGCCAGCGCGGCGCAAGGCGCCCGCGGCAATGGCCAGCACCGTCGCGGTGGTGCGCAGGGGAACGCACAGGGTGGCGGGCAGGGCCAGGCGACGAAATCGCCGTGAGCGTTATCGATACTCCGCCGCCGGGCGACGCGACGCCGCTGTCGCACGCGAACAATCCGTCGCGACCGTTCATCGAGCGGCCGGTGGCGACATCGCTGTTCATGCTGGCGATCCTGCTCGCCGGCATCATTTCGCTGCGCATGCTGCCGTTGTCGGCATTGCCGGAAGTCGACTATCCAACCATCCAGGTCAGCACGTTGTATCCGGGCGCGAGCCCCGACGTGATGGCGATGACGGTGACCGCGCCACTGGAACGCCAGTTCGGGCAGATGACCGGTTTGACGCGGATGTCGTCGGTGTCGTCGGGCGGCGCCAGCATCATCACCCTGCAGTTCAACCTCAACCTGCCACTGGATGTCGCCGAACAGGAAGTGCAGGCGTCGATGAACGCCGCGGCGACGATGCTGCCGGGCGATCTCCCGGCGCCGCCGGTGTACGCCAAGGTGAATCCCGCCGACGCGCCGATCATGACGATCGCGGTGACGTCGAAGACGCGCACCCTGTCCGATGTGCAGAATCTCGTTTCGCAGCGCGTCGCCAACAAGCTTGCGCAAGTCACCGGCGTCGGCCTGGTGTCGATGTCGGCGGGCCAGCGTCCCGCGGTGCGCATCCAGGCCAATGTCCCGGCGCTGGCGGCGCAGGGGCTGGCGTTGGAGAGCATCCGCACGGCGATATCGTCGGCGAACGCCAACGGCGCCAAGGGCAGTTTCGATGGTCCCACGCGCAGCTGGTCGATCGACGCCAACGATCAATTGTCGACGGTCGACGATTACAAGTCGCTGATCGTCGGCTACAACGGCGGCGCGGCGGTCAGGCTGTCCGACGTCGCCGACGTGGTCGATGCCTCGGAGAACGCGCGCATCGGCGCGTGGATGAATCGCCAGCCCGGCATCATCGTCGACATCCAGCGCCAACCGGGCGCGAACGTGATCGCGACGGTCGATGCGTTGCAGAAGGCATTGCCCGATCTCGAGCAGAATTTGCCCGAAGACGTGCACGTCAAGGTGCTGGCCGACCGCACCACCGGCATCCGCGCCTCGGTGTCCGATGTCGAATTCGAGCTGATGCTGGCCGTCGTGCTGGTGGTGATCGCGATCTTCCTGTTCCTCGGCTCGCCGCAGGCCACGCTGATCGCGGCGATTTCGGTGCCGTTGTCGCTGGTGGGCAGTTTCGCCGCGATGTATTTCCTTGGCTTTTCGCTCAACAACCTCACGCTGATGGCGCTGACCATCGCCAGCGGTTTCGTGGTCGACGACGCCATCGTGGTGATCGAGAACATCTCGCGCCACGTCGAGAACGGCGATCCGCCGATGGTCGCCGCATTGAAGGGTTCGCGCGAAATCGGCTTCACCATCATCTCGCTGACCATCAGCCTGGTCGCGGTGCTGATCCCCCTGCTGTTCATGGGCGATGTGGTCGGCCGCCTCTTCCGCGAATTCGCGATTTCATTGGCGGTGACCATCCTGATCTCCGCGGTGGTGTCGCTGACGCTGGTGCCGATGCTGGCTGCGCGCTGGCTGAAGCCGGGCAACCACGAGGAGCAGGCGCCGAAGTTCGTACGCGCCTCGCTGCACCTGATCGATCGCGTCGGCGCCTGGTATGCGCGCACGCTCGACGGCGTGATCGCGCGCGGCCGCCTGATGCTGATGCTGTTCGCGGCGACGCTGGTGCTCACCGGATTGCTGTTCTGGCTGATCCCGCAGCAGGTTGCGGACGTGATGTTGAAGGATGGCGATGTCGAATCGCTGAGTTCCAACATCGGCGTCGACGGCCAGAACATCACGCTCAACCAGGGGCGGATGATGATCAACCTGAAGGCGAAGGACGATCGCCGCGATCATCAGGACGAGACGATGGCGCGGCTGCTCGATGCCGTGCATCGCGGGATTCCCGGGGTGACGCTGTACCTGCGCCCGGTGCAGGACCTGACCATCGATGCCGAGAACGGACCGACGCAATACCGCTTCGCGCTGCAGGGCGCGACGCAGGCGGAAGTGAACACGGCCAGTCTCGACCTGGTGCGCGCGCTGCAATCGCTGCCCGAGTTGCGCAACCCGGTCAGCGACGTGCAGATGGAAGGCAATTCGGTGACGGTCAATGTCGATCGCGATGCCGCGGCGCGTGTCGGCGTCACTGCGGCGGCGGTCGATGCCGCGCTCTACGACGCCTTCGGCCAGCGCATCATCTCGACCATCTTCACGCCATCGACGCAGTACCGCGTGATCCTCGAGGCGATGCCGGGGATGCTCGCCGGGCCCGAGGCCTTGCAGAAGGTCTACGTCGCAGGGACTGGCGGCGCCAGCATCCCGCTGTCGTCGATCGCCACGATCGCCACCGGCAATTCTTCTCTGGCGGTGATGCGCGCGCAGCAGTTCCCGGCATCGATCGTCGGCTTCGATCTCGCGCCGGGCGTCTCGCTGGGCAAGGCGGTGGACGCGATCACCGCGACCGAGGCCGGGATCGGGCTTCCGGCCGGCATCAGCACGCAATTCCTCGGCGCATCGAATGCGTTCCGCGCGTCGCTTGCCAACGAAGGCTGGCTGATCCTTGCCGCGATCGTCTGCGTCTACATCGTGCTCGGCGTGCTCTACGAGAGCTACATCCACCCGATCACCATTCTCTCGACGCTGCCCTCGGCCGGTCTCGGCGCCTTGATGGCGTTGCTGCTCACCGGCAGCGATCTCGGCGTGATCGGGATCATCGGCATCGTCTTGTTGATCGGCATCGTCAAGAAGAACGCGATCATGATGATCGACTTCGCGATCGCCGCGCAGCGCGACGAAGGCAAATCGCCGGACGCCGCCATCCGCGAAGCCGCGGCACTGCGCTTCCGCCCGATCATGATGACGACGTTCGCGGCATTGTTCGCCGCGTTGCCGCTGATCTTCGGCGGCGGCATGGGCGCGGAATTGCGGCGTCCGCTCGGTATCGCGGTGGCTGGTGGCCTGATCATGAGCCAGGCGCTGACGCTGTTCACCACCCCGGTGATCTATCTCGCCTTCGAGGCGCTGGCGAAACGCCGTCGTGAACGCATCGAGGCGCGCGCCGCCAGCGAGGCCGCGACATGAACCTCTCGGCGCCGTTCATCCGGCGTCCGATCGGCACCTTGCTGCTGACGATCGGTGTCGCGCTGTCGGGCGTCGCCGCCTATTTCGTGCTGCCGGTGGCGCCGCTGCCGCAGGTCGACTACCCGACCATCAGCGTGTCCGCGAGCATGCCGGGCGCGAGTCCGACCACGATGGCGAGCAGCGTGGCGTCGCCGCTGGAACATCGGCTGGCGACGATCGCCGGCGTCACCCAGATGACCTCGTCGTCGGGCATCGGTTCGACCCGCATCAACCTGCAGTTCGATCTCAGCCGCAATGTCGATGGCGCCGCGCGCGACGTCCAGGCCGCGATCAATGCCGCACGCGTCGACCTGCCGGCGGCGCTCAAGAGCAATCCGACCTACAACAAGGTCAATCCCGCCGACGCGCCGATCATGATCCTGGCGCTGACCTCCGGCACGCGCGCGCCGGACGCGATCTACGATTCGGTATCGACGGTGGTGCAGCAGGCGCTGTCGCAGGTGCCGGGCGTCGGCCAGGTCGAGCTCGGTGGCGGTGCGTTGCCGGGCGTGCGCATCGATCTCGATCCGAAGAAACTCGCCGATGCCGGCATCAGCCTCGACGCCGTGCGCACCGCGGTGACCGCGACCAATGCCAACCGACCGAAGGGCGTGGTCGAGGACGGTGGCAACGCCTACCAACTCTTCACCAGCGCGCCGAGTCGATCGGCGGCGGATTTCGCCAAGGTCGTGGTGGTGTCGCGCAACGGCACCAATGTCCATCTTGGCGATGTCGCCCACGTCTACGACGGCCCCGAGAACCAGCGCACGATCGGCCTGTTCAACGGCCAGCGCGCGGTGATGGTGATCCTCACCCGCCAGCCCGGCGCCAACATCATCGCCACCGTCGATGCGGTGAAACAGGTGTTGCCGTCGCTGCGCACGCGCATTCCCGCCGACATCAAAATCGACATCGCCTCCGATCGCACCACGACCATCCGCGCTTCCCTGCGCGATGTGGAACTGACGTTGCTGATCGCAACGATCCTCGTCGTGCTCGTGGTGAGCGCGTTCCTGCAGTCGTGGCGGGCGACGGTGGTGCCGGCGGTCGCGGTGGTGGTGTCGATCCTCGGCACGCTCGGGGTGATGTACCTGCTCGGCTTCTCGCTCGACAACCTGTCGCTGATGGCGCTGACGATCGCCACCGGTTTCGTCGTCGACGACGCCATCGTGGTGCTGGAAAACATCAATCGCCACATCGAGCAGGGCATGGGGAGGATGCAGGCGGCGCTGCTGGGCGCGCGCGAAGTCGGCTTCACGGTGATGGCGATCAGCATCAGCCTGGTCGCGGTGTTCATCCCGCTGCTGTTCATGGGCGGGTTGATCGGGCGCCTGTTCCGCGAGTTCGCGGTGACGATGACGGTCGCGGTGATGATCTCGATGCTGCTGTCGCTCACCACCACGCCGATGATCGCGGCGACCCTGCTGCGCGGACGCGAAACGCGCGCGGCAAGGCGGACCTCGATCGGCGGACGCCTGGCATCGCTCGCCGAACGCGCGGTCGCGAAGATGCGCGCCCGCTACGAACGCAGCCTCGACTGGGCGTTGGCCAATCGCGGCGCGGTGCTGCTGCTGCTGCTTGGCGCGGCGCTGCTCAACGTCTACCTGATGGTGATCGTGCCCAAGGGGTTCTTCCCCGAACAGGACACCGGATCGCTCAATGGCGGGTTGCGCATGGACCAGTCGGTGTCGTTCGTCCAGAGCGGCGAGAAGCTGCATCAGCTGGTCGACATCCTGCGCAAGGATCCGGCGATCGAGAACGTCATTGCCTTCACCGGTGGTTCGCGCGCCGGCGGCGGCTTCCTGTTCGCCACCGAAAAGCCACGCGGCCAGCGGCCATCGACCCAGGAAGTGATCCAGCGCCTGCGCCCGCAACTCGCGCGCATCACCGGCGCCAGCCTGTTCCTCAATCCGGTGCAGGACATGCGCGTCGGTGGCCGCAGTTCCAATTCCACCTACCAGTACACGCTGAAGGGCGATGATCCCGACATCCTCGGCAAGGCCGCCGACACGCTGACCGCGGCGTTGAAGCGCGATCCGGTGGTGACCGATGTCGACGTCGATCGCAACAACAGCGCGGTCGCCGCCTACCTCGACATCGACCACGCCGCGGCATCGCGGCTCGGCCTCACCAACAACGCGATCGACTCCATCCTCTACGACGCCTTCGGCCAGCGCCAGGTGGCGACGCTCTACAGCGACGTCAACCAGTATCACGTGGTGATGGGCGTGGCGCAGGAAGCACAGGGTTCGCCGGAAGCCTTCCACCTGGTATGGCTGCCGACTTCAGCGACGGCTGCCACAGCGACGGCGACCACTCCGAAGACGGCGGACACGGCCGCGGGCAGCATCGCGATCGCCGTGCCGGGAATGACGCCGCTCACTTCGATCGCGACCTGGCACGTGCAATCCGCCGCGGCGTCGATCAACCACCAGGACGCGGCGCCGGCGGCGACGATCAGCTTCAACCTGCCCGCCGGCGTCACCCTCGGCCAGGCCAGCGACGAGATCCGCAAGGTGCAGGCCGGCCTCAACCTGCCGCTGGGCGTGCGCGGCGAATTCGCCGGATCGGCGCAGGTATTCGAGCAGACCACCAACACCATTCCGCTGCTGGTGCTCGCTGCCATCGTCACCATCTACCTGGTGCTCGGCATCCTCTACGAAAACCTGATCCATCCGCTGACGGTGCTGTCGACCTTGCCCGCCGCCGGTGTCGGTGCAGCCGCGGCACTGGTGCTGACGAAGACGCAATTCGACCTGATCGGTTTGATCGGGGTGATCCTGCTGATCGGCATCGTCAAGAAGAACGCGATCATGATGATCGACTTCGCGATCGAGCGCGAACGGCGCGGACTGGAACCGCTGGCGGCGATCCGCGAAGCGGCGTTGCTGCGCTTCCGCCCGATCCTGATGACCACGCTCGCCGCCGGACTCGGTGCATTGCCGCTGGCGATCGGTTTCGGCGACGGTTCCGAATTGCGCCGCCCGCTCGGCATCACCATCATCGGGGGTCTCATCGCCAGCCAGTTCCTCACGCTGCTGACCACGCCGGTGGTGTATCTCGCGCTCGACCGCTTCCAGCGCGCGCGCGGCAGGCGCTCGCCGGATGCGTCGTCTTCATCCTCTTCCAACGATCCGGTGCCGGCATGATGTCCTACCGTCCATTTCGTCCTGCACTCGCCGCCGCACTGGCGGTCGCCGCCGCAGGTTGCAGCCTGGTGCCGACCTACCAGCGCCCCGCGCTGCAGATTCCCGCCGGGTTCAAGGAGGCACCCGCCGGCTGGCATGCGGTCGCGCCCGCCGACGAGCAATCGCGCGGCGAATGGTGGCGCGCCTTCGGCGATCCCGTGCTCGACGGACTGGAAGCCGATGCCACCGCGCACAACCAGACGGTCGCGGCGGCGGTTGCGTCCTACGATGGCGAACGCGCGCTGTTGCGCGAATCGCGTGCGAGTTTGTGGCCGGAGATTTCCGGCAGCGTCGGCGTCAGTCGCAGCGGAGGCAATGGCGGCACCGGCACCACCACGGGCAAGCGCGCCAACGCCGGCATCAACGGGGCGTGGACGATCGACTTGTTCGGCGGCCTGCGCGCGGGCGTGGCGCAGAACAAGGCGTCGATGCTGGCTTCGCGCGCGAGCCTCGGCAACGCCTTGCTCGCCATCCATGCACAGCTCGCCAGCGACTACCTGCAATTGCGCGGCATGGATGCGCAACTCGCGGCCTACCAACGCACCATCAGCGGCTACCAACGCACGCTGACCATCACCGGGAACCGCTACAAGGTCGGCGTCGCCGCGCACATGGACGTGTTGCAGGCCGAGACCACGCTTCGCAACGCGCAGTCGCAGGTCATCGACATGCAGCGCCAGCGCGCCACGCTGGAGCACGCGATCGCGGTGTTGAGCGGGCGTGCGCCGGCCGATCTCAGCCTCGCGACTCAACAATGGAATGCGCACGTGCCCGAGGTTCCGGCAACGCTGCCGTCCGACCTGCTGCAACGGCGTCCCGATGTCGCCGCCGCCGAACGCTCGGTGATGGCCGCCAACGCGGGAATCGGCGTGCAGCGCGCGGCCCTGTTTCCGTCATTGAACCTGTCGGCCAGTTCCGGGCGCAGCGCGCAGGTGCTGGGCGATCTCGCCAGCGGTGGCAGCGCGATCTGGTCGCTGGGGCTCACCGGCGCGATGACGCTGCTCGACTGGGGCGCGCGTTCGGCGCGCGTCGACCAGGCGCGCGCATCATACGAACAGAGCGCGGCCAGCTATCGGCAGACGGTGTTGTCGGCGCTCCAGCAGACCGAAGACGCGCTGGTCGACTTGCGCAGTTACGCGGACGAAGCGGCCAGCCTCAAGGCGTCGTCGCAGGCCGCCGACCAGGTCGAGCAGATGACCCTGAACCAGTATCTGGCCGGCATGGCCGATTACACCACGGTCGTCACCGCGCAGAACACCGCGCTGGCGGCGCGACGTTCGGCGATTGCCGCGGTGGTGCAGCAACAGCAGGCCGCGGTGGCGTTGACCCAGGCGATCGGCGGTGGCTGGGACGACACGGTTCCCGCACGCTAAGCTCGCGGTTCCAATCTGGAACTTCGAGGCACGAGTGGCGGACGCGATCGATGCGCTGATCCTTGGCGGTGGCCATAACGGCCTGGTGTGCGCGGCCTATCTCGCTGGCGCCGGCCTCAAGGTGCGCGTGCTCGAGCGCCGTCACATCGTCGGTGGCGCGGCGGTGACCGAGGAATTCCATCCCGGTTTCCGCAATTCCGTCGCCAGCTATACGGTGAGTTTGCTCAATCCCAAGGTGATCGCTGATCTGCGCCTGCGCGAACACGGCCTGCGCATCGTCGAACGCTCGTATTCCAATTTCCTGCCGCTGCCGGATGGTCGCGCCTTCCGTCTCGGCGAGGGTTTGAGCGAGAACGAAATCGCCAAATGGTCACCGCGCGATGTCGCGCGCTGGCCCGGCTATCTCGGGATGATCGATCGCGTGGTCGCGGTGCTGAAGCAGCTCATCCACCTGACACCGCCCAATATCGGCGACCGCATCGCCTTCGCCGACTGGCTGCAGTCGTACACGGTGGCGAAACAGCTGGCGCCGCTCGACCTGCGCGGTCGCCGCGATCTGCTCGATCTCTTCACCAAATCCGCGGGCGAAGTGCTCGACCACTGGTTTGAATCCGATCCCATCAAGGCGGTGCTCGGCTGGGATTCCGTGGTCGGCAATTTCGCCAGCCCTTACACGCCGGGCAGTGCCTACGTCCTGTTGCACCATCTGTTCGGCGAAGTGAACGGCAAGCCCGGCGCCTGGGGCCACGCCGTCGGCGGCATGGGCGCGATCACCCAGGCGATGCGCAAGGAATGCGAAGCGCGCGGCGTCGAGATCGTCACCGACGCCGCGGTCGAACGGGTATTGGTGGAAAACAGCCGCGTCGTCGGCGCGGTGACTGCCGACGGGCGCGAACATCGCGCCCGCATCGTCGCCTCCAATCTCAATCCGAAACTGCTCTATCGCGACATCGTCCCGCAGGAGCACCTCGATGCCGACCTGCGCGATCGCGTGCAAATGTATCGCTGCGGTTCCGGCACCTTCCGCATGAATGTCGCGCTGTCGGAGCTTCCGGATTTCACCGCCGCGCCGGGCACGAACCTGCAGCCGCATCACCAGAGCGGCATCCTGATCGGGCCGTCGCTGCAGTATTTCGAGCAGGCCTGGTTCGATGCCAAGTCGAAGGAACACAACGCCGGCTGGGCGCGCGCGCCGATCGTCGAAGTGGTGATCTCCTCGACGCTCGACGACACCCTTGCGCCGAAAGGCCAACACGTCGCCAGTCTGTTCTGCCAGCAGGTGAATCCTGAAGTCGATGGTGGCTGGGACGTGCATCGCGACACCGTCGCGAAATTGATGATCGATACCGTGAACGCCTACGCTTCGAATTTCCGTGCCAGCGTGCTTGGCTATGAAGCGCTGTCGCCACTCGATCTCGAACGCCGCTTCGGCCTCATCGGCGGCGACATCTTCCACGGCGCGCTCGGCCCCGACCAGATGTTCACCACGCGTCCGTTCCTCGGCCAGGCCAACTATCGCGGCGCGCTGAAAGGCCTGTACCTGTGCGGATCGGGCAGCCATCCCGGCGGCGGCGTCACCGGCTTGCCGGGCCGCAATGCCGCGCGCGAAATCCTGCGTGACCTCGGGAAACGCCCGCGTCCGGATTGATCGGCGCGCTTCTCTCCTGGAGTTAACACGGCGCGGGGATAATCCTGCCACCTCCAACGGGATGTCGCCATGGAATCGCAACGCATCGCTGTCGCAAGCCTCGGCGAATTGATGGCCGCGCTCGCCGGAAACGGGCCCCGCGCGATCGAGCTGACCACGGCGATCGCCTGCCCGCATTCCATCACCTTGCCGCCGGGATGTTCGCTGGCCGGAACGGACAAGGATCGCTGCATCCTGTCGTTCTGCAACGGCGACGGCATCGGCCTGACCGCCGACAACCGCGTGTCCGGCATCACCGTGGTCGCCGCGCCGGCGACGCGCGCCATCTACACCCAGGCCGGCCTGCCCGACATGGGCAGTATCGTCCTCGCCGATCTCGCCGTCACCGGACAGGTGTCGATCATCATGCGCACCGGGACGAGCGCGTTGAGCCTTGTCGTGGATGGCCTGCACATCGCCGCCTGTGACAGCCGCCGCTATAGCGAACAGCCGCAGAAATACGGCGTGAATGTCTATCAAGGCGCACTCACCGTCTACAATTTCAACGGTGACGCCAATGCCCGCATCAAGGCGTCGTTGAACAACATCTCCATCGGTGCGCGCAATGCCCCGGTTCTCGGCTCCGGCGTTTTCGTCAGCGGCTTCGGCGATCAGAGCGGGCTGGTCGATCTCGAGGTGCTGACCACCGGTGAAGTGCATTCCACCGGCATGTTGCCGTACGGTACCGCCGACATCATCACCGGCGGCGTCTTCGTCGTGTACGGGGTGAATGCCGGACGTGTCGAACATTTCGGCGAAATTGCAACCTACGGCGTCAACGACATGGTGCTGGACACGTGGGGCACGGTGAAGCGCTGGATCGCCCACGAACGCGTGGTGTCGTACAGGCCGAGTGGGATTGGCTTCGTCAATTTCGGGACCGTGGATGAATTCACCGCGGAAGCGGAAGTCGTCACCTACGGCCTTGGCGCACGCGGGTTCAACCAATACGACGGCACCGTGCGCAACATCCGCTTCAAGTCGATCGAAACATTCGGCGATGGCTCGATCGGCATCCAGGTCAGCAAGCCTGTCGGCACCATCACCGTCGACCAGGGCATCACCACCCACGGCTCGATCGGCAACACGCTGGTGAAGGGCGTGAACATGCCACTCCCGGCCGAGGCATTCAGTGTCAAACCCGGCGGCATCGTCGAACGATTCGTGGTCGGCGGGAATCTCGAGACGCATGGCGCCAAGGTGACGACCTACGCCATCGAAGGCGGCAAGGTTGGCGCGGTCGACATCAAGGGTGAAATCCTCGCGCACGGCGCAGGGTCGGACGCGATCCTGGTGGCGGACCAGGGCTCGACCCCGTTGACCCGCGTACGCGCGCATGCGGCCAATGGCGTCGCCTTGCGCGAGGCAGGAGGAGAGGTCACCGATCGCACGGGATTTGTCGCCGACTGATCGTTGCGGCCACCTCTGCGACAATAGCCGCATGTCGCAGGCCGCCGCCCACACCATCCGCCTCTCCGTCGCCCCGATGATGGATTGGACTGACACGCATTGCCGCGCCTTCCATCGCGTGCTGGCGCCGGATGCGCGCCTCTACACCGAGATGGTCCACGCCAATGCGGTGATCCACGGCGATCGCACGCATTTGCTTGCGATGGATCCGACCGAACATCCGCTCGCGGTGCAGCTCGGTGGCAGCGATCCCGCGCTGCTGGCGCAGGCCGCACGCATCTGCGTCGAGCACGGTTTCGATGAAGTGAACCTCAACTGCGGCTGCCCGTCCGATCGCGTGCAGGCAGGTCGTTTCGGCGCCTGCCTGATGCGCGAACCGGAGCTGGTCGCCGACTGCGTGCGGGCGATGGTCGCAGCCGTCGATGGTGCAATCCCGGTCACGGTGAAGTGCCGGCTTGGTGTCGATGACGACGACGATTACGCCGCGTTCCGCGATTTCGTCGATGGGGTGGATGCCGCTGGTTCCGCCTTCATCGTCGTGCATGCGCGCAACGCGTGGCTGAAGGGGCTGTCGCCGAAGGAAAACCGCGAAGTGCCGCCATTGCGCTACGACTGGGGCTATCGCTTGAAGGGCGAACGTCCCGGGATGACGGTGTTGTTGAACGGCGGCATCACCGAGGTCGATGCCGCGCTCGCGCATCTCGATCATGTCGATGGCGTGATGCTCGGACGTGCCGCCTATCACGATCCCTACACCTTGCATCGCCTGCAGGTCGCGATGTTCGGTGGCGAATTGCGCGATCGCGAGGAGTTGCTGCTCGCGTATTTTCCCTATGTCGAACGGCAACTCGAACGCGGTGTCGCCCTCAAGCACATCACCCGTCACGTGCTCGGGCTGTTCCACGGCCAGCCCGGCGGCCGCATGTTCCGCCAGGTGTTGAGCGAAGGCGTGGTGCGTACGAATGCAGGCATCGGACTGCTGGAAGAAGCGCTGGCGGTGACGAAGCGATCGCTCGCGGCCTGAGGCCGAAACTCAGCCGCAACCTTCCGGCATGTGGTCGGCGCCGATCACGGCCAGCGCTTCGCGCAACGTCGCCATCTGCTGCTTGCCGATGCGCTCGGTCCATTCGCGTTCGATGTCGGCGAACAACTGTTTCACCAGTAGTTGGGCGGCGTGGCCGCATTCGGTGAGTTCGATCAGGCGCGCGCGCTGGTCGTCGGGATCGGGCAGGGTGCGCACATAGCCGTTGCGCTGCAGATGGGCGATCTGCTGGCTCACCGCCTGCTTGGTCACGCCGCACTGGCCGACGATTGCACTGGCGCGCAGTGGCCCGTTGCCGAGATGGCGCAGCACGTTGTGGGCATGCGCCAGCGACAGGGTCGACATCGCGCTGGCCTTGATGCGGGCATCGAATTCGGCGCCGAATGCTTCCTTGGCCGCGCCCAGCAGGGCGGCCACTGGTACGGACTTCGGCTGGGTGGGATGGGCTGGCGGGCTCATGGAATCGAATTCTAGACCGATTTGAAGTCAAGTGCTTGACTTTCTCCTTTCCCCGATTAATATGGTCAATAGCTTGACAATTAAGCGATTGACCACCCATCGAGCGAGGATCTTTCCATGAACGTCGTCACCCTGATCGGCAGCCTCCGCGCCGGTTCCCACAATCGCCAGCTGGCCGAGGCCGCTGCGGCCCTGTTGCCGGCCGGCAGCCATGTCGCCAACGTCGATTTCTCCACCTTGCCGTTCTATTCCGAGGAATTGGACGTCGAGGGCCAGACCCCGACGTCGGTGCAGAAACTGCGCCAGGAGATCGCCGCGGCCGATGCCGTGATCGTCGCCACGCCCGAATACAACGGTTCGCTGCCGGGCGGCCTGAAGAACGCCATCGACTGGGCGTCGCGCCCTTACGGCCGCGGCTCGCTGACGGGCAAGCCGGTGCTGGTGCTCGGCGCGTCGATGTCGCCATACGCCGCAAAGTGGGCGCGTGGCGATGCCGTGCGTGCGCTGGGCGTGGCCGGTGCCAAGCCGATCGACGACACCGTCGGCCTGGGTTCCAGCCATGAAGTTTTCGCAGGCGGCCAGGCGCTGCCGGATGAAACCGCCGAGGCATTGCGCGCAGGCGTGGCGTCCCTGGTCGTCGCGGTCGCGGAAGCGAATCTGCAGGCGGCCTGAGCCCGGAATCGGGGGGCGGTACGAACGGCGATCGCCCAATCTGAACTTCTGCAATCAGTACCGCAGAAACATTCAGATAGCGTTAAATCATTAAGGACGAATTCACCGCCGGGGACCCATGCTGGCACGACTCCTGAATGCGTCGGTGCGCAGTCCCCATGTCCCGTTCCCGCTGGTTCCCGTTGTTCGTGTCGTCGATGGCCCTGGCCATCGGCAGCACGCCGGCGTGGGCGCAGCATCGCGGGGGCGGCAACGGCGGTGGCTGGCCGCCTCGCCCGGTCCATGCCGATGCGGGAACCCCGGTCCCGGGAAATCCTCAATCCGGCCGCGATCGTGACATGCGCAATCCGCCCTCGATGGAGGCCAGCATCCGGCCCCGGCCGACGGCGAGTGACTGCGGTCGCAGCATGGCGCTGTCCCCTGGCGACCAGATCCTCGCCGTCCAGCCAATGGACTTCGGTGGGCGTGTACAGTGCCGGGTGAAGATCATGGGCGCCGACGGCATGGTGCGGGTGATGATGGTGTCACCCGGGCTCTGACTGGAAGGGCCTGATCCGGCGTTTACGCTACCGACACATTCTGAATGACAAGATGAATGCGTACGGATGCCCGCCATCCGGTCACAGAGGATTGAAGGATGCGAATTCTGCTGGTCGAAGACGAAGCGCCGTTGCGCGAAACCCTGGCCGCGCGCCTGAAGCGCGAGGGGTTCGCCGTGGATGCCGCGCAGGATGGCGAGGAAGGCCTGTACATGGGCCGCGAGGTTCCGTTCGATGTCGCGATCATCGATCTCGGCCTGCCCAAGATGTCGGGCATGGAACTGATCCGTGCATTGCGCGATGACGGCAAGCAGTTCCCGATCCTGATCCTGACCGCGCGTTCCAGCTGGCAGGACAAGGTCGATGGCCTGAAGCAAGGCGCCGATGACTATCTCGTCAAGCCGTTCCACGTCGAAGAGCTGCTGGCGCGCCTCAATGCACTGGTGCGTCGCGCCGCCGGCTGGAGCAAGCCGTCGCTGGAATGCGGCCCGGTGATGCTCGATCTCGCCGCGCAGACGGTGGCGGTGGGCGGCCAGAACATCGACCTCACCAGCTACGAATACAAGGTGCTGGAATACCTGATGATGCACGCCGGTGAACTGGTCTCGAAGGCCGATCTCACCGAGCACATCTACCAGCAGGATTTCGATCGCGACTCCAACGTGCTGGAAGTGTTCATCGGGCGCCTGCGCAAGAAGCTTGATGCCGATGGCACGCTCAAGCCGATCGAAACCGTGCGCGGCCGCGGTTATCGCTTCGCGATCCCGCGCAACGCCGATACCTGATTGCGGTAACGAATGATCGCGGTGGCCGTTCGCGCATGAGCGCGCAATTCTGGAAACCGCGATCATTGTTGCGCCGGCAATTGCTGGTCGGAACGATCGGTCTTGCCGCGTTCCTCGCCCTGGCCGGCATTGCGCTGGATCGTGCCCTCGAGCAGACCGCGCAGGAAAACATGCGCGTGCGCCTGTCGAATTACGCGCTGGCCTATGCCGCGCGCACCGATTTCGACGTCACCGACGCCTTGGTGCCACCGGCGATCACGCCCGATCCGCGGCTCGATCGTCCGTCCAGTGGCCTCTATGCCCAGATCGTCCAGCGCAACGGTCGCTGGCAATCGCAATCGGCGGTCTACGGGCCGCAATTGCCGCTGCCGCCGCTGCTCGATCCCGGCCAGGAAAGTTTCAGCGGCCCGGTCACGATCCGCGATTCCTCCGGCTTCGGCAGCGCGGTCTATGTCTACGGACGCGGTTTCGCCTGGTCGGGCGGCAACAGCAAGGCGCCGGTGCCGTTCACCATCTACGTGATGGAAGACCTGCGGCCGTTCAAGACGCAGATGAATTATTTCCGCTCGGCGTTGTGGGGCAACATCGGCCTGGCCGGATTGCTGCTGGTGCTGTTGCAGATGGTGGCGCTGTGGTGGAGCCTGGCGCCGCTCAAGCGCGTGATCGCCGAGCTGGATCGCGTCAAGGAAGGCATGGCGACCAAGATGAGCGGCGCGCATCCGCGCGAACTCACGCCGCTGACCGAAAGCATCAACGCGCTGATCGACAGCGAACGCCGCCACCTCGATCGCCAGCGCGACGTCATGTCCGATCTCGCGCACAGCTTGAAGACGCCGTTGGCGGTGCTGCGCTCGCAACTTGACAGCCATGGGCCGGACGCGGAATTGCGTGGCGAGCTCGACACGCAATTGCGACGGATGAACGACATCGTCGGCTACCAGCTCGCGCGCGCGCGTTCGACTGGCCACAAGCTCTATGCCGCGCCGATCGCGATCGAATCGCATGCCGAGGAAATCGTCACCGGGCTGGAAAAGATCTACGCGGGCAAGGGGGTGTTCTGCGAATTCGAGATCGCGCCGGAAGCACGCTTCCACGGCGAACTCGGCGATCTCCAGGAACTGCTCGGCAACCTGCTGGAGAACGCCTTCAAGTGGGCGCGTTCGCGCGTGCTGCTGACGGTGGCGCCGAGACAAATGCCGGGCCAGCGGCGCGCCGGCCTGCGCATCGCGGTCGAGGATGATGGCCCGGGCGTGCCGAAGTCGCAGGTGATGGAAGTTCTGCAGCGTGGCGTGCGCGGGGATGAGCGCGTGCAGGGCCACGGCATCGGCTTGTCGATCGTGCAGGACATCCTCGCCAGTTACGGCGGCGAGCTGGAAGTGGGTGACTCCGCGGAAATGGGTGGCGCGCGATTCGAGGCGTTGCTGCCGCCACCGAACTGAATCAGCGGAACATGCCGGGCAGATAGCTCTGGAAGCGCATCGTGCTGTTGCGCACGCCATCGGTGCGATTGCGTCGCTGCGGCGCAGGCGTGCGCGGCAAGGCCGTGGCCGATGCGTTGGTGGTCGATGTTCGCGGCGTCGCCGGAGTGGAGCTGCCGCTGCTGGCGTCGCAGTCCTCGTCCTGGTGCGGAACGCAGACAGTGTCGCCACTGGTGCGCGCAGCCACTGCCGCAAACGCGGAAGCGCTGCAGGACAGGAGGGCAAGAGCGAGCAGGAGGCGCTTCGGCATGGAGCGTCCGGTGCACGGCGGAATCGCGACTATACCCGCTTTCCCCCTGATAATGTCGGAATGAATGGCGCCGCCCTCGACGACCGCAGCCTGCTGTGCTGCCTTGGCCCACAGCCGGTTTCCGGGGCGGAGCTGGCGGTCCGTGCCGGCCAGACCCGGGCGGCGATCGGCAAGCGCATCCAGGCATTGCGCCGGGCGGGAGTAGCGATCGGCGCCGACCGTGGCCGCGGCTATTGGCTGGAGTCGCCGCTCGACCTGCTGGATGCCGACGCGATCCGGGCGGGACTCGCCGCGGCGGTGCGCCCGCAAGTCCGTACCCTGGACGTGGCCTGGCGGATCGATTCGACCAACAGCGCCTTGCTGGCGCGTCGGGCGCCCGAGACGGGTATCGCGGCCTTGTTCGCCGAGCAGCAGACCGCAGGACGCGGTCGCCGCGGTCGCGCCTGGGTGTCGCCGCTGGCGGCGCATCTGTATCTCTCGGTGCTGCGGCGCTTCGAAGGTGGTCTGGCGCGCTTGGGCGGGTTGAGCCTGGTCGCCGGCGTCGCCGTCGCCGAAGCGCTGCGCGATCGTCATGGCATCGCGGTTGGCTTGAAGTGGCCGAACGATCTTCTGGTCGATGGCCGCAAGCTTGGCGGCATCCTGGTCGAAGGCGGTGGCGAACACGGTGGTCCGGTGCAGGCGGTGATCGGCATCGGCATCAATGTGCGGATGCCGGCGACGATGGCGAAGGATATCGGCCAGCCGTGGATCGATCTCGCATCTGCCAATCCGGAGTTGGCATTGCAACGTTCGCGGATCGCGGCCGCGGTGCTGGAGAGCCTGGTTCGCGCGCTCGACGTTTTCGATGCGCAGGGACTGCCGCCGTTCCTCGCGCGCTATCGCGCGCTGGATGTGCTCGCCGGCCATGCCATCGACGTGCATGCGACCGGCGGCGTGCAGGCGATGCAGGCGCTTGGGCTGGCAGCCGATGGCGGCTTGCGGGTGCGTCGCGCCGACGGCAGCGAATCGACATTGCATTCCGGGGAAGTGAGCGTGCGCAGGGCGACGGCATGAATGCGTGGTTGTTCGATCTCGGCAATACCCGCCTGAAGTGCGCGCGCCTGGCTGGACACGGCGAATCGCCGGCGGTGCTGGTCTTGCCGCACGAAGCACAAGCGCCGGCATTGCCGGACGACGTGCACGGCGGGATCGCGCTGGTATCGTCGGTGGCGCCGGAGGCGGCGCGGGTCGCCTTGCTGCAGCGGTTGTCGGAACGATTCCGGCGCGTCCACCTCGCGCGCACCCTGCCCGAATGCGCGGGATTGCAGATCGCCTATCCGGTGCCGGCGCGTCTTGGCGTCGATCGTTTCCTGTCGCTGCTGGCGATCGTCGATGAGTGTCGCGATACCTTGCTGGTCGGTGTCGGAACCGCGCTCACCGTCGATCTGCTGCGCGCCGATGGCCTGCATCTCGGCGGCCGCATCGCGCCATCTCCCACCTTGATGCGCGAGGTGCTGGCATCGCGTTCATCGGCATTGCCGGTCACGGGCGGGCGCTACGTCGAATTCGCCGATGACACCATCGATGCGCTCGCATCCGGTTGCGACGGCGCGGCCCTCGCACTGGTCGAGCGCAGTCTTGCGATCGCCGGCGAACGACTGGGCAGCGCGCCGCGCCTGCTGGTGCACGGCGGCGGCGCGGGTGCATTGTTGCCGCTGTTGGACAGGAACGAACTGCCCGCGACCGAAGCGCGCGCCGATCTGGTGCTGGCGGGCCTCGCGCACTGGGCGCGCTGGGCCGGCATCGCATGACGCATTGCATAATGGCGCCATGATCGTTCGCCTGCTGCTCGTCGTCCTCGTCATGCTCAACCTCAGCGCCGCGGCGTGGTGGTTGTTCCATCGCGACCATGCACTGTTGTCGCCGGCAACGACCACGAACGCAGTACCGGCGTTGAAGCTGGTCGATGCCACGCACGCGCCGCCCGCTGCAGCCGAAGCGCCAGCGCCGGCCATTCCCGCCGATGCGGTGTGCGCCAGTTTCGGGCCATTCGCCGATGCGGCAGCGGCCGAACAGGCAAAACAGCAACTGCGACCGCAGGCCATGCGTGTCGACGCCCGCCAGGTCGCGCAGGCCGGGCACGGCTATGACGTGGTCCTCGCGGCCACGGACACCACAGGGTCCGCCATGTTCGAGCGACTCAAGACTGCCGGCATCAAGGACATGTTCGTGATCCGCGACGGTGCCGATGCCGGCGGTGTCGCGCTGGGTCACTTCGGATCGCAGGAAGGCGCGCAACGGCGGCTCGCCGAGCTGCAGGGCAAGGGTTTCCAGCCGCGCATTCGTCCTTCCGGACAGGCGACGTTCTGGCTCGATGTCGTTGCCGCGAACGGCTTCGATTCCGCCACGGTCCGCACCGCCGTGCATGCCCCGCGCGGCGAGCGCGTGTCCTGTCCGGCCGCATCGGGCTAAAATCCCGGATTCGCCGGTTTAGCTCAGTTGGTAGAGCAACCGCCTTGTAAGCGGTAGGTCGTCAGTTCGAGTCTGACATCCGGCACCATATCCAGGCCATTCGCATGACCGCGCAATCCCGACCCGTCTCCGTTTTCGGCGTGCCCACCGACATCGGCGCCGCCCACCGCGGCACGTCGATGGGGCCTGAAGCCTTGCGCGTCGCGCGCCTGGTCGAATCGATCGCCGCGCGCGGCATCGACATCCGCGACGAAGGCAACCTTGGTGGTCCGCGCAATCCGCTGGCCAAACCGGTCGACGGCTACCGTCATCTCGAGGAAGTGGTGGCGTGGAATCGCGCGGTGATGGCGATGTCGACACGCATCCTCGGCGAAGGCCGGATGCCGATCATGCTCGGCGGCGATCATTGCCTGGGCATGGGATCGATCACCGCGGTCGCCGACCACTGCCGCGCCAATGGCAGGAAACTGCGCGTGCTGTGGCTGGATGCGCACGCCGATTTCAACACCCGCGACATCACGCCCAGCGGCAACCTCCACGGCATGCCGGTGGCTTGCCTGTGCGGACTCGGGCCGAAGGAATTGACCGGTCTCGGCACGACGATTCCCGCGTTGAAACCGGAACAGATCCGCCAGATCGGCATCCGTTCGGTCGATGCCGGCGAGAAGCGCCTGGTGCGCGAACACGATCTCGACATCTACGACATGCGCTACATCGACGAGATCGGCATGCGCCGGGTGATGGAGGAAGTGCTGGAAGGCATCGATGGCGATACCCATCTGCACGTCAGTTTCGACGTCGACATGCTCGATCCGCACATCGCGCCCGGTACCGGCACCCGCGTGCCCGGCGGCGTCAACTATCGCGAAGCGCAGTTGATGATGGAAATGATCGCCGACACCGGCCTGCTGGGATCGCTCGACCTGGTCGAGGTGAACCCGGCGCTCGACAAGCGCAACGCCACCGCGAAACTCGCGGTCGACCTGGTGGAAAGCCTGTTCGGCAAATCGACACTGATGCGCGACTGAACACGCATCGGAACGCCCCATCCATGTGACAGACTCGCCGCTGAACGGCATTGCACATTCATCTAGTGCAATGCGGCGCGCATACTTTTTTCCAACAGCACGTTCACCCATACGGAATTGTTGCTCCAGCAAAATCGTTTGCGTGATCGGCGTGGCAATCGCGTCGGCGCAAACAGGAGCAAGCAAATGAACAAAGACATCATTTCCGGCAAGTGGGAACAGGTGAAAGGCAGTGCCCAGACCAAGTGGGGCAAGCTCACCAACGATGATCTCGACATCGCCCAGGGCGATGCCAAGTATCTCGCCGGTCGTCTCCAGGAACGCTATGGCTGGCAGCAGGACCAGGCACAGCGCGAAGTCGACGAATTCCAGAAGACGCTGCAATAACACTCAACAGGTTCCGTGTCCTCGGAACACAGCGATGGGCTGCGCAAGCGGCCCATCTTTTTGTGCGCATCAATCTTCGCGCGGCGGATCCGGCACGAAGCCGCCCGGGAAGGGTTGCGGACGACGATTGATCGGCGCACGCCAGCGCGGGATCGCGCCGATCCGGCGCAATGAGGCGACATCGTTGTAGCGCACGCTCACCACTTCGGCCGGGCGACTGCTGGCGCGGCGGAACGTCGTCGAATCCACCGGCGACCACTGCGATTCGCCATGTCCGGTGCCGATGCGTTGTGGCGCGCTGCGCGCTTCGGCCATGGGTGCGGCGGCGTCCGCCATTGCTTCACTGCGCGCTTTCGCGGCGTTCTCGTATGGATGCGGCAATGCGATCGGTGGCGGCAACGGTTGCACGCGGCGTTCGCGGAACACCGCCGCACCGATCACCCCGATATCGTCCGGACGTCCGGTGCGCGCGGCATAACTGTCATCGACATCGGTGAAGACGAACTGCGCCACGCGCTGCATCGACTTGCGCCAACCGTCGATCTCGGCGCTCTGGCCCGGTTCCAGTACATAACCGGATTGCCCGGTCACCGCGGTCTGGCCGCTGATCGCGTTGACGCCATCGACCGACAGCACCACCAGCAGGCGTTCGCCCGAGGTGTTGGTCAGGCGCACCGAATAGCGATGACCGGGCACGCCGGGGACCCAGGTATCGCCGCGGTGGCGGTATTCCGGCAGGGTCGAACCGCTGTCGCGATCGACGATCGAGAGATCGAGCCAGTCGCCGGCGCGGGCGAGGCACGGGGCGAGGGCAAGCAGGCAGGCGCAGGACAGCGGGGCGAGGCGGGACATGACAGGTCTCCGTGGGTGTCATCGATCTCCAACGCATCGGCGCGTGCAACGGGGTTGACGGCTACACTGGCGCATCCCGATTTGCCATTCGATTCGCCATCCGTTCATGGACAACCGCAAGACCCGCATCCTCACCGGCATCACCACGTCCGGCACGCCGCACCTCGGCAACTACGTCGGTGCCATCCGTCCGGCGATCGCCGCCAGCCGCGCAGACGATGCCGAGAGCTTCTATTTCCTCGCCGACCTGCATAGCCTGATCAAGGCCCAGGATCCCGTGCGCACCCAGCGCTCGACGCTGGAGATCGCGGCGAGCTGGCTGGCCTGCGGGCTTGATCCCGAGCGCGTGTGGTTCTATCGCCAGAGCGACATTCCCGAGATCAGCGAGCTCACCTGGTACCTGACCTGCGTCGCCGGCAAGGGCATCCTCAATCGTGCCCACGCCTACAAGGCCGCGGTCGACAAGAACCGTGCCGAAGGCGAGGACGACGATGCCGGCATCACCGCGGGCCTCTTCATGTATCCGGTGCTGATGGGCGCAGACATCCTGATCTTCAACGCCGACCAGGTGCCGGTGGGGCGCGACCAGATCCAGCACATCGAGATGGCGCGCGATTTCGGCCAGCGCTTCAACCATATCTATGGTCGCGAATATTTTGCGTTGCCGGAAGCGTTGATCGACGAAGAGGTTGCAACGCTGTCCGGTCTCGACGGCCGCAAGATGAGCAAGAGCTACAACAACACCATTCCGTTGTTCGCGCCGCGCGATCAGCTGAAGAAGCTGGTGTTCTCGATGCTCACCGATTCGCGCGCGCCGGGCGAACCCAAGGACACCGAAGGCTCGCCGCTGTTCCAGCTCTACAAGGTGTTCGCGAGTGCAGGGGAAACCGCGGCTTTCGCCCGTGCCTACGCCGACGGCATCGGCTGGGGCGATGCCAAGCAGCAAGTGTTCGAGATCGTCGATCGCGAGATCGCGCCATTGCGCGAACGTTACGAGGCGTTGATGGCGCGTCCGCAGGACATCGAAATGATCCTGCGTGATGGCGCGAAGCGCCTGCGCGAGCGCTATGCGATGCCGTTCATCGCCGAGCTGCGTGCAGCGGTCGGGTTGCGCGACTTGTCGGATGCCAATGCCATGGCGGCTGCGGATGATGAGGGTTCACCCGTCGAGACGCCGGTGCCGACCTTCAAGCAGTACCGCGAGGCCGATGGCAAGTTCTACTTCAAGCTGATGGAAGGCGATCGCCTGCTGCTGACCAGCATCGGCTTCGATTCGCCGCGCGATGCCGGTCGCCGCGTTGCCGCGATGAAGGAAGGTGCGCTGGAAGGCAATGCCGACTTCCGGCTTGCCGATGGCGTCGGCAGTGACGAAGTCAACGCCGCATTGGCGCGCTTCGTGGCGGCACAACTGGCGCACGAGTAGTCGTTGCCGGACCCATGACTATTGTCCGTGTGCCAGGAGTTGGCTTGACGCCGGGCATTTCCTGAAATATACATAACTACACATGTAGTGTTGTATTTCAATAAATCACCTGACGCAACCAAGGAGAGGCCCATGTCCCCGGTGTTCCATACTTTCGCGATGACAGCCGCACTGGCGACCGGAATCGCCCTGTCACCCGCCTCAAGCGCGGCGACCCCGGCACCAAGCGCCACATCTGCTTCGATGATCAAGCTCGGTGACTTCATGGGCCGGACGCGCTCGATCGAAGTCACGGTAGGCGGTCAGCATGGAACCTTCCTGCTGGATACCGGTGGCGGAGTCACTTTCGTGACCCCGGATTTCGCCAGGAAGATCGGGTGCTCCCCTTGGGGGCAGATTTCCGGATTTCGTCTGTCCGGCGAACGCTTGGACATGGCCCGCTGCGAAGGCGTTGCCATCGGCTTGCAGAATGGGAAGACCCTGCCGTCCGCGACCGTCGGCATGTTCGACCTGATGTCGTTGTTCCCGCCGGGAACGTCGGCGGTGGATGGCTCGCTGGCCCTCGATGCACTCGACGGGCAAATGTTCACCCTGGATTTGCGCGCCGGAACGCTCGAGTTCGAGACGGCGAAGAGCCTCGCGAAACACACGGCCGGTGCGGTCGAGATCCCGATCCGCGTCAGCCGCCACGGTGCGAGTGGCCACGATCTGGGCATCTATGCGCGTTCGCGGACCGCGAAGGGAGATCTCTGGTTCGAGGTCGACAGTGGCAGCGGTGCGCCAGTCCTGCTGAGCAACAAGGTCGCGGGTGAAGCCGGGGCGGCGGATCCGGCTGCGACAAAGGCGCAACCCTTCAAGTTGGCCCTGTCCGGCAAGGGTGGAGATGTGTCATTGGACACGCGCGCGATCGTTCGCGACATGATCCACGATGGCGTTGTCGGCATGCCCGTGCTCGTGCACTGGCGGCTCATGTTCGACCTCGCGCACGATCGCCTGTGGGTGGCTCCAGTCAAGCCCTGATACGCGCGGATTGCGCGCGCGGAATCGCCATCAGTTCGGCGACGCCATGTCGTCGAGCAGCGCCTTGAGGAAGCGCGCGGCCTCGCCGCCGGTGGCGGCGCGATGGTCGAACGTCAGCGAGATCGGGATGCGGCGATGCACTTCGATGCCGCCGATCACCGCGACGACGTCGTGCGAGAGCTTGCCGGCGGCGACGATCGCCACGCATGGCGGCACCACCACCGGCGTCGCGTAGCGACCAGCGAACATGCCGAAGTTGGATAGCGAAATCGTGTAGCCGGAAAGCTCGCCCGACGGGATCGAACGATCCTCGACCTGCGCGCGCAGGCGCTTGATCGCCGCGCGCACGCCGTTGCCATCGAGCATGTCGGCATTGCGCAGCGCCGGCACGAACAGGCCATCGTCGGTGTCCACGGCGATGCCGATGTCGACCTGCGGATGCATCGTGCGGGTGAGGTTGGCGCCATCGAACCAGGCATTGAGCGCCGGCACCGTCTTGCAGGCCGTGACGATCGCGCGCACCAGGCGCGACGTGATGTCCTGCTTGCCGATCCATGCGTGCAAATCCGCGTCATCGACCAGCGTGGTCGGCACGACTTGCGCGTGGGCATCGGCCATGACGCGCGCCATGTTGCGACGCACGCCCTTCAGCTGTTCCGGCTGGCCGGTGACGGCGACGCCCGGCGGCTGCGTGCGCATCGGTTTGCCGGCTTGCGACAGCGTGCTGCGTTGCTGCAGCGGTGCCGACGCGGCCATCGGCGCATCGACCGCGCGTTGCGCCATTGCTGCACCGGGCTTCGCGGAACCATCGGCGGCCGCGCGCTTGACGTCATCCATCGTCACCACGCCGTCGGGGCCGCTGGCGCGCACGCGGGCGATGTCGACGCCGAGCTTGCGTGCCATCGCGCGTACCG
>JAEKKW010000010.1 GCA_019510195.1 Lysobacterales bacterium | reverse complement strand
GCTGGCTGTGGTCGCAGCGGATTCCGTTCAACAAGAACCTGTGGACGCCATCCTTCGTCTTGTGGACGGCGGGCTGGGCGATGCTGGCCTTGCTCGCCTGCCACAAGCTGGTCGACGTGCGCGGCTGGCTGCCGATTGGCCGGCGCTTCGGCGTCAACGCCATCGCGGCATATGCAGGCTCGGAACTGATGCAGGTCGCGCTGCCGGCGCTGGGCTGGCAGGATTCGATCTATAGCCATGCATTCGCCGGCTGGATCGCGCCCTGGGGTGGCGACAGGCTGGCGTCGCTGACCTATGCCGTCGCTTTCGTGGTGCTGTGGTGGGCGATCATGTGGTGGATGGATCGCCGGCGCTGGTACCTGAAGATCTGACAGGCCCGGCGCATTGCGTGCACGGCTTGCCGCTTGCTGTTAAAGTGCAACCGTATTCACGTTTTACGGGGCGCCTATGGGGCGGGAGAAAAGGGGATCCTCAGTGCCGGGTGCAGATCGTGCGCCCGCCGTGGACGGCAGTCATGCGAATGGAACTCCCGCACTCGTACTGGCCTCGGCCATGCTTACGTTGTTGACGACAGGATGCCAAACTGCCATGTCCGCACCCACCGATCCGACATCGCACTCCGCCTCGCAATCGGCAAATGACCCGATCGCGGAGTTGCATTTCAGGAAGCACGGTTTTCAAGCGATTGCCTACAGCACGATCGGCTGCACGGTCATCTACAACCATCACTACTTGATCGAGGATGCAGCGGACAAGATCAGGCCAGCGCCCCGTGGTGGCGATTACCAGAAGGCTTGGGGATCGGTGGAAGTCGGGATTCCCAATTTCCCCCAACCTGCGGAAGTGCATTGGAAATCACCGGATGGCGCGGCGCATTCGGCGATTGTGGATATTGGCGGAATTTTTGTCGATCAGCGTGTCCGCCACCGGGTCCACGAAAGCGAAATTCCCGAGGGCTGGCTTCGTGACGAGATCGCCCCGGACATCTACATGGAAATCAACGACCGCACGATCAATGTCTACATGCAGGCGCATGTCGCGACGAAAAAGGAACAGGTGTCCGGCAACAAATACAGCAATTTCCGAAATGACTTGATCAAGGTCTGGAGCAGGACCTACTGATTGGCCGGGCGAGGGGAGACGCATGGGCGAGAATCATCACCGGGGGAAGGATGGGGTGCTGGAGGACGGTGTCAGCACCTATGCTGCCAGCCCTGAGCAGTTGCGGACATTCGAGGATGCGAGCCGCGATTTGGCCAGTTTCAGTGCGCCAGTCCTGAGACACGCGAGCGATCCGAATGAATACCTGTACATCGCTGCGTTCGATGGCACCGGGAACGATGCGGAATTCGATCCGGCGCACAAGACGAATATAGGCCTGATGGTTGACCAGATCGCCGAATATCGTCAGCAGGGAGGCGCGAATCTCAACGTCCAGGCCCAATATGAGTTCGGCGTTGGAACGCGTGGCAATGGACTGGAGAAAGCCGTCGATCTGGCGACGGGCCATTCCTACGACAAGCGATTGGAAGATCTTTATTCGCGTTTCTGTATCCAGTCCCGCGACTGGTTGAAGGAGAATCCCAACGCCCAAATCCGAGTCGCCGACATCGGGTTCAGCCGCGGCGCCGAACAGGCCGCGGGGTTCTCGCGGCTGGTGCACGAGCGCGGGATCATGGATCCCGACAGTCGCCGGATGCATCGCGACGGGCACGGCAACACGGTCGTCGAGTACACGCGCAACCTGGTGCCGCCGGGGACGGTCGCGCAAGCGGTCGGCATGTTCGATCCTGTCGGGACGGGCGAGCCGCGCAACCACGATCGCCGCCTGCCGCCCTCGGTGTTGTCCGCATTCCAGATCACGGCCGAAAACGAGCGCCGGGGCCTGTTCAAATCGACGCATATCCTCGATCCCGGCATGACCGGGGACGGCCGGTTCCTCAACGTGATGGTCGCGGGCGCGCATTCCGACGTCGGCGGCAGCTACCACCGCAACGGCTTGTCGACCCGCAGCGACAATCTGATGATCGACTATCTCAATGCCGTGTCCGATCGGCCGTTCCTGCACAAATCGCCGGTGCCGGACGATCCGCGCCTGGACGTGATCCATCGTTCGGAAGAGGGAAACCTGCTGTACCGCGTCTGGCCCAAGGTCGATCGCACCAGGCCGGAAGGCTACGTCGAGGAATTGGCCCCCGCATCGGTCTGCCGGGTTGCGGACTGTCGCAATGCCGAACCGGTCGATCGCGCGCTGGATGCGCGTTTCGAGCGCCACCGCGTGCAGGTCGGCGAGGTGCCACTGCAGTTGCCGGATGCCGCGCGCGCGCATCCACAACAGGCCGCGTACACCCGGATCGCGGATGGCGTCGATGCCATGGCGACGCCGCCGGGGGGCGAAGGCATCGATCGGGGCAATCTTTCGGCGGGACTGCTGCTGAACTACGAACGCAATCGCTACGGTCTCGGCATGACCGGCATCGACCATGTGCTGATGGGGCGGCCGGTCGGCAATGCCGGTCCCAATGCCTTCCTGATCCAGGGCGGCCTCGACGACCCGGCCCAGCGCCGGCTGGCGGCACCGGTAGCGGAACTCGCCGCGCAGCCGGCGGAAGCCGCCTTCAGGCAGCTGGATGCGATCAATCGCGAGCGCGTGATGCAACCGCCGCCTGCGGCAGACGTGCAGGAACAGGCGCGGAAAACGCAGGACGAGCCGGCGCCGGTGATGTCGCGCTGAAGGCGCGCAGGAAGATCAGCGGGCGAGCCCGTCCAGCAGCGGAAGCCTCTGCGCGGGCTGGCCGTCGATCGTGGCAGGCGCGGCATCCAGCGTCGCCACCGCCAGTGCGAGATGTCCGGCGCTGGAAATGATCGTTCCCACGTCACGCGTTCCGTCGGAAACGCTGGCGCCATCGGCAATCGCCTGCGTCGATTCCAGCAACGCCAGTCCACGCTTGGCCTGCCCGAGGAAATGCGTGCGTGCGACGATTTCCTGTCCCGGATAGCAGCCTTTCTTGACGCTGTAGGCCTGCAGGCGATCGAGCGACAACTGTTGCGGCGTCCATTTCGGTTCTGCACCGGCGGCAAGGCGTGGCAGCCCGTGGCGCAGGTTGCTCGCGCGCCAGCGGGATTCCGAAGCATCGTCATTCGCGAACGGTGTCGTGGCGATCAACCACGCGCGTTGCCCGTCACCGGTCGAGAGGTCGAGCGAAGCGGCATCTTCTTCCGCGGATGCTTGCGTGCCGCGTGCGAAACAGCCGCCGACATGCAGGTCATCGCGCGACCGCAGCTTGACCTTGGCGCGAAAGACGTAGCGTTGCAGTTGTTGCGCCAGCGCGGTTGCGGGGAAGTCGGGCAGCACGCACCACAGCGTCTGCGCGTTGCGACGGAGCAGGGCGAACAGCGCGATCAGCCGGCCCTGCGGGGTCAGCCAGCCGTTCCATTGCCACTGGCCATCGGCAAGCGCGGCGAGGTCGTTCATGCCCTGCGCCTGCATGAAAGCAAGCGCATCGGGGCCGGAGATTTCCAGCACGGACTGGCCGGGCAGGGCGAAGACGGAGATGTTCGGGTTGTCGGGCATGGTCGCCGGAACGTATCATTCACGGGTGATGGACAATGACATCATCGGCGAAGACGCCCTTCCGCCCAAGCCCGACGCGCCAGAGGCGGCGCCCGCGGCGCACCAGCCGGTCCCCGAGATCGACGGTCGCCCGGGCCTCGAACCGACGCGCTACGGGGATTGGGAGAAGGACGGGCGCTGCATCGATTTCTGACTCCCGGGCATCGAACCAACCTGAGGAAAACGCCGATGGCGAATCCGCAACGCCCCCTGTCGCCCCACCTGCAGGTGTATCGCTGGCAGGTGCAGATGGTGACCTCCATCCTCCACCGCGCCACCGGCATCGTGCTGGCGTTCGGCGCGCTGGGTATCGCCTGGGGCCTGCTGGCGCTGGCCGGCGGTCGTGAAAGCTGGGCCGCCTTCGCGCATTGCGCCGGTTCGCCGTTCGGCATGATCGTGTTGTTCGGTTGGGCCTGGGCGTTCTCCTTCCACCTGATCAACGGCATCCGCCATCTGGTGCAGGACGCTGGCTACGACTACGCCATCCCGCAATTCGTGCGCAACAGCTGGATCAGCATCGTCGGCAGCCTGGTGCTGGTGGCGGTGATTTTCGCTTGCGCCTTCATGAAGGGAGGTGCGGCATGAGCGAGTTCCGCAATCCGCTGAAGATCGCCCGTGGCCTCGGTTCGGCGAAGGACGGCGTTCCGCATTTCGTCAACCAGCGCCTGACCGCGATCGCACTGGTGTTCACCGGCCTGTATTTCCTGATCCTGGTGGTGTGCAACGCCTCCGCCGGTTACGACACCGTGCACGCGATGGTGGCGCGCCCGTTCAACGCAGTGCTGCTCGTCGCCTTCCTCGTCGCCATGTGCTGGCACGCCGCGCTCGGCATCCAGGTGGTGATCGAGGATTACGTCCATTCCGCGTGGGGCATCGTGCTCCAGGTGATCAACCGTTTCGTCTTCGCCATCGCGGCGATCGCCGGAATTTTCGCGGTGGTCCGCATCGCGCTCGGGAACTGAACAGATGGCTGCCTACAAGATCCACGAACACAAATTCGACATGGTGGTGGTTGGCGCCGGCGGTGCCGGCCTGCGCGCCACCTTCGGTCTTGCCCAGCAGGGCCTGAAGACCGCCTGCATCACCAAGGTCTTCCCGACGCGCTCGCACACGGTCGCGGCGCAGGGCGGCGTGGCCGCGGCGCTCGGCAACATGGGCGAAGACGATTGGCGCTACCACTTCTTCGATACGGTGAAGGGCAGCGACTGGCTGGGTGACCAGGACGCCATCGAGTACATGTGCAAGGAAGCCATTCCGGCCATCATCGAACTCGAACATTACGGCGTGCCGTTCTCGCGCACCGAGGAAGGCAAGATCTACCAGCGCCCGTTCGGCGGCATGACCACGCGCTTCGGCGAAGGTCCGCCGGCGCAGCGCACCTGCGCCGCGGCCGACCGCACCGGCCACGCCATCCTGCACACGCTGTACCAGCAGTCGCTGGCGCACGACGCCGAATTCTTCATCGAATTCTTCGCGATCGACCTGATCATGGACGCCGATGGCGCCTGCCGCGGCGTGCTGGCGCTGGAAATGGCGACCGGCGAACTCCACCTGTTCCGTTCGCACGGCGTGGTGCTGGCGACCGGCGGTTACGGCCGCGCCTACTTCTCCGCGACCTCGGCGCACACCTGCACCGGCGACGGTGGCGGCATGGCCCTGCGTGCCGGCCTGGCGATGCAGGACATGGAATTCGTGCAGTTCCACCCGACCGGCGTCTACGGCGCTGGCGTGCTGATCACCGAGGGCGTGCGCGGCGAAGGCGGCATCCTCCGCAACAGCAACGGCGAGCGCTTCATGGAGCGCTATGCGCCGAGCGTGAAGGACCTCGCGCCGCGCGACATGGTCTCGCGTTCGATGACGATGGAAATCCGCGAAGGCCGCGGCGTCGGCGAGCACAAGGACCACATCCTGCTCGACCTGACCCACCTCGGCCCGGAAGTGATCCACGAAAAGCTGCCGGGCATCGCCGAGAGCGCGCGCATCTTCGCCGGCGTCGATGTCACCAAGGAGCCGATCCCGGTGTTGCCGACCGTCCACTACAACATGGGCGGCATCCCGACCAACTACCACGGCGAAGTGGTGCAGCTGCGCAACGGCGATCCCGATGCGGTGGTGCCCGGCCTGTTCGCGATCGGCGAAGCGGCCTGCGTCTCGGTGCACGGCGCCAACCGCCTCGGCTCGAACTCGCTGCTCGATCTCGTGGTGTTCGGCCGCGCGGTCGCCCATCGCGCCGCCGCGCTGATCAAGCCGAATTCGTCGCATGGCAAGCTGGCCGATGACGCCATCGATCCGGCGCTGTCGCATCTCGACAAGATCCGCAATGCCAATGGCTCGACCTCGACCGCGGTGATCCGCGATCGCATGCAACGCACCATGCAGGCCGATGCCGCGGTGTTCCGCACCGGCGAAACGCTGGCGGAAGGCGTCAAGAAGATCCGCGAGATCCACGCCTCGTTCGCCGACGTCAAGGTCAGCGACAAGTCGCTGGTGTGGAATTCCGACCTGGTCGAGACGCTGGAGCTGGAGAACCTGCTCGACCAGGCACTGGTGACGATCGTCTCCGCCGAGAACCGCACCGAGTCGCGCGGCGCCCACGCCCGCGAGGACTTCCCCAAGCGCGACGACGCCAACTGGATGAAACACACGCTGACGTCGGTCGACCGCAGCGGCAACACCGCGATCGACTACCGCCCTGTGCACATGCACACGCTGACCGACGACGTCGCCGTGATTCCGCCGAAAGAACGCAAGTACTGAGGGAGCACGGACATGGCTGAATTTTCTCTCCCGAAGAACTCGGTGGTCGGCAAGGGCAAGCACTTCCCGGCGCCCGACGCCAAGCGCACGCGCACCTTCAAGGTCTATCGCTGGAGTCCTGACGACAGCGCCAATCCGCGCACCGACACCTACGAGATCGATCTCGACAAGTGCGGGCCGATGGTCCTGGACGCGCTGATCAAGATCAAGAACGAAATAGATCCGACGCTGACGTTCCGCCAGCCGTGGCTGCGCACGCAGAGCCCGGCGCCGTCGCGCGAGCGACTGCAGTCGAAGGATGACCGCAAGAAGCTCGACGGCCTCTACGAGTGCATCCTCTGCGCCTGCTGCTCGACCTCGTGCCCGAGCTACTGGTGGAACGGCGAACGTTATCTCGGTCCGGCGGTCCTGTTGCAGGCCTACCGCTGGATCATCGATTCGCGCGACGAGGACACCGGTGCGCGCCTGGACGATCTCGAGGATCCGTTCAAGCTGTATCGCTGCCACACGATCATGAACTGCGCGCGGACCTGCCCGAAGGGCCTGAATCCGGCCAAGGCGATCGCCGAGATCAAGAAGCTGATGCTGGCGCGCCGGGTCTGACGATTCGACGGAGATGTGTACTCATGGAAAGCCCGGTCATGCCGGGCTTTTCTACTTCACCCGCTGCTTGTCGAGCTTGCGGGCGAGCGTGCGCCGGTGCATGCCGAGGCGGCGCGCGGTCTCCGAGATATTGAAGCCGGTTTCCGCCAGCGTCTCGTGGATGCGTTCCCACTCCAATGTCTTGATCGAGGTCTTGCGCTCGGTGAGCTCGACCTCGGCGTTGCCTTCCTCGCGCCGGAACGCGGCCTCGATGTCATCGCTGTTCGATGGCTTGGCGAGATAGTGGAGCGCGCCGAGCTTGATCGCCTCGACCGCGGTGGCGATGCTGGCATAGCCGGTCAACACGACGATGCGGATGCCCGGGTCGTGTTCGTGCAAGGCCTTGACGCAGGCCAGTCCGGAATCTCCGCCGGCGAGCTTGAGATCGACCACCGCGTGCGTGGGCAGGAAGCCGGCCAGCAGCACCTGCAGTGCATCGAAATTCCCGGCGTGGCGAACCGTGTAGCCGCGTCGTTCGAACGAGCGCGCCAGCGTGCGCGCGAAGGCGGCATCGTCCTCGACGATCAGCAGCCGGCGTTCGGGCTCATTCGCCACCATCGTCGCCCTCGTTGCCGTCTTCGAGCGTCAGTGCCGACAACGGCAGGGTGACGGTCACCACCGCACCATGGGTCGAATTGCGCGCGGTGAGCGTGCCGCCGAGGCTGCGCGCGACGTTCACCGACAGGAACAGGCCAAGCCCGTGGCCGGGTTCGTTCTTGCTGGACTGATAAGGCTTGCCGAGCTGCGCCAGCATCGCCGCCGTGAAGCCGGGACCGTCGTCGGCGACTTCGACGACGACATCGCCATTTGCCAGCGCGACATCCATCGCGACATGTTGCGGCGAGGCTTCCAGTGCGTTGTCGAGCACGTTGGCGATCATCTGCATCAGTCCCGCATCGGAAACGATGAGCGGATTGTCCGCGCATCGGTTGCGGTAGTCGAATTGCCGGGTCGGGCGGGTGGTTCGCCATTCATCGGCGAGGTCGTCGAAGAAATCACGCAGCCGCACCTGTTGCGGCGCTTCGCCGCGGGGATCGCCGGCCGATTGCAGGATGCCGCTGACGATCGCCTTGCAGCGCAGGACCTGCGCCTGCATCTCCACCACGTCCTGCAGCAGTTCGGGATCGGAGGCGAAGCTCGGGAGATGTTTCCAGTCGCCGAGGATCACCGACAGCGTCGACAGCGGCGTGCCGAGTTCGTGGGCGGCACCGGATGCAAGCAGGCCCATGCGCACGATGTGTTCCTCCTCCGCCGCGCGCTGGCGCATCGCCGCGAGGCGGGCGTCGCGCTCGCGCAGGATGCGGCCGATGCGGGTGATGAACACGACCAGCAATGTCGCCACCAGCGCGAAGCAGATCAGCAGGCCCTGCACGTACAGCGATGCCAGGCCCTGCGACAGGTCGGCGGGCAAGGCAACCGGCCCCGGGGACATTGCCAGCCACAGCACGCACAACGTGGTCGCCGCGGCGATGATCCAGCTGGCGACGGTGCGCAGCAGGATCGCACCGAGCACGACGTGCAACAGGAACAGGAACACGAACGGATTGGTCAGGCCGCCGCTGAAATGCAACTGTGCAGTCAGCGTG
This sequence comes from Lysobacterales bacterium, assembly GCA_019510195.1. Classification (GTDB taxonomy): domain Bacteria; phylum Pseudomonadota; class Gammaproteobacteria; order Xanthomonadales; family Xanthomonadaceae; genus Solilutibacter. Next base: position 171 of record JAEKKW010000010.1, on the reverse strand, counting down.
GCGACATCGACCAGCAAGGCGAGCAGGAGCGCCTGGTTGGTGACGCGCCGGCGATGCCGCGCCACGATGTGGCTGGCGATGTTGTAGGCCGCCAGCATCGCCAGCACCAGCAGCATCGGTTGCAGCGGCAGGTCGATGGCGAGGATGTAATGGGCGCAGGCGATCGCCAGC
>JAEKKW010000009.1 GCA_019510195.1 Lysobacterales bacterium | reverse complement strand
GCTCTTGGCGTCCGGGTGCTGCTTCTTCCACGCCGCGCGCGCGGCGTCGATCGATTTGTCGGCTTCGGCCTGCGTCACCATCACGCGCTTGCCGTCGGCCAGGCGATAGCCGTTGTCGGGGGCCAGCTCGCGCACGTCGATGCTGGAGACGCGGTCATCGATCTTGCGCGCGTTGAACACCGCGATGTCGAAGGCGCGATTGACCACGTCGGGACGCGCACTGCCTTCGGCAAGTGCATCGCGGAAGTCGGTCAGCGTCGGATGGCGGAATTTCCAGCGCTCGTAGTAGAACTTCATCGCCCGACCCATGGCCTCGTGGCCGATCTGCGCCTCGATGTCATTGAGCATCGTCGCGGTCCGCGAGTACACCGAGCCGTAGCTGCCCGGCAGGCGATCCCATGAATTCTCGCCGACGCGATCCATCGGGTCATTCAGTCCGGCGCCCAGGCGTTCGAGCGTGCGCAGCGGGAACACCGCCGTCAGGCCAAGTCGCTTGCTGAGGCTGCTCGCCAGCGAGAACTGCTGGTGGCGATCGCCAAGCATGCGATCGTCCCAGTACTGGTTGACGCCTTCATCGAGCGCGGGTTCCTCGAACTCGTTGGAAGCGAGGATGCCGTAGAAGTAGCCGTGGCCGAATTCGTGGATGGTGACGAAATCGATCAGGTACTCGCCGGTCGTTCCCGGCGTGAAATCCTTCGCGTGATCGGCGGTGAAGAAGGTCGGGTATTCCATGCCGCCGGCTTCATCGGCGTTGTGTGGCGGCACCACCGCGGTCACCGTGCGATAGGGATACGGCCCCAGCGTGTCGGAAAAATACGTGAGCGAATCCAGCGTCGCCTTCAGCACCGGCTGGGCATCCATGGCGTATTCGCGCGGGACCAGCACGCGCACTTTCACCGGCGGGCTGCCGGGATGCGTCCACGTCGCTTCCAGTGGCGCCGCCGTCTTGTTGTCGGCGGTCCAGGCGAAATCATGGACGTCATCCTGCACGTAGCGATAGCTCGTCAGGTTTCCGTTCTGCGTCGGCGTGCCCTGCAGTTCGCCGGTGGCGCCGACGGTGTAGTCCTTCGGCACGTGCAAGGTGACGTCGAAACTGCCGAAGTCGGCGTAGAACTCGCTGTTCATGTGGAATTCGTGGGCGTTCCAGCGCGTCGCGATGGCGCCGCGTTCGCCCGGCAGTTCCAGCACGCCGATCTTCGGGAACCATTGCCCGACCAGATGGAAGGTGTCGAAGTAGCCGGTGCGCGCGACCACGCGCGGCAACTGGTCGAAGAAGGCGATGTCGAGCGTGGTGCTGGCGCCGGCGGCAACAGGTTGTGGCAGGTCAATGCGCACCACGGTGTGGTCGGTTGCGGGGCCATTGTCGGGATGGACGAAGCTCCACTTCGCGTCCTGCCCGCCTTGTTGCACCGAATCCAGCTGGATGTAGCCCCAGTCCTTGTCGCCGGTGGCGACGTCGCTGCGGAAACGGAAGCCGCGATTGCGTTCGGTGAAGAACGTGCTGTTCGGGCTTTCGAAGCCGTTGAGGTAGAGATGCAGGTAGATGCTGCACACCGGCTGGTTGCTGCGGTTGCGCCAGGTCAGCTGTTCCTTGCCGGCGACGGTGTGCTTGACCGGATCGAGCGTCGCGTCGATGGTGTACTTCACTACGCGATCCGACAGCGTCGGCGCATCGGCCTTGCGTGGGCCGCCCCAGGCATCGGCGGAACTCGCGACAACGGCAGCACGATCACGAGGCAGGCGAGCGGAACGAGGCTTGAACGCCAGATACGCATGAATATCTCCCCGATGGATCACCCAAGAGTGAGCCGACGGGGAACGCGCCGCAAGCATGACCAATGGCAGGGGGGAATCAGGTCTCTTCTTCGTCGCTGATTTCAACCAGCATGTCGAGATCGAATGCCAGTGCTTCCATCTCGCGCTGCACGCGTCCGGCGGTGGCGTTGTTGGCGAGATCGAGTTCGATCTCGTGCACCTTCGGTCCGGCCAGGTCGCTCAATCCCGCGGAACTGGAATCGGCATCGTCGAGATGCGTCATCAGGTCGTCCACTTCCTCGATCGAATGGATGCCATCCATGCTGTCGATCAGGTTCAGCATCGTGCGAACCTGGTCATCGCTGCCGGTCATCCTCGCGCGCATCATCGGCATTGCACGTCTCCTCGGGAGCCGTGCCCAGCATAGTCCTGTTGCGATCGCGACGCGTGAATGAATCAGCGTTGCGGAATGCCGCGTACCACCGGCGAGATATTGCAGACATCGATGTGGCCGGCCTTGTGCACGTACCAGCCGTCCTGGCGATTGCGGCGCGCCTCGATCATTTCCGCGAACTGTGGACTGTCGCTGCGCAGCACCTCGATGCGTTCGCGCTGGTCCGGCGGCACGTCGCTGGCGAGATGAATGGCGGTGATCGGCACGCGCATTTCCGGTTTGTCGAACATGCCCATCGGATCCGGACCGCGATGGATCGCACTCAGGTACTGCATGCCTTTCAGCACGCGACCGACGGTCGTGATGTTGAGGTCGAGCTGGCGTGGCGCCTGTCCGGTGACGACATACAGCTCGGCACCGTTGCTGCTGTCGGGTGCATTGCTGCGGCCGGCACCGAGCGTGCCATAGCAATGCGTCATCCACGCGCGACCGGTTTTCGGATCGCGTGCGGCTGGGAAGTCGCCGGAGAAACCGGCTTCCGGCGCCCAGCCGTCATGGTCGGGCAGCGGCGTGAACGCCAATCCTTTCGCTGGTCGATCGAATTCGGCGGGGAGATGCTGCTGCACGGGCGCCGGGTAGGGCTTGGCCTTGCCGGCTTCATCGGCATCGGGATCGCCGAACTGGACCACGAAGTTGTCCTGTGACCGATAGACCGACAGTCCGTCCCAGAACTTGCCATGGGCGAGGGCCTGGATGTTGGCGACATGGGCCGGAGCGAACTGTGGCGCCAGTTCGATCACCACGCGTCCGCCGTTGACGTCCATGTAGAGCGTGTTCTGCGGATCGGGGCGATACCAGGCGCCGGCCGGCGCGCTGTCGATGATCTCCTTACTGCTGCGCTGCTTCGCCGGCTGCGGCGTATCGGCGGCACCGGCGGTGAGCGCGAGAGCGCACAGCAGCGGAACAAGCAGGGCAGCGGTCTTGGGCATGTCAATCCTCCAAATGATGTCGGGAGGATAGCGTGGCGGCAGCAATGCGCGAGCGACGCCAGGCAGCTCCAGCTTTGAACTCCGCCCGCCTGAAAGCCACCACCGGCAGGGCCTGTGCGGTTCGTCCGCATGGTCGACCGTACGAGGCATGGATGCCGAGTGCGAGCCTACAGGGACGTACTTGCGGCGTGTCGGCCATGTGGACATCCGCGACAGGCGCAAGCCGGGCGAAGGCTTTCGCGACCCATGACTACCAGCACATTCACTATATCGAAATCAACACTAGTATCGAGTCCAACATAGTAGGGGCAAGGGCAATGGACGACAGCCTGCGCAAATTCCACAAAGAGCTGAGTGCCGGGACCGTGGCGCTGGCTTTGCTGGCGGTGGTGGAATCCGCCCACGAACCGCTGCACGGCTACCTGATCGCCAAACAGCTCGAACGCGATGGTGGTGGCGTGCTGGCCGGCAAGCAGAGCGCGTTGTATCCGGTGCTGCGCAACCTCGAAGGCGCGGGCCTGCTGTCCAGTTCCATCGAACCTTCCAGCAGCGGGCCGCCGCGTCGCTGCTACCAGATCACCACAGCGGGCCGCACCGCACTGCACGCTTGGGCCGATGCCTGGCGCGAGACCCGCGATTCCGTCGATTCCGTTCTCAAAGGGGCCAGGGCATGAACACCACGACGCTACCGACCAGCATTCCCGACTATCTGGAACACCTGCGCCGCTCGCTCGCCGGCGCCGATCCCGCGATGATCCAGGACGCGTTGTACGACGCCGAGGAATACCTGCGCTCCGAGATGGCCGAAAACCCCGGCAAGTCCGAAGCCGCGGTGATCGCCGCGGTCGCGTCGAGTTACGGTGCCCCCGACGAAGTCGCCGACATCTATCGCGATACCGAAGTGAAGGTGCAGGAAGCGCTGCGACCGCCGCGTCCGCAACCGCGCGCCGACATCCACAAGACGTCGTGGTTGCGCGGCGTGTTCGGCGTCTTCAGCGATCCCTATACCTACGGCGCGCTGTTCTACATGCTGCTGTCGCTGGCGACCGGCATCTTCTATTTCACGTGGACGGTGACCGGCATCAGCCTGTCGTTCGGCTTGATGGCGCTCATCATCGGCGTGCCATTGCTGCTGCTGTTCGTCGGCGCCACGCGCGTGCTGTCGCTGGTGGAAGGGCGCATCGTCGAAACCATGCTGGGCGAACGCATGCCGCGCCGCACGGTCTACCACGATCGTGATCGCCCGATCCTGGAACGCATCAAGGACATGTTCCTCGATCCGCGCACCTGGTCGACCTTCCTCTACTTCCTGCTGATGCTGCCGATCGGCATCATCTATTTCACCATCGCCGTCACCGGCATCGTGACGTCGCTCGCCTGCATTTTCGCGCCGATCGCGCACGCCGGCTGGATGCTCGGCCTCGTGCACGCCGACTTCGCCCAGGACATCCAGTTCAACGACACGCTGCTCGTGCCGTGGTGGTTGGCGGACCCGCTGTGCTTCCTTGCCGGGATCGCGGGATTCATCCTCACATTCCATCTCGCGCGTGCGCTGGGTCGCGTCCATGGCCGTGTCGCCAAGCATCTGCTGGTGACGATCGATTGACGATGGCGTGATGATGGGAGTGTCGTTGTCCACACGGTGTTAATGATCCATCCGGATATTCTTGTCATCCCCCGATGAATGGAGAATCCGGATGAATCTTTCGATCAAGGCGGGCGTGGTCGCCGCCATCGTGGCGAGCATGCTTGCAGGCTGCGCCAGTTACACCGGACAGACCAACGATCCCAACGATCCCAACCGCACCAGGCGTGGTGCCTTGATCGGTGCAGGCGTTGGTGCGGCCGTCGGCCTGCTGGCCGGCACCAGCGCCAAGAACCGCCGCGAGAAGGCCATGCTCGGTGCCGGCATCGGCGCACTTGCGGGAGGCGGCATCGGCGTCTACCAGGACCGCCAGGAAGCCGAGTTGCGCCGGCAGACGCAAGGTACCGGCGTGCAGGTGCAGCGCGACGGCGACGTGATCAAGCTCAATTTGCCGGATGGCGTGACTTTCGATTTCAACAAGACCGACGTCAAGCCGCAGTTCTACCCCGCCCTGAACAACATCGCGCACACGATCTCGCAGTACAACCAGACCATCGTCGAGATCAATGGCCATACCGACAACGTCGGGACCGTCGCGGTGAACCAGCGCATCTCCGAGCAGCGCGCGCAATCGGTCGCGAACTACCTGTCCTCGCAGGGCGTGCAGTCGGTGCGCATGGAAACGCATGGCTATAACTTCCAGTATCCGATCGCCGACAACAACACCGATGCCGGTCGCGCGGCCAATCGCCGCGTCGAGATCCGCCTGGTGCCGCTGACCAACAACGGGACCTGACCCATCGGGTTGCGGATAGCGAAGGCCGTCCTCGGGGCGGCCTTTTCGTTGCGCGAATCAGGCTTGCGCGCGGTGTTCCTCGCGGGCAGCCATCCACACCTCGCGGGCAGCGTCCGCGTTCATGCAGGCGATGCCCAACCCGACGACGACGTCCGGCCAGACGGACGGCCACGCGGCGGTGACCGTTCCCGCCGCGACGATGGCGATGTTGGCCAATACGTCATTGCGTGCGGACAGGAATGCGGCTTTGGTGAGGCTGCCGCTGGCATGCCTGAGACGCGACAGCATCATGGCGCAAACCAGATTGACGACGAGTGCGCCGAAACCGGTCAGGCCGAGTGGCAAGGGGGCAGGCGGCACTGGCGTCTGGTACTTGCTCCACAAGCCCCAGAGGAATGCCAGCGCGGGAACCAGGAGGATGCCAGCCAGCAGCATGCCGACGCGGGCGCGCTTCCTGGCGCTCCATGCCAAGGCAATGAGGATCAGCGTGTTGACCGCCGCGTCTTCGAGGAAGTCGACGCTGTCCGCCAGCAAGGACACCGAACCGATGCCCAATGCCACCGCGAACTCGACGCCGAAGTAGGCCAGGTTCAGCGCGATCACCCAGCGCACGGCGCGGCGCAGTGGCTTGTCGGCGGCGGGATTCATGTCGGCTCCGATCATGGCGTGCCGTGGCGTGCGGGTTGTTTCAGCGTCCGGTTGTCTTGCGCGCGGTCTTCTTCACCGGTGCTTTCTTCCCGGCTGCCTTGTCGTTCGCCGCGATGAAATCGCGCACCCGCGGATAGACTTCGGTGCGCCAGCGCTTGCCGCTGAAGATGCCGTAATGGCCCGCGCCCTGCACGGTCAGATGCGTCTGGCGCGCCTGCGGCACACTGCTGCACAGGCGATGCGCCGCGCGGGTCTGGCCTTCGCCGGAGATGTCGTCGAGTTCGCCTTCGATGGTCATGATCGCGGTGTCGCGGATCTTCGCCGGATCGACGCGCTCGCCGCGCACGTCCCACAGTCCGCGCGGCAGCAGGTGTTCCTGGAAGACGATGCGGATGCAGTCGAGGTAGTACTCGGCGGGCATGTCGAGCACGGCGTTGTATTCGTCGTAGAAACGGCGATGCGCCGCAGTGGTGTCCTGATCGCCCTTGACAAGGTCGCGATAGAAATCCCAGTGCGACATCGCGTGGCGCTCGGGATTCATCGCGATGAAGCCGAGATATTGCAGGAACCCCGGGTAGACGCGCCGACCGGCGCCAGGCAGGTTGCCGGGCACCACCTCGATCACGTTGCGCTCGAACCATTCCAGCGGTTGGCGCGTCGCCAGGCCGTTGACCGCAGTCGGCGATTCGCGGGTGTCGATCGGGCCACCCATCATCACCATCGAACGCGGCGTCGCTTCACCGCGCGCCGCCAGCAGCGATACCGCGGCCAGCGCCGGCACGGTCGGCTGGCACACGCTGATCACGTGCAGGTGTTCGGTACCGATGAAACGGATGAATTCCTGGAGGTAGCCGACGTAGTCGTCGAGGGTGAAGGCCCCGGCTTCCTTCGCCACCATTCGCGCGTCCGTCCAGTCGGTCACATAGACCTTGTGGTCGCGCAGCAGGCTCCTGACGGTATCGCGCAGCAAGGTGGAGTGGTGGCCGGACAGCGGCGCCACCACCAGCACGGTGGGCGACGCGTGGAGACGTTCGACGACGGCGGCATCATCGGAAAAACGCTTGAAGCGCAGCAGGCGACAGAACGGCTTCTCCAGCGCGACGCGTTCCAGCACCGCGCATTCCTTGCCCATGACGTCGATGCGATGGATCCCGAATTCCGGTTTCTGGTAATTCTTGCCGAGGCGATGGAACAGTTCGGCGCCGGCGGAGAGTTCCTGCGAGCCCGGCCACTGCGACAACCAGCTGCCCGGCGCGGAATACATTTGCGATACGGCATCGGCCCAATAGGACCAGGGTTCAAGGAAGGCGCGATTGATTTCGTGGAGCTGGTAGAGCATGGAACCTCCGTTGCCGCACCGCAGCATACGCCATCGGACGCTCGGCGGCACTCGCCCCATTCAGGGTCGCGGATCAGCTGGAGGCGGGGCGCTCCAGGGCGGTCAGGCCGGAAGCATCGAGGCGCGGCGACAGCCAGCAGTGGCCACCGAGTGCGGTGAAGCCGAGTTCACCCAGCCGCCTGCGGTAGAACGTGGCGGGCCGGGCGATGTAGCCGTCGTGATCGCCTTCGATCTCGTCCTCGCGACAGAAGGTCTCGAGGAAGGCGATGCCGCCGCAGAGGTCGGCAAGGCCGGGCAGTCCGGCGGCGAGTTCGCGGGTCGGCACGTAGTGCATCACGTCGCTGCAGACCAGCAGGTCGGCCGGGCCGGAGGGGCGCAGTGTCGCGAAATCAACGAATTGCGCGTAGTGGATGTTGCGGTTGCGGCCGAATCTCCGGACCGCATATTCGCTGCTGTCGAACCCCAGGTAGCTCGCCTTCGGCCGCAATGCCAGCAGCGGTGCGCGCCACGCGCCTTCGCCGCAGCCGATGTCGAGCACCGTGCGGATCGGCCGTTCGAGGATCGATTCCGCCATCGCCACGGCCACCGCGACCTTGCGCTTCAGGCGCTGCGTGCCGCCGATGCTGCCGTCGCGGTACCAGCGATCGAAATAGTTGCGGTCGTATTGCTTGGTCGGAACAGGCTTGCTCATGGGCTGGCTCGTTGATGTCATCAGAACGGACGTCTCCATGTCATGCTAACGGTTCGTCGCCGAGGAAAACACGATGAGTCCTGCGTTCTACCTGTGGGTCAAGACCTTCCACGTCGTCTTCGTGATCGCGTGGATGGCCTGCGTGTTCTACCTGCCGCGCATCCTCGTCAACATCGCCGAGGCCGGTGACGATGCGGCCGTGCGCGCGCGGTTGGTGCTGATGGGCCGGCGTCTCTACAAGTTCGGCCACAACATGTTCGGGATGGCCTTCCTGTTCGGACTGATGCTGTGGCAAGGCTGGC
>JAEKKW010000008.1 GCA_019510195.1 Lysobacterales bacterium | reverse complement strand
GGCCAGCACCTCGAACTGCTTCTCGCCATCGACATTCGCGATCTCGATGATCGAGACGTCGAAGGTGCCGCCGCCGAGGTCGTACACGGCGATCTTGCGGTCGCGGTTGTCGCTCTTGTCGAGGCCGTAGGCCAGCGCGGCCGCGGTCGGCTCGTTGATGATGCGCTTGACCTCGAGGCCGGCGATGCGGCCGGCGTCCTTGGTCGCCTGGCGCTGGCTGTCGTTGAAGTAGGCCGGCACCGTGATCACCGCCTCGGTGACCGTCTCGCCGAGGAAGGCTTCGGCGGTCTTCTTCATCTTCTCCAGCACCTTGGCCGAGACTTCCTGCGGCGCCATCGTCTTGCCATCGATCAGCGACACCCAGGCGTCGCCGTTGCTGTGCTCGACGATCGCGTACGGCACCAGGTCGAGGTCCTTCTTGACCTCGGCGTCGGTGAACTTGCGGCCGATCAGGCGCTTCACCGCGAAGAAGGTGTTCTTGGGGTTGGTGACCGCCTGGCGCTTGGCCGAGGCGCCGACCAGGACTTCACCGTCCTTGGTCCAGGCGACGATGGAGGGCGTGGTGCGATCGCCTTCGCTGTTCTCGATGACACGGGCCTTGCCGCCTTCCATGATGGCGACGCAGGAATTGGTGGTGCCGAGGTCGATGCCGATGATCTTTGCCATGGTCGTTGTCTCTACTTGATTCGATTTCGGGACGGACGCGCCGTCGATGAACGTGATGTGGGGGCTGGTGAACGGTGCTTCAAGTCACTCGTGCGGCGCCACCACCACCATCGCCGGGCGCAGCAGGCGATCATTGAGCAGGTAGCCCTTCTGGAAAACCAGGACGATGTTCCCCGGGGCGATGCCCGGCGCCGGCTGCTGGCTCACCGCGTTGTGGTGTTCGGGATTGAAGGCATCGCCCGGCCTGGGCGCGACTTCGGCCAGGCCGTTGCGCTCTGCCACCGCATGCAGCTGCTTGAGGGTCAGTTCCAGTCCCGCACGCAGGGGGTCGTCGGCAGCGGCTGCAGCCAGTCCCGCTTCCATGCTGTCGAACACCGGCAACAGGTCGGCCAGCAGCTTCTCGTTGGCGAAGCGGCGGGCGTTCTCGACGTCGCGGGCCATGCGCTTGCGCTGGTTCTCGAGGTCGGCGCGTTCGATCAGCGATTGCGCGCGCAACTGCTCCAGTTCGCCATTCAGGGCTTCGATATGGTCGTCGGGCGAGGCATTGTTCGCGGCCACCTGTTCGGGTGAAAGGCCGTCCTGGAGATCTTCGGGGTTCGGTGTTTCCGTGCTCATGTCAGCGCATCGCGTCCTTGGGGTCGATCATTGTGAACGACATGCGGCAGCCTGCCGCCGATTTCAAGACGGGCGCTTCAACCCCGTTCCGGACCCATCGCTTCGCCCAGCAATCCGGCGGTCGCCTGCACCAGCGGAATCACCTGGTCGTAGGCCATCCGTCGCGGCCCGATCACCCCGAGCACGCCCAGCACCCGGCCGGCGTTGCCGTAGGGCGCGGCGACCAGGGCCATGTCGTCGCCCATCGGTGCCAGTCCGGTTTCCTCGCCGATGAAGATGCGCACGCCCTCGGCGTGGAGGGTGCGATCAAGCAACTGCAGCATGTCGCGCTTGCGCCCGAAGGTCTCGAACAGGTCGCGCAGGCGGCCGACGTCGGCCAGTTCCTGCACGCCCATCAGCCGGGTCTGGCCGGCCATCACCAGCTCGGATTCGCCTCCGCGTTCGTCGAAGCTGAGCTCAGCCAGCTCCAGTGCCTGCGACATCAGCAGATGGAGTTCGTCGCGGGCGGCGCGCAGCTCGCCCAGCAACTGGCGCTTGACCTGGGCGATGGGCAGTCCGGCGAAATGCGCGTTGAGATAGTTGGCGACCCGCTCCAGCTCACCCGGATCGAAGGCCTTGCCGGTGCGCACCACGCGGTTCTGCACCTCGTTGTCACTGAAGACCAGGATCGCCAGCACCTCGTCGCCACCCAGGCCGACGAATTCGATGCGGCGGAACGGCACGCTGGCGCGCTGTGGCGCGCTGACCACCCCGACGAAATGGCTCATGGCCGACAGCAGTTCGCCGGCATTGCCCAGCAGCTGGCGGGTTCCGGCATGGGCCGGCAGCAGTTCCTCGCGCAGCCGGCGCAGCTCGCCATCGGCCAGCGGTTCGACCTGCAGCAGTGAATCGACGAACATCCGGTAGCCCTGCGCGGTCGGGACACGCCCTGCGGATGTGTGTGGCGATTCCAACAGGCCAAGATCCTCGAGATCACCAAGGATGTTGCGGATGGTGGCGGAACTGACATCCAACCCGGCGCAACGCGCCAGCGTCTGCGAACCGATCGGCTCGCCATCGCGGATGTAGCGCCCGATCAGCGTCCGCAGCAGGTGCCGCGCACGCGGATTGAGATCGTCGGGACCGTGGATCGCCATGTGGTCGATATACGGGCGCAAGGCCTCGCTTGCAACCGTCCGGTCTCGGCGAATGCGACGACTGCCCCTAGAATCGACGCCATGCTCGCCCGCCTGACCATCCGCGACTTCGCCGTGATCACCGCCACCGAACTCGAATTCGGCGGCGGAATGACCGTCATTTCCGGCGAAACCGGCGCCGGCAAATCCCTGCTGGTCGATGCCCTGGGCTTCTTGTCCGGCGAACGCGCCGACGCCGCGATGGTTCGCCATGGCAGCGAACGCGCCGAACTCCAGGCCGAATTCACCGTCGGCGATGCCGCCGCCGCGCGGGCGTGGTTGCGCGAGCAGGAACTGGACGATGGCGACGCCTGCCTGTTGCGCCGCGTACTGCGCGCCGACGGCGGATCGCGGGCATGGATCAATGGCCGCATGGTGACGCTGGCGCAACTGGCCGAACTCGCCGGATTGCTGGTCGAGATCCATGGCCAGCACGCCCACCAGTCGTTGCTGTCGAAGCCGGCGCAGCTCGTCCTGCTCGACAACGTCGGCAGGCACGACGCCCTGCTGGCGAATGTCGCCAGCACCGCCGGCGATTGGCGGAAACTGCAGCGCGAACGCGAAGTCCTGACCGCGCGCGGCGATGTCGCCGATCGCGTCGCCCTGCTCCAGCACCAGTTGCAGGAACTCGAACGCGATCCATTTGGCCACGACTGGCTGGAGCCGGAGGCCGTCGCCGATCTCGCCACCCGCCATCGCCGCCATGCCAACAGCGCCGCCTTGCTGGAAGCCACCAGCGCGGCCGGCAGGCGTGTATTGGGGGATGACGAGACGGAAGGCGCCCTGGCGCAGGTCCACGCGGCACGCACCGTCCTGGCCCGGGTGATCGAAGACGAACCACGCCTCGCCGATGTCGACGCGATGCTCGATGCGGCAGGAATCCAGCTCGACGAAGCCGCCGCCCTGCTCGATCGCATCCGCGACGACAGCCAGCTCGATCCTGCGGCCTTCGAGCAACTCGATCGCCAGCTCGCACGCCTGCATGATCTCGGCCGCAAGCACCGCGTCGCCCCCGATGCATTGCACGAAGTGCGCGAACGCATCCGCGACGAACTGGCCGGGCTGGAACACGCCGACCAGCGCCTGGAGGAACTCGACCGCGACATGGAGCTGGCGCGCGGCGACTGGCAGCAAGCCGCGGCCGCGCTGACCATCACACGCGGCAAGACCGCGGCGCGCCTTGGCAAGGACGTTTCCCGCCTGATGGACGAGCTTGGCATGGCCGGTGGCCTGCTCAAGATCGATCTCGAGCCGCAACCCGGCAGTACGCCCGACCCGCACGGCGCCGAACGCGTGGAATTCCTCGTCACCGCCAACCCCGACCAGCCGCCACGCGCCCTGCGCAAGGTCGCGTCGGGCGGCGAGCTGTCGCGCATCGCGCTCGCGATCGAAGTCGCGGCCCTCGATGGCGACGGCGTGCCGACGATGGTGTTCGACGAGGTCGACAGCGGCATCAGCGGCCCGGTCGCCGCGGTGGTCGGGCGCCTGTTGCGCCAGCTCGGCAAACGCTGCCAGGTGATGTGCGTGACGCATTTGCCCCAGGTCGCGGCGCACGGCCACCGGCACTATCGCGTCAGCAAGTCGGCGGATTCGGGCATCACCCAGAGCGCGCTCGACACGCTGGATACGCAGGGCCGCACCGAGGAACTCGCGCGCCTGCTCGGCGGTGCGACGGTCAGCGAGGAAGCGCGCGGCGCGGCGCGCAAGTTGCTGGAAGATGCCGCGACCGATTAGATGAAGTTTCAGCCAACGAGTGTTCTCCCGCGTTGCGACGCGTTGATCGTGATCGCAACGGGACAGGTCATCGCGGCGTCTTCCGCACGTACAGCACCAGCGCGTGGTCCTCCAGCGCATAACCGTGCTTCGTCGCGATCTCGCGCTGCAGCGCCTCGATCTCCGGCGAGGTGAACTCGGTGATCCTGCCGGTCTCCACATCCACCATGTGGTCGTGGTGCGTGCCGCGATCGAGCTCGTAGACCGCATGGCCGCCCTCGAAATTGTGCTTCAGTACCAGGCCTGCGGTCTCGAACTGGGTCAGCACGCGATAGACCGTCGCCAGCCCGACGTCCTCCCCGCCCTCCAGCAACGCGCGATAGATCTCCTCGGCCGTCATGTGGCGCGGCTTGGCGCGCTCCAGCAGTTCGAGCACGCGCAGGCGCGGCTGGGTAACCTTGAAGCCCAGGCTGCGCAGATCGCGGGTTTCCATCACATTCTCCGATACCAGTGGCTGAACCGTCTCCTGCCGGCGCGGGGCGGCGACAGGGCGGGACGTGTATCATCCCTGAAATTCGTGACATCGCCTGTTCACATGCGCACATTCCTGCTCGCCTGCATTGCCGCCATCGCCTTGACCGGCTGTTTCTATCGCCAACCTGTCTACCAGGGCAACCTGATGGAGAAGACCAAGGTCGAACAGTTGCAAGCCGGCATGTCCAAGGACCAGGTGGCGCAATTGCTGGGCCTGCCTTCGATCCAGGACCCGTTCCATCACAGTCGCTGGGACTACACCAGCACCGAACGCGTCGGTCGTACCGGCAAGACCCAGATCAAGAATTTCACCGTCTACTTCGAGAACGACCTCGTCACCAAATGGGACGGCAATTATTTCGCCGAACAGGACGAGCAACTGGCGAAGGATTCCATCAAGCGCTTCGGTCCCAATCTGCGCAAGGACAAGAAGAAGAACGGCGGCGGCGACAGCGGCGAATAAGTCAGCGCGCCACCCGGCGCCCACGCTGGGCCTCGGCACGCGCACGGCGCGCGGCCTTGGGATCGACCTGCAAGCCACGCAGCAATTCCACGCGGTCCCCATCGGCGAGCGCGTGATGCAGCGTTATCCGCTGGCCGAACACCGCGATTCCCGCAATCCCGGCCAGTGATGCCAATCCGGCCGCCGCGATTGCATCTTCGGCATGCGCACCGGCGGGCAACTCCACCATCCTGTGCTCGCAACGATGCGGCCATGCCGCCACGACTTCGACTTTCACGGCAATCCCGCCTTGTTGGCGGCGCGGATGAAATCGTCGACCATGCGATCGGCCAGGCTCTGCAGGCCCAGCGCCAGCACCGGCCCGAGCAATGACGAAGCCGGCTCGAACTTCAATTCCAGCGCCACCTTGCAGGCATGGGTGTCGAGCGCAGTGAAGCGCCAATGTCCTTCCAGGGTCTTGAACGGGCCATCCACCAGGCGCATGTCGATGCGCGCCGGGCGCTCGCTGGTGTTCTCGGTCTTGAACCAGGTCTTGAAGCGGCCGAGGCCGATATCGAGCCGTGCGACATAGCGTCCGTCCGCCCGTCGCTCGACAGCGGCGGCCTGGCACCAGCCGAAACGCTCCGGGTAGCGTTCCGCTGCATCGACCAGGTCGAACATGGTTTCGGCGGAATGGGCCACGAGGGCGCTGCGTTCGATGGTTGTGGTCATTACAATGTTCGCATGAGCAAGACCACGGACAACAAGAAATCGCCCGGGAAAGGCGGCAAGGATAAGGCAAACGGTGGCACCATCGCGTTGAACAAGCGCGCGCGCCACGAATACCACCTTGAAGAGCGCGTCGAGGCGGGCCTTGCCCTGCAGGGCTGGGAACTGAAGGCGATCCGCGCCGGCCGCGCCAATATCGGCGACGGTTACGCCTTGGTGAGCCATGGCGAGATCTTCCTCGTCGGGTCCCGGATCACCCCGCTGATCCAGGCGTCCACCCACGTGATCGCCAACGATCGCCGCGATCGCAAGCTGCTGCTGCATCGCCAGGAGATCGATCAGCTGGTCGGCCGCGTCCAGCGCGATGGCTATACGCTGGTGCCGACCGCGCTGTACTGGAAGGGCAACAAGGTCAAGCTGGAGATTGCCCTTGCGCGCGGCAAGCAGACGCACGACAAGCGCGAAGACAGCAAGGAACGCGACTGGAACCGCGAGAAACAACGTTTGCTGCGCCGGCACAACAAGGACGCCTGAATCCGCTCAGATCTGGTGGTCGTCGTCGGTTTCGTTGAGGATGCCGGGCAGCGTGAACGTGAAGCGCGCACCGCGACCGACTTCGCCATGCGCTTGCAGGATGCCACCGTGGCGCTCGACGATGCGCCGCACGGTGGCGAGGCCGATGCCGTAGCCGACGAATTCGGACTCGGCATGCAGGCGCTGGAACGGTTGGAACAGCTTGCCGGCATAGGCGGGGTCGAAGCCGACGCCATTGTCCTCGACGAAATACCGTCCCTCGGGATCGCGTCCGAAACGGATGTGTGCCGTCTCGCGGCTACGGGTGAATTTCCAGGCATTGCCGATCAGGTTCTGCACCAGCGTCCGCACCAGTGACGCATCGCCGTTGGCATGCAGGTCAGGCGCGATCTCGGCCTCGACCGCGCGC
>JAEKKW010000007.1 GCA_019510195.1 Lysobacterales bacterium | reverse complement strand
CTCAAGGCGCACGCCGAATCACATGTCGGTGACGACGACTTCGCGCGTGCGGAACAGCGCTTCCCGGTCAACCCGCCGCAGACCAAAGAGGCGTATTTCTATCGCCGCATTTTCGAGGAACAGTTCCCGGGCGAGGCCTGCGCACGCACGGTGCCGGGTGGCAAGTCGATCGCATGTTCGTCACCGGCGGCGATCGCGTGGGACGCGGCGTTCGCGAACATGGCCGATCCCTCCGGTCGCGCCGTGGCCGGCGTGCACAATGCCGCGATGTCCGGCTAGCGCTTGTGCAGCGTGTAGACGGCGGTGTCGAGCTTCGAGACGCCACCGATGAAGCCCGGATTGTCGGACGGAATCGGGCGCCGATCGATGCGCTCGACGTTCCACTCGCGGTCGAACCGGGCGTGCACTTCGTCCTCGCTGACCGAAAACGGTGGGCCGGCGCGTTCGTCCTGCGGATATTCGAGGGTGATCAGCAGGCCGCGGCAACCGGCAGGCAGGCGCGCATAGAGTTCGTCGGCATAGCGAACGCGCAGTTCCGGCGGCAGCGCGATGATCGCCGCGCGATCGAACACGGCGGCGCAATCGCGCAAGGCATCGGCATCGAGCCCGAAAGCGTCACCGACGATGATCTCGATCGGTCCGGCGCGGTAATGCAAGCCGTAATAGCTTTCCTCGATTGCGGGCGTCAATCCGTGTTCGGCGAAGAACTGCTCCACCGCCGTTCGCGACAACTCCACGCCGAGCACGCGATGGCCCTGGGATGCGAGCCACGCCATGTCCAGCGACTTGCCACACAGCGGCACGAGGACGCGCGAACCCGCGGGCACATCGAGCGACGACCAATGCTTGAGCATCAGTGGCGTCGGCGCCGATTGATGAAAGCCGATCTGGTTGTCGGCCCAGCGCTGGTGCCAGAACGCAGCTTCCATTATTCGGTCTCCAGCGAATCCACTTTTTGCCAACCGCGCGGCAACAGGCTGCCACGCGAGGCGCGCGCGCCGACGTACTCGTCGAGTTCCTTCCATGACAGCGTCATGTTGCGCGCTCCCGACTTCACCACCAGTTTTCCGTTCTGCGGCACCACTGCGATCGCGACCACCTGTTCGGTGCCGCGCTTGGCCTTGGGGATCTCGATCAGCTTGTTGCCCTTGCCCTTGTCGAGCTCCGGCAGTTCCGACAACGCGAACACCAGCACATGGCCGGCACTGGTGGCGATCGCGATGCGATCGCTGGCGACGTTGCTTGCCGTGGCCGGTTGCAGCACCTTGGCGCTGCCGGTGACCGAGAGCATCGCCTTGCCGGCCTTGTTGCGCCCGGTCAGGTTTTCGAAACGGGTGACGAAGCCGTATCCCTCGCTCGAGGCGAGTACGAAGCGCGCGTCGTTGTCGCCGGTGGCGATGCCGCGGAAGGTCGCACCCGGCGGTGGCGAGAAGCGTCCGGTCAGTGGTTCGCCGTTGCCGCGTGCGGAGGGCAGGGTGTGCGCGGCAGTCGAATAGCTGCGACCGGTCGAATCGAGGAAGGCGACCTGCTGGTTGCTGCGACCGTTGGCTGCGGCGAGCAGGGCATCGCCCTCGCGATAGGAAAGAGACGCGGCATCGATGTCGTGGCCCTTGGCGGCACGCACCCAGCCTTTTTCGCTGAGCACGATCGTCACCGGTTCGCTCGCGACCAGTTCGGTTTCGTCGAGCGCCTGCGCGGCTTCGCGTTCGATCAGCGGCGAACGGCGGGCGTCCCCGAATTTCTTGGCATCGGCGAGCAATTCGTCCTTGATCAGCTTCTTCAGCTTGGCCTTGCTGCCGAGGACGGAGATCAGGCGATCGCGTTCGGCGTCGAGTTCGTCCTGTTCGCCGCGGATCTTCATTTCCTCGAGGCGCGCCAGCTGCTTCAGCTTGGTGTCGAGGATGTAGTCGGCCTGGTCCTCGCTCAGGTCGAAGCGCGCGATCAACGCCTGCTTCGGCTCGTCTTCGGTGCGGATGATGCGGATCACTTCATCCAGGTTGAGGAACGCGACCAGCAGGCCTTCCAGCATGTGCAGGCGGCGTTCGACTTTTTCGAGGCGATGCTTGAGGCGGCGCGTCACCGTGTCGGTGCGGAACTGCAGCCATTCCTCCAGCAGCATCTTCAGGTTCTTCACCTGCGGACGCCCGTCGAGGCCGATCACGTTCATGTTGACGCGATAACTCTTCTCGATGTCGGTGGTGGCGAACAGGTGTCCCATCAACTGTTCGGTGTCGACGCGGTTGCTGCGCGGCATAAGCACGATCCGCACCGGATTGGCGTGGTCGGATTCGTCGCGCACGTCTTCCAGCCACGGCAGCTTCTTGGCGCGCATCTGGGTGGCGATCTGCTCGATCACCTTCGACGGCGACACCTGGTAGGGCAGTGCGGTGATGACGATGTTGCCGTGTTCGCGCACGAAGGTGCCACGGGCGCGCACGCCGCCAATGCCGGTTTCGTAGATCGAACGCAAGTCGGCCGCGGGGGTGATGATCTCGGCGGTGGTCGGATAGTCGGGACCGCGGACGTGCTCGCAGAGATCGGCAACCGTCGCGTCGGGATCGTCGAGCAGGCGCACGCAGGCGCTGACCACTTCGTTGAGATTGTGCGGCGGCACGTCGGTGGCCATGCCGACTGCAATGCCGGTGGTGCCGTTCAACAGCAGGTGCGGCAGGCGCGCCGGCAGCCAGGTCGGTTCCTCCAGCGTGCCGTCGAAGTTCGGGTCCCAGTCGACCGTGCCGTGGCCGAGTTCCGCCATCAGCATTTCGGCGATCGGCGTCAACTTCGATTCGGTGTAGCGCATCGCCGCGAACGACTTGGGATCGTCGCTGGAACCGAAATTGCCCTGGCCATCGATCAGCGGATAGCGGTAGGAGAACGGCTGCGCCATCAGCACCAGTGCTTCGTAGCAGGCGCTGTCGCCGTGCGGGTGGTATTTGCCGATCACGTCGCCGACGGTGCGCGCCGATTTCTTGGGCTTGGAACCGGCGCCCAGGCCGAGCTCGCTCATCGAATAGATGATGCGGCGCTGCACCGGCTTCAGGCCGTCGCCGATGAAGGGCAGGGCGCGATCCAGCACCACGTACATGGAATAGTCGAGATAGGCGCTCTCGGCGTATTCGCGCAGCGGGATCTGCTCGAAACCGTGGAAGGCGGGGCGGGGCGTGGAATCGGGCATCGAAGCGCTGACTGGAACCGGAAACGCACAGTTTACCGTTGCGGCGGTCGCAGCCACGTTTCTGAACACGGGCTTCAGCCCGGGCACGCGGGACGGGGATGGTTCACGGTTCGCGCTTTAGCGTTTGCGCACGGACCCCAACTCCCGAACGGAGCCCCGCATGAAAACGATGAAATCCTTCGCCGTGATCCCGCTGTTCGCCGCGCTTGCCATGGCCGGAACCGCATCCGCGCAGAGCACGCCGGGGCACGAGGCCAACGAGATCGGCCACAACGCCAGGCAGGACGGCAATTTCGTCAGCCGCAACGTCAAGCAGGATTGGCGCGATCTCACCCACGGTCGCATCGGCGCCGCGCACCAGCGCCACAAGCGTGAACTCTCCAGTGCGCATCGTCGCCATCGCAATGCGGTGTGGAGTGCCCACCAGCGCCACAAGGGCGCGGTCAAGTGCTTCTTCAAGACCGGGCACAGCGACTGCCGCCGCTGATCGCCATCCTCCGCGTTACCCGCAGGGCACGCTTCGGCGTGCCCTGTTTTTTTGCCGGAAGGCCGGTTTTCGCGCCACCGTACGCCATCGTCCGGGACAATGCTGCGCTGCCACGTAGAATGCCTGTTCGTTCATGGATGCCTTTCAATGACCCGCGCTTCATCGTTCGATCGCGAGCAATTGCTCGCCTGTGCCCGCGGCGAGCTGTTCGGCGCCGGCAACGCGAAATTGCCGGCCCCGCCGATGCTGATGTTCGATCGCATCACCGAGATCAACGAAGACGGCGGCAGCAACGGCAAGGGCTTCATCCGCGCCGAACTCGACATCCGTCCCGACCTCTGGTTCTTCGACTGCCACTTCATCGACGATCCGGTAATGCCGGGTTGCCTCGGCGTCGACGCCATGTGGCAGCTCGCCGGGTTCTACCTGCCGTGGTTGGGCGAACACGGACGCGGTCGCGCGCTGGGCGTCGGCGAAGTCAAGTTCACCGGACAGGTGTTGCCGAGCGCGAAAACCGTCAGCTACGAGATCGACATCCGCCGCGTCCTGCGCGGCAAGCTGCGCCTGATCATCGCCGATGGCCGCACCCTGGTGGATGGCCGCGAGATCTACACCGCCAGCAATTTGCGTGTCGGCCTGTTCAACGCCACGGACGATTTCTGATGCGTCGCGTCGTCATCACCGGAATGGGCATCGTCTCGCCGCTGGGCAACAGCGCGGACGACGTTTCGCGCGCCTTGCGCGAAGGACGATCGGGCCTGCGTTTCGTCCGGGATTATGCCGACATGGGCTTGCGCAGCCAGGTCGCCGGTGTCTGCGAGATCGACCTCGACGCGCGCATTGATCGCAAGCAGAAGCGCTTCATGGGCGATGCCGCCGCCTACGCCCACGTGGCGATGGGCGATGCCATCCATGATGCCGGTCTCGACGACGCGACGATCAGCCAGCCTCGCGTCGGCGTGATCGCCGGCTCCGGTGGCGCTTCGCCGCGCTGGCAGACCGAAACCGCCGACCTGATGCGCGAGAAGGGCGTGCGCAAGGTCGGCCCGTACATGGTGCCGCGCACGATGTGTTCGACGGTGTCGGCGGCGCTGGCCACCGCGTATTCGATCCGCGGCGTCAGCTATTCGATCTCCGCGGCCTGCGCCACCTCGGCGCACTGCATCGGCGCGGCGGCGGACATGATCCGCCACGGCGCGCAGGACATCGTCTTCGCCGGTGGCGGCGAGGAACTCGACTGGTCGATGACCTGCCAGTTCGACGCGATGGGCGCGCTGTCCACGCACTTCAACGAAACGCCGCACGCGGCATCGCGCCCCTATGACGCCGATCGCGACGGTTTCGTGATCTCCAGTGGCGCCGGCATGCTGGTGCTGGAAGACTACGAGCACGCGATGCGCCGTGGCGCGCGCATCCACGCCGAACTGCTCGGCTATGGCATCACCAGCGATGGCGCCGACATGGTCGCGCCGAGCGGCGAGGGCGCGGTGCGTTGCATGCAGATGGCGCTGCAGGGCATCGATCGCCCGATCGATTATCTCAACACCCATGGCACCTCGACGCCGGTCGGCGACGTCACCGAACTGGAAGCGGTACGCGCGGCCTTTGGCCACGCGGTGCCGAAGCTGTCGTCGACCAAGGCGCTGAGCGGACATTCGCTCGGTGCGGCCAGCGTCCACGAGGCGATCTATTGTTTGTTGATGATGCGTGACGGCTTCATCGCCGCGTCGGCCAACATCGACAACCTCGATCCGCGCTGCGAGGGCTTCCCGATCGTGCGCGAGGCCATCGATGCACGCCTCGACACGGTGATGTCGAACAGCTTCGGCTTCGGCGGCACCAACGGCACGCTGGTGTTCGGCCGGGTTTAAGCCCTCCGCCGCGTTCAAGCTCGAATCCGCCACTGCAGCGCCTGCCTGCTGGACAAGGCCGGAATCCGACTGTACTATTCGTACTAGTACACATAAACGGATGGATGCCATGGCCCGTACCGTCGCCCTGATGATCCAGATCGCCACCGGCGATCCGCGCCCGATCGTGCGCCAGATCGTCGATGCCGTGCGCATGAAGATCGCCACCGACGAGCTCGCCAGCGGCGACCAGTTGCCCAGCGTCCGCGGGCTGGCGCAGCAGCTGATGATCAACCCGAACACTGTGGCCAAGGCCTATGCCGAACTGGCCGCGGAAGGTTGGCTGGATGCGCGCCAGGGCATTGGTTTCTACGTCGCGCTGCCGCGCCAGCGCCTGTCCGACGCCGAACGCGAACGCCGGCTGGACGAGGCGGTGGATCGCTTCGTCAACGACGTGGTGCCACTCGGCTTCGCGCCCGACGAAGTGGAGGCGCGCGTTGCGCACGAGTTTCGCCAGCTTGTTCCCCGCAAGACCGCCTGAGCCCCATTGAGCCGACTGCACTGGAAACCGACATGGACGCAGACAGCGAATACATCATCGAGACCCGCGCGCTGAGCAAGCGCTATGGGCGCAAGCTCGCCCTGGATCATCTCGATCTCGCGATTCCGCGCGGGCGCATCCACGCCATCGTCGGCGCGAATGGCGCCGGCAAATCGACCCTGTTCCGCATCCTGCTGGGGTTCCTGCCGCCCAGTGCGGGCGAGGCGCGCATCCTCGGCAAGGACAGCCAGCTACTCACGCCGGACGACCGCAGCCGAATTGGTTTTGTGAATGAAGAACACACCTTGCCGAACTGGATGCGGGTGGCGCAGGTAATGGCGATGCAGCAGCATCAGTATCTGCGCTGGAACCAGCACGCCTTCGATGGCGTGATCGGTCATTACCACATATTGCCCGAGCAAAAGGTGGGTCAGCTTTCCCGCGGCGAGCGCGCAGGTTTCAACCTCGCGCTGGCGTTGGCGCAGCAGCCCGAATTGCTGGTGCTCGACGAACCGACGCTGGGCCTCGACGTGGTCGCCAAGCGCGCGTTCCTGGAGTCGCTGATGTACAGCAACGCCACCGACGAATGCACGGTGATCTATTGCTCGCACCAGATGGAGGAGATCGAACGCGTCGCCGACAATCTCATCATCCTCGAGCAAGGCCGGCTCAGGAACATGTCGGCGCCGGAGGATTTCACCCATTCAAGGGACCCGACCCGCGCACCTTGCCCGGCCTGCTGGAAGTGCAGCGACTCGATGGCCTGCACCACTACCTGGTGCTGGACCAGGACGACGGTTTCGAACACCTGCTGCGCGAAGCCGGGGCACGCAACGTGCAATCGATGCCGGTGAGCCTCGATCGCGCCGTCAACGCCTTCCTTGCCAAGAATCATGCCGCGCCGGCAGCAGCCTGAGCGCACGGGGACACGAAGATGTTCGATCTGATCAAGAGTGAATTGGTGCGTTTCCGCGGCTGGGCGGCGGCACTTGCCGGCGTGCACCTGATCGCGCTGGGCTTCATGTCGCGCCTGGTGGACATGGCGCAACAGCCGCTGTTGGTGCACTGGGTGATCGGCGGTGTCTATGCGTTGGTCGGCCTGCTGTTCGGGTTGTATCAGCTGGGCAGTTATCGCAAGCCCAGCCAGTGGTTGAACCTGCTGCATCGGCCGTTGCCGCCGCAGCGCATCGCCGCCGCATTGGGGGTTGCCGCAGCGCTGTTGCTGGCATTGGCGGTCGCTTTGCCGATCGCGCTGGTCGCGCTGTGGCAGGACACGATGACTGCGCGCGTGGTGGATCTGCGTCATTGGCTGCTGCCGCTATCGGCCTGGCTGATTGCTTTGTGCGCATGGCTGGCAGGTGCATTCTCCGCATTGCGCGGCGTGCGTCATGCCGGCGCGGCATTGGTGTTGCTGGCCTGGATCATCGCCAGCCGTGCCTTCGGTTTTGGCATGCTGGCGGTGGAAGGCATCGTGCTGGCGTGGCTGGTGCTATTGCTGCTGGGTGCGTTCAAGCCGGACCTGTCGGCAGCGCCGCGTTCGGCGGCGGGAACGCTGCTCGCCGCATTGCCCCTGTCGATGGCGGCGTATCTGTTGGTCATGTTGTGCTTCATCGCCATCGAGTTCGCGTGGATCGCACAGGGCAGTCATCCCAACAACACCGCCACGCCACCGCCCGGCGGGCACAATTTTGTCGAGAAACTCGACAGGCGTGGACGCATGCTGGCCGCGCTGCAGGACAGTCGCCATCCCGACGCGGTATTGCTGCGCGAGCAAATCAAGTTGTCCGATCCGCAGGACTTTAGCCTGCAAGTCCCGGTGCAGCCGCATAGGGGCGAGCTGGCGAACTTCCGCCCGATGGAGTTCGACGACGGACGCCGCGGCGTGCGTTGGGTGTTCAGTCATGACGACATGCGCCTGCATGGCTACAACCTTGCGACGAAAAAATCCGTCGGCACGCTGGGTGTGGGGATGACGAATGCGCCATTTTCGGCGGTCACGCTGCCCGGAGACGGACTGCGCGGCATGAGTGAGGGCGATGCCGTGCTGGTTGGCGGCGGGACTCTCTATCAGTACGTGAGTGAAACGATGCGGGTGTTTCCGCGGATCAGCGTCCGTGACAGGGAAACCATGCTCGGTGGCGGCCCGATCGGTGAAACCGTGGTGGTGATGAGCGACAAGGCACTTTACTTCCTTGATGGCCGTGCGCTGGTCGAAAACCTGCTGCCGGTGGCGCCCCGCCTGCGCGTGCAGATGCCGGGCGCGATCGATGATCTGCGCAACCTCGAATTGATCGAACTGGTCGATGGCTACCTCGTCACTTTCCTCTATTCGGCGAAATCGCATACCAGCACGGGTGTTGCGCCGCATCTGGTCGCGCTGCGCATGCATGACGACGGTCGCGTCGAGACCGTCAACCGCCGGGCACTGGATTTCGACTATCCGGCGCCGTATCGCTACAGCGCATGGTGGCCATCGCCCGTGCTTTACGCGATTCGCGAGGCCGCGCGTGATCTGTTTGCACCGGCGATGCCGTTGGATGCCACCACGCCCGCGCCGATGCCGCGTTCGATCCTGTGGCTGGGCATCGTGCTGTGCCTGCTTTCGCTGGTGGCGGCACTCCGGCTGGGCGCGAATCGCATCCTGTCGACGCCGGCGCGCATCACCTGGGTTGTTCTCTGCGGTGTATTGGGACCGCCGGCACTGACGGCGTTGTGGTTGACGGTGCCGCGCCGATGAGACGCGAGCGCCGGGCGATATGGCGTGCTGCCGCGATGGCCGCAGTCTTCTGCGGGGTGTCGGCGCGACCGGTGCATGCCGCCGATGATGCCGTCGCGTTGCGCGCCTTCGCCAAGGCGCAGCGTGCGGCACCTTCGGCAGCGCGGCTGCCTCGCGCTGCCTTCCTGCTGGAGTCGACAACGACTTCGGTGGCGCTGTCGCCCGATGGCAGTCAACTTGCATGGCTGCACCAGAATGGTCGCAGCCGCGAAGTCTGGTCGCGCCCGCTTGCAGGCAATGGCGCGCCACGCCGCCTTCTCGGCAATACCAGCGCACGCGACATCGCATGGACGCGCGACAGCCGTTGGCTGCTGTTGCAGTCGCCGCGCGAAATGTTTGCGCTCGCGGCACGCGGACAGTCCGGTTCGGGCATCGTCGTCACCCTGGGGGGCCAGGCCGGGCGCCAGGTCATCGCGGTGGATGGCAGCCAGGATGCGGCGGTGCTCGCCATCGAGCAATCCGGGATGACGGCGCAGGGGACGCCGGGTGCGTGGTCGCTGCAGCGCATCGATGTGCAGGGGCGACGCACGCCATTGTGGCGGGACCGCCAGCGCATCATCGATGCGGCGACGGATGCACAAGGTCGCCTGCTCTGGCTGCAGCTGGTGGATGGCGCGGCACAGGTGCTGTATCGCTTCGAGAACGGGCGTCCGCGCGCAGTCCTGCGTTGCGAGAACCTGCATCGCTGCGGTCTGCTCACCGCCATGCCGGACGGCGGCGCGTGGCTGCGCGGCGACATCGATGGCGATCTCACGCGATTGCAGGCGCTGTCCCCCGACGGCCATCCGCGTGACGTGCAAGGTGATCCGCGCGAAGTCGCCGATGTCGATGAAGTGATCTTCGATCCGGCCACGAATCGTCCGCGTTTCATCGCCTACCGCAGTGCCGTGCCCGTGTTGCAGGCATTGGACGCCGCCGATGCCGCACCGCTTGCGGCACTGAAGGCAAAACTGCCGGGTCGCGATCTCGACCTGCAGGTTGCACCCGGCACCTGGCTGGTGGAGGAACGTGGCAGCACATTGCAGGGACGGCGTTGGCATCTGTTCGATCCGCGCACGCGGACGCTGGCTTTCCTGTTCGAGGACGCGCCGACCTTCGCGCGCGACGGCAAGCCGGCCACGCATGTCCCGGCTGCGGCAGTCGCCAACGTGTTGCCGATGAGCTGGCGTGCTTCCGATGGCATGCACCTCCACGGATTCCTGACCCTGCCACCGGGACGCGATGCGGCGACGCTGCCACTGGTCGTCAATGTGCATGGCGGGCCGTGGAACCATTGGCGCCCGGAGTTCCGCGCGGTGACGCAAATGCTGGCGAATCGCGGTTATGCGGTGTTCGAGCCGGATCCGCGTTCGTCCACCGGTTATGGCCGTGCATACGTGATGGGCGCTGGCAGCGATTTCGGCAATGGCCGCGTGCAGCAGGACATCGTCGAGGGCACGCGTTGGCTGCTGGCGAACGGCATCGGCGACGCCAATCGCGTCGGCATCACCGGCGCATCGTTCGGAGGGTATTCCACGCTGCTGGGCGTGACCTTCCAGCCGGAATTGTTCAAGGTCGGCGCAGCGATGGTGCCGCCGCCGGATTTCGGCTGGGTATTGCGCTGGATCTTGCGCAACCCGGAAGCGCTGCAACTCGGCAACGTGGTGCCGATGCGCGACTGGGCGCGGATGATGGGCGTGGATCCCGCCGATGCAACGACGATGGCGCGCCTGCATGCGCAGTCACCGCTGGCGAATGCGACGCGCATGCGCCGTCCGTTGCTGATCGCGGCGGGCGGTGAAGACCAGCGTGTCGGGATCGCCGGCGTCATCGAGTACGCCGCACGGCTGAAACTGGCAGGCAGCGACGCCAGCCTGCTGGTCGACGCCGATGCCGGGCACTCCAATCGCGAGCCGATTGCGCGCGAAGCCTGGTTGTTCGAGCTGGAACACATCTTCCACGCACATCTGGGCGGTGCGGCCCCGCAGCCGCCCGATGGCGAAATCCGCGCCTATCTGCGCAAGGGCCTGCGGATGGCAGGCAGGGATTTCTCGCGGTTTTCGGCTGCGCCGGCGCGCTGAGCCATCAATCCTTGCGGGTCATCACCGCGCCGGCCAGCGTCGGGCGATCCGCACCGGCATCATTCCAGATCACATAGAGCTTGTCGTTCGTTGCGACGATGCGGCTATAGCCAATGGCATGCCCGTGTCCGACAAGTGTCTGCAGCGTGACCGATTCAGTGGACGGGGCGGCAGCGCCAAAATCGATGCGCGCGAGTTTCAGCACGGTTGCACCGGATTCGTCATCGAGCCAGGTGACCCATGCATCCTTCCCGGTGAGTGCGACATCGGTGCGCCCCTGCAGGCGGGGATTGCGCGAGAGCTCCACCGGCGGGCCGAACTGTCGCCCCCCATCGCGGCTGTAGGCCGCGCGCAATGCGGGGGCATCGCCGGCGGCGGTGTACCACGACACGACAACCGCATCGCCGTTTGCGGCGATCGCCGGACCGTTCTGGTGCGTCCGCGGTACGCGAGGATGTGACCGCCCGTGGTCATCGCCACTCTTGTCCGGCAACAATCCCAGGTGGAGACGTCGACGGGCGCATCCTCGCCACGATGCAAGTTGGTGCCGAAGGTCGTGGCGCGCAGCATCGTTGGCCCCGAAGCGGCAGTCGCGCGGCCGTCCAGCCAGGCAATGCCGAGGCGATCGCGCGAGGCGGGCCACGGCGCGGTGAAACCGTGTTCGGTCGCGGTGCCATCGGTGTTGACGTTCACGGGCCGTGACCAGCTGCGCCCGTCATCGCGCGAGCGCGACAACACGACATCACGGGCATGCATCGCGCCATTTGCATTGCGGTTGAGCCACTGCGCCCATAGCGTGCCGTCCGCGGTCATGCGCACATGCGGCGTATCCATCGCATTGCCGAACCATGCCGAATGCGCCACCGTGGCTGGAGGTGTCCAGTGCCCCGCGGTGTAGCGGGAGAACATCAGCATCTGGTTGCCACCGGTGCCGGGCTGGACCCAGGACAACAGCAGTTCACCCGAAGATGTCGATGACAGGTCCGCCAGCGACGCGTCGAGTGGTGCGGGCAGGTGCCACGGCTCGCTGCCAATCGCGTGCGCGCGAACGGGTTGCGCCGTTTCCGTGTGGCATGCCGCCAGCAGGAACGCCAGCGCGGCGACCACGAGCATGCAAATGGATCGCATGTGTCGGCTTGTGTCACAGGTCATAGCGCACCTCCGCCATCCATGTCCGCTGATTGTAGGGATGGAAAGCCCAGTAGGTCTGGTTGCCGAGATTGTCCACGCCGAGCGCACCGCTCCAGTGCGCATCGCGACGGTAATGCAGCCTGATGTCCGCCACCAGGAACGGACTGGTTCCGGTATAGGCATGGCTGTGGATGTCGCTGTTGTCGAGCGTGTTGTATTGCCGGCCGCTGTAGCGCACGCCGCCGGTAATGCTCCAGTGGTCGTCCGCACGCCAGGTCGCGAGCAGGTTCGCGCGCCAGCGCGGCACGCGCGGCTGCCATTTTCCTTCGCTGGCCGGGAACCGGTGGTTGCGGGTGATCAGCGAATCGGTCCAGGTCAGGCTGGCATCGAGCTCCAGTCCGGCGATGCCGACATCGTTCGCGTGCGTCGCCAGTTCCAGTCCGCGGGTGCGGATGGCATCGACGTTCTGGATGTTGGTGACGTTGGGTACGACGGTGACGTCGGTCTGCGAGTACAGGGCATCGCGGGTGTACTCGTTGAACACGGTTGCGCGCACGTCGCCGCGATCGGTCTTGTGGATCGCCGACAGTTCCGAAGTGACCGAACGTTCCGGCCGCAGGTCCGGGTCGTTGTTGACGATGCTGCCGCTGGCGATCGTGCCCTGGTACAGCTCGCTGACGGTCGGGAAGCGCACGGCACGACCGATCGATGCCTTCAGCGACCAGTCCCGCGACGGCAGGAATTCGAGCGCGGCCTTGGGCGACAACGACGATTGATTGCGCGGTGCGAAACGCAAGACCGTCGACGCATTGGCCAGCAAGCCGTCGCGTGCCTCCCAGCGTTCGCCGCGCAGGCCAAGCATGGATGTCCATCGCGGCGTGATGTGCCAGGTGTCCTGCACGAATGCACTGGCCAATTGCGTGGTTCCCGCGAACGCTGACGCGCGCGGGCCAGCGCTGCCATGCTGCCAATCCTGCAATGACGAAACCTGCGTGCGCAGGCGATACAGGTCCGCGCCGATCCCGAATTCGACGATATGCGCAGCCGGGCGCCACGTTGCGCGCGCGGTGGAGGTAGTCCAGCCGGTGCCGTGGCTGTCGGCCAGCAATCCGGTGCCGCCGGTTTCCGCCAGCGGCAGTGCCACCAGCGGCGAGCGCACGCGATCGACGACGTAGTCGTAGCGGCTTGCTGCCAGCGACCACGTCCAGCGACCGTTGCCACCCTGGCGCAGGGTGAGGCCCTGCATGCGGTGCTTCATCTCCGTGCGTTGCAGCGGCAACGCAGTCGCGGCGATGCCGTAATTCAGGCCATTGATCGAGACGTTGCCCGAATACACCGGCGTGCCATTGGCGTCGCGCAGATACGTTTCCGCGCCGCGCGAGGCATCGTTATGCCATTGGTCGACGAGATAGCTCAGGCGCAATCCGGGGCGGATGTCCCAGGCCAGTTTCAGCTTCGCCATATCCTGGGTGGTGTGGGTCTGGCCGGATGCGCCGATCACGTACCACGGTTGTCCGCGCGGATTTGCGCCGGCAATCGCGCCTGTCACGGGTGTCGCGGGCGTGCCGGTCTTGCCGGAACTCGCGGGCAGGGTGGCGAAAGCGATCGGGTGGGCGTCGCTGTCGCTGCGGTTCACCGACAACCATGCCGACAGCGCGCCCCAGCGATCGCCAGCGGAGACTTCGAACGATCGCGCCGGGAAATCGCCATGCGTTCCGTAGATCTGCGCGCGTTCCAGTGCATAGCCGGCGCGTGCATGGACTTCGAGGCGATCGGGCATCCGCGTCACGAAATCCACCACCGCGCCGACGGAATTGCCGGGATAGGCCGCGGAGAACGGTCCGTAGAGCACGTCCACCCGTTCGATCTCGGCGGGATCGACCATGCCCCAGCGCGGAGTGAACGTGGCGCCGTTGCCCAGCAGGTTCGACAGCAGGATGCCATCGGCATAGACCAGAGAACGCGCACTGTTGTTGGTGCCTGACGCGCGCGTGGCCAGCACGGCGTGGTCGTAATCGCCGATGTAGCGTTTGCGCACCAGCAGGCTGGGGAAGTATTTCAGCGCGTCTTCGGCATCGCTGGCATTGATGCGTTCGCGCACGGCGTCGCCGGTGATGCCCTCGATCGTGGTCGGCACCTGGGTGGGCAACGAAGTGGGCTGCATGCCGCGGATCGTCACCGTATCGAGCACTTGCGTCGGCGCGGTCATGGATGATGCGGATTGCGGCGGCGGGGACTGCGCATGAGAGATCGCGGGCAGCGCCATGCAGATGGCAACGGCCAGCAGCGATGCGCGCGGCATCGCAAGGTGGAAGGCGGACATTGGGACTCCGGGAAAGACGGATGCGCGCGAACGCGCGAGCGGATCAGGCAGTGATCGACGCTTGGTTGTCCGGTGGTCCGCGCGCACCGAGTCCGGTGTCGGCGATGGATGCGATGCGTGTTGCGGATTGAACGCGTGGTGGCGCGTCGTTATCGGGTGGCAACAAATGCAGCGCCGGCGGGACCGATAGTTGTGCGAGTCCGGCCAGCAGTGGGCAGTAGGCGCAGTCGTCGTGTTGGTGATGTCCCGATGGTGCGACTGGTGGCGTCGTGTCGTGCGAGGGCACCAGATCCAATTGCACCGAGCGCAGTCCGCCGGTGGTGCACAGCGCGACCTTGGCGGCGTGCATGCCCGCCATCGGCGTCGCTTGCAGCCTGCCCAGCGTCGGCAGCGTCGCCAACAGCAGCACCGCCAGCAGGGCCGGCAGCCGGACGAAGCGGAAGGCAGGGTGGCGCAGCAGGTTCATGTCGTCGGATGGCGCCAGGAAGGAACGTTCCCGGTGGCGCAGTTTCGCAGATCCGGGCCTGATCAGAAAGTCAGCCGCGCGCCGATCGTGCAGCTGCGGCCCGGACCGGGCTCGAAATAGCGTCCATTGCCGTCGTTGACAATCACCGATCCGATGTAGCGGCGGTTGGCCAGATTGTCGATGCGGGCGCTGACCTGAAGTCGCCGGTTCGTGGTCAGCGAAAACGTGTAACCGGCATCGATGGAGACAAGGCCGTGGCCGCTGGCGTGTTGGACTCCGGTGTCCTCGACCGTGACCGAACCGACTCCCGTCAGCTCGATGCCTTCGCGCCAGCCCGAATTGCCGCCGTGCTGCAGTCGCAGGGATCCGTAATGTTCCGGCACGCCCGGGATGCGCGTGTTGGCCGCGACCGGGATATTCGCGGAGACGCACGGCGTGGCGCGACAGATCGAGAACGGCGTGCGGAAGCGCGCTTCAACGCGGGTGGCGGCGGCACTGGCCTGCCAGCCATGTCCGAGTTGTCCGGTCATGGAAACCTCGATGCCCTGGCGTCGCGTGGTGCCGACGTTCCGGTAAGTCGATCGGCCGTTTTCATTGGTGGCGATTGCCAGTTCGTCGCGCGTGTCCGAGCGGAACGCCGCTGCCTCGATCGCGAGTGCGGGGGCCGGATGCCACTTGGCGCCCAGTTCCAGGTTGCGGCTCAGCGCAGGGCGCAAGTCGAAGGCCAGTCCGGGCGATCCATCGCTGCGATACCCGAGTTCGTTGAAGCTGGGCGTCTCGAACCCTTTGCCGTAACTGGCATACAGCCGCAGATTTGCGCGCGGCCGGAACACCAGTCCTGCCACCGGCGTGGTGGCGACGTAGCCGACGCGGCCGCTGTCATCCGGATTGGTGGCGGTGACATGGCGGTCGTGCGCACGGAAGCGGACTTCCTCGTGGCGCACGCCGAGCAGCAGCGACCATTGTTTCGCGAAGTCCCAATACCACTGCAGATAACCGGCGGTACTGCCGACGTTGTCGTCTTCGTCCCGCCTCAGCGCTCCGCGCACTCCCAGCGTGTCGCCGATGAAATTGTTGTAGCCGCGACGGTGCTGCAACTGCCTGTCGCCGGCGAATCCTGCGACGAATTCGTATTGCCGTCCCGCCACTTCGCCGTCGCGGGTCCAGCGTGCATCGATGCCGCCATAGTCGGTGTCCAGCACGATCACGCCGCCCGCGGAAAGCGGATTCCGTTCGGAGCTCGCCGGTATCGACTGGTACTGCACGATCTTCCGTTGGCCGGAGTAGGCCATCAGCCGCAACTGGTTGCCATTGTCCAGCTGTCGTTCGAACACGCCGCCGACCTGGTCCTGCAGGATGCGCTTGCGCGTGTTGTACTGGATCGCCGCCGAAGCGGCTTGCCGCGGGTCGGCATGCGCCTGGGCCGGGGTCATGCCGAGAGGGTCCTCCGAGACGGGCTGGTTCAACCGGTTCGCCACGAGGGTGAGCTTGCCGCGATCGCCGAGATCCACGCCGAACCTGGCGTTGTCCGATTCGCGTTGCACGCGACTATGCCTGCGGTAGCCGGCGGAACGGAAATCCGAAGCGGAGACGTTGTAATCGACCCGCCCGAAAGTCCCGCGCGTGTTGATGCCATAGCGGAAGCTGTCGTTGCTCCCGAAGTTCGCACCGAGTGTCGTGACCGGCGTTGGCGTGCCCTCGGCGCTCCACAGCTGGACAACGCCGCCGGCGGCATTGCCGTAAAGCACCGAGAACGGACCGCGCAATACTTCGATGCGTTCGGCCGAATCGAAATTGAAGTGCGACACCTGGCCCTGGCCGTCGGGCAGGCTGGCCGGGATGCCGTCGGCATACAGGCGGATGCCGCGGACCCCGAAGGTCGTGCGCGCGCCGAACCCGCGGATCGAGACCTGGAGATCCTGGGCATAGTTTTGCCGGTTGCGCGCCAGAATGCCCGGCACGCCGACCAGCGACTCGGACAGGTTCACGCCGGGTTGGCCGGCGCTGGCGGGCGCGGGGTGCACCACGCTGAGCGCGGCGGGAACATCGAAGGGCCGGATGCCGAGGTGAACGGCATCGACTTCCATCGTCGGGAATGCCACGTGGGCATCTTTCGGCTCCGGTGGCGACTGCTGCGCACGCACCGGACCGCAGGCCAGCGCAATCATCGCCAGGCAGGCGCGCATTCCCTTCACGATTCCTCCGCTAGACTCGTTGACGCGTCGCCTTGACGGCTGTACCCGGCATTGTTTCCCCAAATGAGGTGGCTTGCCCGTGAATCGACACATCGCGCCGCATCGCTCCGTCCTTGCCAACGCCCTCTATGGCCTGCTCAACCCGCTGCCATTCGGCTTCTTCGCCGCAGCACTGATCTTCGACGCCATCTATGCGCGCACGGCTGGCGTGCTGTGGAACAAGGGTGCTGCGTGGCTGATCGCGTTCGGATTGCTGATTGCCGTGATTCCGCGTCTCGTCAATCTCGCCCAGGTCTGGATCACCTCCAGGCAGCTTGCCCGGCGCGGCGACAGGATCGACTTCTGGCTCAACCTGCTGGCGATTGTCGCGGCGATCTTCAATGCCTTCGTGCATAGCCGCGATGCCTATGCGGTCTTCCCCGCCGGTGTCTTGCTGTCGGCATGCACGGTCATCCTGCTCTCCGCCAGCCACGTGCTGATGGCGGTGCAGCGTTCCCCGACGGAGGAAAATCTCCATGGCTAGGGTCGTCCTTCGCGGCATGCTGGTGCTGGCATCGGGTCTGCTGTTGGGAAGTTGTGCAGAGAAGGCGTCGTACCCGCCGGCGCAGCAATCGGGCGGGGCACCGCCGCTGCCCGAGGCGCGCAATTTCCTGGTGCCACCGATGCAGGTTCCCGACTATCTCGGCTGGAAGCAGGGGCAGACGCCCAGGGTGGCGCCCGGGCTCAGGATCGAAAGGATCGCCGGCGACCTGCTGCACCCGCGCCAGCTCTACACGCTGCCCAATGGCGACATCCTGGTGGTGGAATCGAACGGGCCTGGTTCGGAACCGGTGACCACGCCGAAGCAACTGATCGCCAACAAGATCAAGAACCTCTCGGGCAAGGGCGGGAAGGGCGGCAACCGGATCACCCTGTTGCGCAGGAATGACGCCACGGGCCAATGGGAGCAGCATGTCTTCATCGAACACCTGCACTCGCCGTTCGGAGTGCAACTGATCGGCGATACTTTGTATGTGGCCAATACCGACGCGATCGTGAAATTCCCGTACGTCGCGGGTGAAACGCGGATCACCACCCCCGGGGTGGAATTCACCGACCTGCCGGCCACCATCAACCACCACTGGACCAAGGCCCTGGTGGCCAGTCCGGATGGCCGCAAGCTCTATGTCGG
>JAEKKW010000069.1 GCA_019510195.1 Lysobacterales bacterium | reverse complement strand
GATCGCGAGCGCTTGTTCGCGCTGATCAAGGATTTCCCGCACGTGCTGGTGTTGAGCGCGCATTCGCATGCGCAGCAGCACTGGTTCCATGACGCATCGACCGGCTGGCATGGTGCGCAACCGCTGCACGAATTCAACGTTGGCGCCGCTTGCGGGGCATTCTGGTCAGGGGTGAAGGATGCCGCCGGCATTCCGGCATCGACGATGTCCGACGGCACGCCGAACGGCTATGCCACGCTGCATGTCGAAGCCGATGGCCGCTATGCGCTGGCGTACCACCCGGCGCGCGATCCCGCCGATACCCAGATCGGACTGCACGCGCCCAAGGTGCTGCGCAAGGGCGCCTATCCGGCCTGGGGCGTGTACGCCAACATGTGGATGGGCATGGTCGATACCCGCATCGAATATCGCGTCGACAACGGCCCCTGGAAGCCGATGACGCGGGCGGCGCAGCCGGATCCGGCATTGCTTGCCGAAAACATGCGCGACGATGCAGCACCGCATTTGCGCGGCTATGATCGCTCGCCGGAAGCGACGCCGTCACCGCACCTGTGGCGCGGCGCGCTGCCGACCGATCTCGCGGTCGGTGAACATCGCATCGAGGTGCGGGCGCAGGATCGCTGGCGCGGTGAAGTCAGCGCGACGACGCGTTATCGACTGGAAGACGCGAAGCCCTGAGGCTCGACCACGCGCCCGTCAGCAACAGCGCGATCGCCACTGCCTGAATCCAGTGCGGCTGCGCGCGACCGCTTGCGACCAGCAATAGCGTCGACAGCAGCGGCGCGAGATAGGAGAGGCCGCCGAGCAGGGCGATGTCGCCGCGCTTGGTGCCGTTGTCCCACAGCCAGAACGCCGCGCCGACCGGGCCGACACCCATCGCGAGCATCGCCAGCCATTGCATGCCGGTGATGGCCCGCGACGGCTCGAATGCGAAATGCGAGAACGCCCCGAGGATTGCGACCGCAATGCAAGCCGGCACGATCGCCGCGCTCGGCACATGGGCGTAGCGGCGGTTGCGCACCGAATAGCCGGCCCAGACCAGCGCGGCCGCGATCGCGGCGAGATAACCGGGACCTGCAGCAGGATCGACACGAATGCCGCGACCGCCGGTGACCAGCAATGCGGCGGCGATCAGTCCGAGCACGGCCCCGATGAAATTGCCCGTGCGCAGATGGATGCCGGGCAGCAATCCCGACAGCAGCACGATCAGCAAGGGCCACAGGTAGTTGAGCAGGTTGGCCTCGACCGGCGGCGCATGCTTGAGTGAAAAGAAATACAGCGCGTGATAGCCGAACAGTCCGGCTGTCGACAGCGTCAGCGCAGGCAGCGGTGCGCGCATCGACTGCAAACCGGCCTTGCCCTGGCGCAGGACATGCAGCAGCCCGATGATTCCGCCGCAGCCGAAACTGATCGCCAGTACCAGGAAGGGCGGCAGATCGCCGGTCAGGTTGGTCAGCAACGCCAGCGACGACCACAGCAAAATCGCGATGAATCCACCCAACGTGGCCTTGCGGTCAATGGCGTGGTTCATGCGTCGCTGCAATCAGTGCGGATCGATCGCGGCGAAACTCTCGGCGCGATCATGGCCATGCGTGGCGTCGCCCGTGCGCGGCTGCGGATAGTCCTCGCGGCGATCGAGCAGCACCGTGCGCAGGCCGGCCTCGCGGGCGGCGTCGAGTTCCTCCACCACGTCGGACAGGAAGACGATGTCCTGCGGTGCACGGCCGAGGCGTTCGACGATGCGGCGATAGCTGGCGGCTTCGCGCTTGTGGCCGACTTCGGTATCGAAATAATCCGAGAGCAGCGGCGCCAGGTCGCCGGCATCGGAATGGCTGAACAGCAGTTTCTGCGCCGGGACCGATCCCGAGGAATACACCGCCAGCGGATGGCCCGCGGCGTGCCAGGCACGCAGCGCCGGCGCGACGTCCGGATACAGCGGCGCGGTGAAATCGCCGCGGGCGTAGCCGTCGTTCCAGATCATGCCCTGCAGCGCTTTCAGCGCGGTGTGCTTGCGGTCTTCGTCGATCCAGCCCTGCAGCGTCTCGACGATCATCGCGTCCTGGCACATCGCGCCGTGTTCGGTCGCAACCTGGTCGAGCAGGGCGCGTACTTCCGGTTCATCGCCGTGCGCGGCGACGAAGGCGGGCAGGCGTTCGCGCGCATACGGGAACAGCACGTCCCTGACGAAGGAAATCGAGGAGGTGGTGCCTTCGATGTCGGTGAGGATCGTGCTTGCCATCGCGGGATTCATTTCTTCGGTGCCTTGATGTATTCGCCGCGACGGAAACGCAGCGCCGACCAGTCCTCGTCGATCGCCACCATCCGCACGGTGTCGAAGCCGGCGTCGCGCAGCACGGTCCAGCCGGAATCCCGGTTGAATTCGCAGCGGTACCGTTTCGAACTGCCCTTGGGATAAGCGATCCAGAGTTGCGCATCGCCGTCGGCCGCCTTCGTCAACGCACGGCTGGCCGTGTCGAGTTCGTCCTGCGTCACCGCGAAGGCCAGCGCCCAGTCGATCCTGCCGCGGGCGTCGCGCTCTATCTCGACGCCATCGAGCGCCGCCAGTTCCCGTTCGAAGCTTTCCGGTGCGTTCAACACGTGGATGCGCCGAAGCGTCCCGAGATTGAGCTTCTTGAACAGCGGCGTCACGGTTCAGTGCTTCTCGTAGCGGGGAAACTTCTGCGCGATGTCGCTGCCGGTGAAATGGCCAACCCAGCCGTCCGGTTCGGTGAAGAAGCGGATCGCCACGAATTCCGGTGCTTCGCCCATGTCGAACCAGTGGGTGGTGCCATCGGGGACGGCGATCAGGTCGCCCTGTTCGCACAGGATTTCGTAGACCCTGTCGCCGACGTGCAGGGTGAAGAGGCCCGATCCGGCGACGAAGAAGCGCACCTCGTCTTCCTTGTGGTAGTGCTCTTCAAGGAATTTGGCGCGCATTTCGGCGCGATTGGGATTGTCCGGCGCGATGCTCACCACGTCGACCGAACGGAAACCGTTTTCCGCCACCAGCCGATCGATGTCGGCGCGATAGGCGGCCATGATCGTTTCCGGAGGATCGCCGGCCTTCACCGGCGCATTTGCCTGCCATCGATCGAAATCGACCTTGATCGGTTTCAGCAGGCGCGCGATTCCGGCGTGATCGTGGCTTTCGTCCAGCACCATGTCGGGGACACCGGCAGCGAAAATCCGCAGTCTGCTCATCGTCTCGTCCTCACGCGCGCAGCCGGCGCATTTCCAGTTCGCAGCCGAGCAGGAACTCGAACGCGTCCAGGTGGCGGCGCGCCTCGCTGATATCGCGGCCCCACGCATACAGCCCGTGGCCGGCGATCAGATAGCCCCAGGTATTGGGCGTGGTCAGCACCGCATCGACGCTGGCGGTCAGTTCGTCCATGTCCTGCGAATTCGGCACCACCGGCAGATCGAACTCGGCCTCGTGGCTGGTGTGGCCGCGCAGGGCCTTGAACAGCTCGTAGCCGCGCAGGCGCACGCGTCCTTCGCCCTCGTACAACATGCCGGCGATGGTCTGCGTCGGCGAATGGGTGTGCAGCACCGCGCCGACGTCGGGGTAGCGACGATACAGATGCGTGTGCAGCGCGGCTTCCGCGGACGGTTGATGGTGGGTCGCGACCGGTTCGTTGGCCATGTTGACCACCATGATGTCGGCTTCGGTCAGGCGCCCCTTGTCCTTGCCGGAAATGGTGATGGCGGCGTGGTCCGGCCCCATGCGGATCGAGAAATTGCCGGCGGTGGCCGGGGTGAATCCCTTGGCGGCCAGCTCGCGGGTCTGGCTGATGATCTGGGCGGCACAGCCGGCGTACAGGTTGTGGTCGAAGGCGGGAGTGTCCATCCGCGCAGTGTAGCGACTGCGGCGGTCTTTCCAAATGACGATTCAGCAGTTCGCCATCACGTTCAGTCGGGTTTGCGTTGCTGCCCGTAGTGCTTGAACTTCTCCAGCACCCGCGCCATTTCCTCCGTGGGCAGGTTGCGGGTCGGCCCCAGCGTGCGCGCCAGCATGTACTGGCGAGCCAGGTTCTCGACTTCCTCGGCCAGGGTGTAGGCCTCGGCCAGTGTCTTGCCGGTGGTGACCTGGCCATGGTTGGACATCAGGCATGCGCGCAGGCCGCCGTCCAGCACGCGCAGGACATTGTCGGAGAGTTCCCCGCTGCCGAAGGTGGCGTAATCGGCGCAGGGAATGCGATCACCGCCGGCGACCGCGACCATGTAGTGGAAGGCGGGGATGCCTTCGCCGAGGCAGGCCAGCGCGGTGGCGTGGGTGGAATGCACGTGCACGACTACATTGGCATCGGGGAAGGCGCGCAGGATGTCGCAGTGGAAGCGCCATTCGCTGGACGGGATCAACTGTCCCGGCGGGCAGCTGCCATCGGCGTCGAGATAGACGATGTCCTCGGGCAGCAGGCGATCGTAGGCGCGGCCGGTCGGGGTGATCAGCAGGCCCTCGCCCCAGCGCAAACTCGCATTGCCGGATTTGTTCAACGACAGGCCGCTGGCG
The DNA here is from genome assembly GCA_019510195.1 of Lysobacterales bacterium. Lineage (GTDB taxonomy): Bacteria > Pseudomonadota > Gammaproteobacteria > Xanthomonadales > Xanthomonadaceae > Solilutibacter. Next base: position 18,905 of record JAEKKW010000069.1, on the reverse strand, counting down.
TTCATCGCCCGGCAGTGGTCGATCAGGGATTGCCGGGCGGCGCGCTCGTGGTCGTGCATTGCGCGGATCTCAGGCTTGCCTGTGCTGGTTGCTGTGGCGATAGCCGTACAGGAAGTAGATCAGCAGGCCGATGATCGTCCACGCGATCATCAGCGCCCAGTTGTGCGCGGTCATGGTCGACAGCAGGACCAGGCAACTGATGACGCCGGCGCCGCACACCAGCCACGCGCCCTTGATCCGGAACGGTCGCGGCAGTTCGGGTTGGGTGCGGCGCAGGACCAGCACGCCGATGCAGACCGCGGCGAAGGCGATCAGCGTGCCCATCGAAGTGAGATCGCCGAGCACGTCGAGCGGGAACACCGCGGCCAGCAGTGCGATGCCGACGCCGGTGATCACGGTATTGATGTGCGGCGTCTTGTATTGCGGGTGGATGCGGGTGAACACCGGCGGCAACAGGCCATCGCGCGCCATGATCATGAAGATGCGCGGCTGGCCGATGATCATCACCAGCACCACCGACGACAGCCCGATCAGCGCGCCGATTTCCACCACGATGCGCAACCAGCCCAGTTGCGGGTGCGCGGCGACCGCGGTGACGACGGGTTCATCCGTTCCCAGCTGGGTGAAGGGCACCAGTCCGGTCATCACTGCCGACATGCCGATGTAGAGCACGGTGCAGATCGCCAGCGACACCAGCATGCCGAACGGCATGTCGCGTTGCGGGTTGTGCGATTCCTGCGCCGCCACCGACACCGCCTCGAAGCCGATGTAGGCGAAGAACACCATCGCCGCGCCGCGCAGCACGCCGTCGAAACCGAACTTGCCCGGGCCTTGCGCTTCCGGAATGAAGGGATGCCAGTTGGCGGTGTCGATATAGCGCCAGCCGGCGATGATGACGAGGACGATCAGGCCGCTCTTGAGGGCCACCATCGCGGTATTCATCGCCGAGGACTTGCGGATGCCGACGTAGCACAGCCAGGTCAGCAGCAGCACGATTCCGGCGGCCGGCAGGTTGGCGATCGCCCCGGTCGGCTTGAGCTTGGCATCGAGCGGAGCGCTGACCAGCGCGGCCGGCAGATGGATGTTGAAGTGGTCGAGCAGGCTTAGGAAATAACCGGTCCAGCTCACCGCGACCGCCGATGCCGAGACGCCGTATTCGAGGATCAGCATCCAGCCGATGAACCATGCCGCCAGTTCGCCCAGGGTGGCGTAGGTATAGGTGTAGGCGGAACCGGACACCGGCACCATCGCCGCGAATTCGGCATAGGCCAGCGCGCAGAACGTGCAGCAGATCGCCGCCAGCACGAACGACAGCATGATCGCCGGACCCGCGTGTTCGGCCGCGGCCTGCCCGGTGATCACGAAGATGCCGCCACCGATCACCGCGCCGATGCCGAGCGCGGTCAGCCCCCATGGCCCGAGTGCGCGATGCAGGTCCATCTTCTGCGCGTCGCTGGTGACGGCCGTCGGATGCTTGGTGGCGAACAGTTGCTTCATGATCTTGCGTCCGGAAAGTGTGTGGCGTCCTGAAAGCAGAAGGCCGGCGCGGGGCCGGCCTTCGTGCATGCCGCGCGATTACTGGGCGTTTTCGCGGGCGAGGTGGCTGCGCTTGCTGCCGTAGAGTCCGTACAGGATCAGGCCGATCACCGCCCATACCGCGAAAACGGTCTTGGCAGTCATGCTGAGGTTGACGAACAGCAGCAGGCAGCCGAGCACGGCGAGCGGGCAGACGATCCAGGCCAGCGGCGTGCGGAACGGACGCGGGCGATCCGGCTGGGTCTTGCGCAGCACCAGCACGCCGATCGACACCATCGCGAACGCCAGCAGGGTGCCGGAGTTGGAGGTGTCGGCAAGCTTGCCGACCGGGAACAGCGCGGCGCAGATCGAGACCACGATACCGGTCAGGACCGTGATCACGTGCGGCGTGTGGAACTTCGGATGCACCTTCGACAACGCATCCGGCAGCAGGCCGTCGCGCGACATCGTGAAGAAGATGCGGGTCTGGCCGAACATCATCATCAGGATCACGGAGGGCAGGGCGAGCACGGCGGCAAGCGCGATCAGGTTGCCGACCTTCGGGTAGCCGAGGACACGGATCACATGGGCCAACGGCTCGTTGCTGCACACCAGCGCTTGTGCGTTCTGCGGCAATGCGCAGGCGGCGGCCATTTCCGGGGTGCCCGGATCGAGCACGGCGCCGGCAGCGCTCATCAGCGGTTGGGCGCCAGCGGCACCGGCGGCGCCATAACCGACCAGCAGGTAGAAGACGGTGCAGACGCCGAGCGCGCCGATCAGGCCGATCGGGATGTTGCGGTTCGGATTCTTGGTTTCTTCCGCGGCGGTCGAGACGGCGTCGAAGCCGACATAGGCGAAGAAGATCGATGCCGCCGCGCCGAGCACGCCGACGCCGCCGGTCGGGCTGCCCCAGCCGGTGGGAAGGAACGGAACCAGGTTGCTGCTCTTGGCCGCCGGCAGCGCCAGGCCGATGAAGCCAAGCAGGGCGATGATCTTGATCGCCACCAGCACCGCGTTGACGCGCGCGCTCTTGGAGGTGCCGATGACCAGCAACCAGGTCACGGCCATGCCGATCAGGAGAGCGAGCAGGTTGATGCCGCCGCCGGAGAAATAACCGGTCTGCAGCCACTTCGGCAACGACAGTGCCCCGGGCGCGGTCAAACCGAAGAGGCCGCCGTTGAGCAGGCCGTTGACGTAGCCGGACCAGCCGACGCAGACCGCAGTCGCGCCGATGGCGTATTCGAGCACCAGGGCCCAGCCGACGATCCACGCGATCAGTTCACCGAACACGCCGTAGCTGTAGGTGTAGGCGGAGCCCGAAACCGGGATCATCGAGGCGATTTCGGAGTAGGCAAGGGCCGCCAATCCGCACACGATCGCCGCGATCACGAAGGCGAGCATCATGCCGGGACCGGCCTTCTGGGCCGCTTCGGCGGTCAACACGAAGATGCCGGTGCCGATCACCGCACCGATGCCGAGCAGGGTGAGCTGGATCGGGCCGAGCTGGCGCTTCAGCGCCTTCTTCTCTGCGGTCTCGAGAATCTTGTCGAGCGGTTTGACGCGCCAAAAAAGCATCCGGTATTCCCCCTGTTGGGCAATCATTCGATGGTGGATGGCGACACTGTCGCCACAAAACTGACCGACCTTAACCGGATTCCACTGCGCGGCACAAGCGCCGTCCGGCATGGTAAGAGGCTTGCGACTCGTTCTGTTGCGATGCACCATGGCAATGATGACGACGCCACTTGCCAATGCCTTGCGCATTCATGCCCGCGATGTTCCGGAACAGTCCGGACTGGCCGACGACTACCTGAAGCTGCTTGGGGAAGGCGTGCATGCATTCGTGCGCGAGCGCCGCGAAGGCCATTTCACCGGTTCGGCGTGGCTGGTCAGTCGCGATGGAAAGAATGTGCTGCTGACGCATCACCGCAAGCTCGATCGCTGGCTGCAACTCGGCGGCCACGCAGATGGCGACATGGATCTGCGCGCGGTCGCGCTGAAGGAAGCGGAAGAGGAATCCGGCCTGGCCGGTTTGAGCGTGGACGAGGCGATCTTCGATCTCGACACGCACTGGATTCCCGAGCGCGGGGACGTGCCCGGGCACTGGCATCATGACGTGCGCTATGTCGTGCACGCCGGCGACGACGAAGCCTTCGCCGTCAGCGACGAATCGAATGCGCTGGCATGGCGCGGGATTGCGGAGATCGCGAACGATCCGTCGGCGGACGCATCCTTGCGGCGGATGGCGCAGCGCTGGTCAGAACAGCACGCGGGTGCGTAGCGTCCCCGGGATCGCCGCGAGTTCGTTGCGCAACTCGCCGGATTGCAAGGCGTCGACGCCGACATCGATCACCACATAACCCAGTTGCGGATCGGTGCGCAGGTACTGGCCATCGATATTGATGCCGCGCCTGCCGAAGATGTCATTGATCGCCGAGAGCACGCCGGGCACGTTGCGATGGATGTGCAGCAGGCGATGGCTGCCGGCGTGTTCGGGCAGGCTCACTTCCGGGAAGTTCACCGCCGACAGCGTGCTGCCGTTGTCGCTGTAGCGCAGCAGTTTGGCCGCGACTTCGAGCCCGATGTTTTCCTGTGCTTCGAGGGTGCTGCCGCCGATGTGCGGCGTCAGGATCACGTTGTCGATCCCGCACAACGGGGACTCGAAGCGATCGTTGTTGCTTTCCGGCTCCACCGGGAACACGTCGACCGCGGCGCCGCCGACATGGCCCGCATGCAGGGCATCGGCGAGCGCGTCGATATCGACCACGGTGCCGCGCGATGCGTTGACCAGGTGCGCGCCGGGTTTCATCCGCGCCAGTTGGGGTGCGCCGAACATCAATCTGGTTGCCGGCGTTTCCGGAACGTGCAGGCTGACCACGTCGGCGCGTTGCAGCAGGTCATCGAGATCGACGGCGGGGCGCGCGTTGCCGAGCGCGAGCTTGGTTTCGATGTCATGGAACATCACCTGCATGCCCAATGCTTCGGCGAGCAGGCCGAGCTGGGTGCCGATGTGGCCATAGCCAATGATGCCCAGGGTCTTGCCGCGTGCTTCGTGGCTGCCGGTCGCCGACTTGCTCCAGCCGTGGCGATGGCATTGCATGTTCCGGGCGGGCACGCCGCGGAACATCATGATGATCTCGGCGATCACCAGTTCGGCGACGCTGCGGGTATTGGAATAGGGCGCGTTGAACACCGGCACGCCCAGTGCCTTGGCGGCGGCCAGGTCGATCTGGTTGGTGCCGATGCAGAAGGCGCCGACCGCCATCAGCTTACGCGCTTCGGCCAATACCTCTGCGGTCAATTGCGTGCGCGAACGCAGGCCGACGATGTGCGCCTCGGCGATCCGGCGTTTCAGCTCGTCTTCCGGCAACGCTTTCGCGTGCTCCTCGATGCGGGTGTAGCCGGCGGAACGGAAGGCGTCGGCCGCGCGCGGGCTGATGCCTTCCAGCAGCAGGACCTGGATGTCCTGGCGAGGGAACGAGGTTTGTTGTGCCATGCAGCATATTGGCACAGGAATCGCGTTTGCGGGCGCCGGAACGGAATGGCAGGCTGTGACCATGAATGCGAATTTCCTGGACGAATTGCACGCCGCATTGCCGCAGTTGTCGCTGCTGGCCGACGCCGCCGATCTCGAGCATTACGGCCGCGACTGGACGCGCCGGTGGACGCCTGCGCCGCTGGCGATCGCCCTGCCAACCACGGTGGAGGAGATCGCCGCGATCGTGCGCTGGGCGCGCATGCACAAGGTCGCGCTGGTGCCTTCGGGTGGGCGCACCGGGCTCTCGGGCGGTGCCGTCGCCGCGAATGGCGAACTGGTGCTGAGCCTGGAGAAGATGCGCGCGCAGCTCGCCTTCGATCCGGTCGATCGCCTCCTGACCGTGCAAGCGGGAATGGTGCTGGAGACAGTGCAGGGCATTGCTGCCGGGCATGGCCTGCAGTATCCGGTCGATTTCGCCGCGCGCGGCAGCGCCAGCATCGGTGGCAACGTCGCGACCAATGCCGGTGGCATCCAGGTGCTGCGCCATGGCAATACCCGCGAATGGATCGCCGGCCTCACCGTGGTCGATGGCCGCGGCGAAGTGCTGCGGCTCAATCGCGGGCTGGTGAAGAATTCCAGCGGCTACGACCTGCGGCACCTGTTCGTGGCGTCGGAGGGCACGCTCGGCATCATCGCCGAGGTGACGGTGCGCCTGGCCGATCGCGATCCGCCGGCGTCGACCGTGCTGTTCGCGCTGCCGTCGTTCGAGGCGGTCATGCCGGTGTTCGCGGCCCTGCGTGATCGCCTCAAGCTGCAATCGTTCGAGTTCTTCGACGATCGCGCGTTGAAGCATGTCCTGCATGCCGGTGCCACGCCGCCGTTCGCGGAAACGCATCCGTACCATGCGATCGCCGACGTCGACGCCGACGAAGCCGGTTTGCTGGAAGTGTTCGAAGCCTGCATGGGCGAGGGCTTGATTGCGGACGGCGTGATCGCCGCCAGCGACGCCCAGGCCGAAGCGCTGTGGCGATTGCGCGAGGGCATCACCGAATCGCTGGCACCGCACACGCCGTACAAGAACGACGTGGTGGTGCGGACGTCAAGGATGCCGGCCTTTCTCGCCGAGGCGCAGTCGTTGCTCGGAGCGGCTTACCCCGATTTCGAGGTTGCATGGTTCGGCCATATCGGCGACGGCAACTTGCACATCAATATCCTGAAACCTGCGGCGTTGTCGCAGGCCGAATTCGTTGTCGCCTGCGAACGCGCGACCAAGCTGCTGTCGGAATGCCTGCAGCGCCATGAGGGCAGCATTTCCGCCGAGCACGGCATCGGGCTGGTGAAGAAGTCATACCTGCACCAAACCCGTAGTGACGCGGAAATCGCCGCGATGCGCGGGATCAAGGCGGTGTTCGATCCCGACGGGATCATGAATCCGGGCAAGGTATTTGACTAGTCAGCGCGGGACATTCGCCAGGCGCGCGTCGAGTCGCGCACGGATGTCCGGCCACTCGCTGGCGATGATCGAATAGGTATGGGTATCACGCAGGCTGCCGTCCTTGTGGCGCTTGTGCGCGCGCAGGATGCCGTCGCGGTGCGCGCCCAGGCGTTCGATCGCCGCCTGCGAGCGCAGGTTGAGGTGGCTGGTATGGAAATACACCGACTGCGCGTCGAGCATGTCGAATGCGTATCCGAGCATCAGTCGCTTGTTGGCGGTGTTGACATGGGTGCGCCAGACCGATGTCGCATGGAACGTGTAGCCGATCGCCAGCGTCGGCACCGCCAGATCGATATCGTAGAAGCGCGTGCTGCCGACGACGCGGCCATCGGCGACGATGGCGAACGGCAACTCGCGGTCGGCGTCGTGCATCGCCAATGCTTTCTCGACCCAGGCTTCGATGCCATCGCGACCGGGCACGGCGACGTAGTTCAAGGCGCCGATGTCTCCGTCTTCCACGGCGTCCTTCAGTGCGGCGATGTGATCGCGACTGAGCGGCTCGAGCGTGACGCCCCAGCCCTGCAGGGTCACCGGCGCGATGTCGCTCATTTCAGCTGGCTCGTATCCATTTCGATGCCGGCCGGGCGTTCCGCCAGCAGGATTCCGGGGATCGGATCCTTGCCCTCGTACTTGCGAACCAGCTTCTTCCAGGTCGCTGCATCGGCGCCGGGGCAGAACGACTTCGCCATGTTCTTGCCGGTCGCGCGCGCGCCCGCGTCGCCGGTGCTCGCTTCCTTCTGGAAGTGCGCGCACATGCGGTGCCTGAGGATGTAGCCGCGCACGTCTTCGGGAAGATCCTGGGTGCCCTGGCCAGGCTCGTTGGTGGCGGGCTGCTGCATTGCCGATGCCGGCATCGACTGCAACGGGGCAGCGCCGGCCGATCCCGTCGATATCGACAGGATCAGCGCCAGCAACGCACGGTGATCAGTCCGCGCGGCCACCGAACTCGCCCGTCGTGGTGTTGACCCAGATGCGTTCGCCATTGGCGATGTACTCCGGCACCTGGATTTCGATGCCGGTCGCGAGGCGCGCCGGCTTCGGGCGCTTGGTCGCGGTGCCGCCCTTGAGTTCCGGCGGCGTTTCTATGACTTCCAGCACCACCGATGTCGGCAGTTGCAGGCCGACCGGTGCTTCATCGATCACCTGCACGTAGCAGCCGGTCAGGCCATCGGTGATGTAGCCGGCGCCATCGCCGACGACATCGGCGTCGAGCTGGTAGGGCGTGAAATCTTCATCGTCCATGAAGACGAAGGCATCGCCGTCCTTGTACGAGAAACTGGCCTGGCGGCGGGCGAGTTCGACTTCCTTCAACTCGTCTTCCGCGCCGACGCTGAGGTCGAGCTTGTTGCCGCCCGGCACGCTGTACATGGTGAAACGGTATTTGACGTTGCCGCCGCGGCCCTGCGGCGAGCTGCGTTCGATGTCGCGGATCTGCCAGGCGCCACCGTTGTGTTCGATGACGTTGCCTTTCTTGATGTCGTAAGCCTTCATAAATTCACTTCGGAGCGAGGCGGGTGGCGCCATCCAGACGGATGGTTTCGCCGTTGAGGTAGGGCGTGCGCAGGATATAGGCGACGAGATCGGCGTATTCGCCGGGCTGGCCGAGGCGCGACGGGAACGGGATCGATGCTTCCAGCGAAGTCTTCACTTCCGGGGGCATGCCGTCGACCATCGGCGTCCAGAACACGCCGGGCGCGATCGTCATCACGCGGATGCCGAAGCGTGCGAGTTCGCGTGCCATCGGCAGGGTCATGCCGACCACGCCGCCCTTCGATGCCGAATACGCAGCCTGGCCGATCTGGCCTTCATAGGCGGCAACCGATGCGGTGTTGATGATCGCGCCGCGCTCGCCGTCGGTGCCGGCGTCGTTGTGCTGCATCAGGTCGGCGCAGGCCTTGGCGACGTTGAAGCTGCCGACCAGGTTCACCATCACCGTCGTCTGGAACTGCGACAACGCCATCGGGCCGGTCTTGCCGAGCATGCGGCCGGCGCCGAGGATGCCGGCGCAGTTGATGCAGGCGTTCAGTCCGCCGAGGAATTCTTTCGCCTTGGCGACGTTCGCGGCGACATCGGCTTCGCTGGTGACGTCGGTCCTGATGAAGACGGCCTTGTCCGCGCCCAGCTCGGTGACGGCGGCGGCGCCTTTTTCGTCATTGACGTCGAACAGCGCGACCCTGGCGCCGGCGGCGACCAGATGCTGCGCGGTGGCGAAACCGAGTCCGGAAGCGCCACCGGTGATGACGGCGCGCACTTGGGCAAGTTGCATGCGGGATCCTGCGGAACTGGAAAGCGGCAATTCTAGCGTGTGTGGCCGATTTCCCGTCGTTTCCCGATCAGGGCCGGCGGTAGACCTGGCCGTCCTTCATCACGAAGACCGGATGCGCGGTCGCGCCGATATCGCCGGAGGGATCGCCCGGGAAAGCGACGAGGTCGGCGCGCAGTCCGGGGGCAATCCGGCCGAAGCTGTCTTCCTTGCGCAGGATGCGCGCGGCGACGTCGGTGGCGGCGTGCAGCGCCTGTGGCGCCGGCATGCCCAGCTTCGCCATCCACACCAGTTCGCGGGCGTTGTCGCCATGGCGGAACACCCCGACATCGCTGCCATTGCCGATGCGCACGCCGGCCTCGCGGGCACGGCGGAAGGCCTGTTGCGATTCCAGCATCCTGGGCGTCGCTTGCGATGTGCCGGGAACGTAGTGGTTGAAATACGTTTCGGTGGATTCGACCGCGGTCAGCGTGGGGATGTAGGCCACGCCGCGATCGTGCATGCGCTTGAAGGTGTCGACGCTGCCGCCGTAGCCGTGTTCGATGCTGTCGACGCCGGCGTCGATCGCCATGCGCATGCCGGCATCGGTCGAGGCGTGCGCCGATACCGGGCGACCGGAGACATGCGCGGCATCGACCAGCGCCTTGAGTTCGGCGGCGGTGAATGTCGTTTGCGAGACGCCGCCCGGGCCCCAGCGATAGTCGGCATAGACCTTGATCCAGTCGGCGCCATGCCCGGCCTGTTCGCGAACGGCCGCGATCACGTTGTCGACGCCGCTGACTTCCTGGGCGCCGGCAGGCAGGTCGATGTCGTCGCGGAAGCCGCGCGGTCCGGGCCCGTAGCTGCCGGTGGCGACGATCGCACGCGTTGCGATGAACAGGCGTGGTCCGGGAATCGTGCCGTCATCGATCGCCTTGCGGAGCGAGACATCGGCATAGCCCGCGCCTTCGGTGCCGAGATCGCGCAGCGTGGTGAAGCCGGCCATCAATGTGTCGCGGGCGTGGTTGGCCGCTGCGAGGACACGGTAGGGCACCGCTTCCTTCAGCACCTGGTCGTTCCACGACGTTTCATTGTAGGGATGCAACAACAGATGCGAATGGAGGTCGATCAGGCCCGGCGTCAGCGTGGCGCCCGGCAGTTCGATGCGTTGTGCGCCTGCCGGGACAGTCACGCTCGCAGCCGGGCCGACCGCGACGATCCTGCCATCGCGCACCAGCACCACCCAGCCGGCATGGCTGCCGTCGCCGTCGGCCGTCCACACGCGATCGGGGAGCAGCAGGATCGACATCGATGCCGGCTCGGTTGCCGAAGTGGACATCGACAACAGCGCAAGCAGCAATCCGATGATGAAGCCGCGCATCACAGTTCCAGCAGATAGAAGGTGTTGCAACCGCCGTGGCCGGTCGCGCCCATCGACGCATCGATGCGCGTGAAGCCGCTGCGTTCGTACAGGCGCATCGCCGCGTCCATGCCGGTCAGGGTTTCCAGGTAGCACTGGCGGAATCCGGCGGCACGCGCGGCTTCGAGGCAGATCGACATCATCGCGGTGCCGGCGCCGAGTCCGCGCGCCTCCGGCAGGAAATACATCTTGCGCAGTTCGCAGACCGACGGATCGCCGCCAACCAGTGGCGCGATGCCGCCACCGCCAATCACCTCGCCATCGCGTTCCACCACGAAATAGGCATGGCGCGGCTCGGCGTAGGCGCGCGACATCCAGTCGACTTCGGGATCATTGATCGCGAAGCCACTGCCGCAGGCACCGAACTCCGGCATCACCGCGCGGATGATGCGCGCCATCGCGGCATCGTCCCGTGCTTCGATCGGACGGATGTGCCAATTCATCCCTTCGCCGCCATGGCTTTTCCGGCGCGGCTGTTGGTGTCGTGGCCGAGCACGCCGGCCAGCCAGCGCCCGGTGTCGGCGAGCTTCTGCAGGTCGACGCCGGTTTCGACGCCGAGGCCCTGCAACATGTAGACGACGTCCTCGCTGGCGACATTGCCGGTCGCACCCGGCGCATACGGGCAGCCGCCGGTGCCGGCGACCGAGGAATCGACCACCGCGATGCCTTCCTCGAGGCAGGCGAGGATGTTGGCCAGGGCCTGGCCCCAGGTGTCGTGGAAATGCACGGCGAGCGCCGCGACCGGAATTTCCTGCGCCACGGCCTGCACCATCGCGCGTGCCTTCGCCGGCGTGCCGACGCCGATGGTGTCGCCGAGCGAAATCTCGTAGCAGCCGAGCGCGTGCAGCGCCTTGGCGACGCGCACGACATCCGGGAGCGGTACTTCGCCCTGGAACGGGCAGCCGAGTACCGTGGAGACATAGCCGCGCACGGCGACGCCATCCGCTTTCGCCGCGTCCATCACCGGGCGGAAGCGCTCGATCGATTCGTCGATCGTCGCATTGGTATTTTTCCGGTTGAATGCTTCCGACGCCGCGGTGAACACCGCGATTTCCTCGACGCCGACCTGGCGCGCGCGTTCATAGCCCTGCAGGTTCGGGACCAGGACCGGATAGCGCACGCCCGGCTTGCGCTGCAATCCCGAATACACCTCGACGGCGTCGGCCATCTGCGGTACCCACTTCGGGCTGACGAAGGCGGTGACCTCGATGCTTTTCAGGCCGCAATCGGCGAGACGTTCGATCAGTGCGATCTTGTCGGCGGTGGCGACGAAGGTCTTCTCGTTCTGCAGCCCGTCGCGCGCGCCGACTTCGACGATGCGAACGTGTTTCGGCATGCTCATGCGGACGGCTCCAGGATCATGAGAGCGGCATCGGCCTCGACGAAATCGCCTTCGCGCACGCGCACTTCGGCGATCTTGCCGGTGCGCGGCGCCTTCAATGCCAGTTCCATCTTCATCGCTTCCATCACCATCACCACCTGTCCGGCTTCGACACTGTCGCCGACCGCGGCACCGGCCTGCACGATCCGTCCCGGCATCGGTGCGATCACGCGATCACCACTGGCGCCATCGCCTTCGTCGGCGTGGCGATACAGCGAGGCGCGACGCAAGTGCAGGCGGCGCGACCCATCGTGCAACAACACGTGTTCGCCGTCGCCGGACACCTGCACGCGACGCTGGCCATCGCCGATGCGGCCGCTCAACCAGCCGTCCTGAAGGCGCAGGCCACGCAGCTCGGTCAGGTGTTCGCCTTCGCGGACCTCGTAATCGCCGCCGTGGCCACGGATCGCCAGCTGCAGGTCTTCATTGTTGGAAACCAGATGCAGTGGCGTCCAGCCAGCACCATCGAGGCGCCAGCCGTCACCGGTCGACCAGGGCGACACGGGATCCGCTGCTTCGGAAGACATGCGCATCGCGCCTGCGGCCAGCGCGTGCAACATGCGCGTTTCCGCATCGCCGTGCGATGTCGAGCCGATGAATTCGTCGAGATGGCGATCGAGATAACCGGTGTCGATGTCGCCGGCGACCACGATCGGATGACGCACCAGGCGTTCGAGGAATTCGATGTTCGACTTCGGGCCTTCGATCTCGCATTGCGCAAGCGCCTCGCGCAGGCGGGCGAGGGCGCGCGGACGATCGCTGTCGCGCACGACGAGCTTCGCGATCATCGGATCGTAGAAGATCGACACGGTATCGTCTTCGACCACGCCGGAATCGATGCGCACGCGCGAAGAAGTCTCCGGCAGGCGCAGGCGCACCAACTTGCCGGAACCGGGCAGGAAGCCGGCATCGGGATCCTCGGCGTACAGCCGCACTTCAATCGCGTGGCCGCTGGACCAGATCGCGTCCTGCGGCAATGGCAGCGCTTCGCCGGCGGCGACGCGCAGCTGCCATTCGACCAGATCGAGCGACGTCACCATCTCGGTCACCGGGTGCTCGACCTGCAGGCGCGTGTTGATCTCCATGAAATAGAAACTGCCGTCCTGGCCGACGATGAATTCGACGGTGCCGGCATTCTCGTAATCGATGGCGCGACCGGCGGCGATCGCCGCGGCCCCCATCACCGCGCGCAGTTCCGGCGTGACGAAGGGCGAGGGCGATTCCTCGATCACCTTCTGGTAGCGGCGCTGCGCCGAGCACTCGCGCTCGTTGAGATGGATGATCCGGCCGTGGCTGTCGCCGAAGATCTGGAACTCGATGTGGCGCGGACGCTCGATGTAGCGTTCCAGCAGCACGCGATCGCGTCCGAAGGCATTTTTCGCTTCGCGCTGGCAGCTTTCCAGATGCGGCAGGAATTCCAGCGGCGCGTGGACGATGCGCATGCCCTTGCCACCGCCACCATGCGCGGCCTTGATCATCAGCGGGTAACCGATGCGATCGGCTTGCTGTTGCAGCATTTCCGGCGACTGGTCCTCGCCGGTATAGCCCGGAACCACCGGAACATTGGCTGCCTGCATCAGATCCTTGGCACCGGCTTTGCTGCCCATCTTGCGCATCGATGCCGCGCGCGGCCCGACGAAGAGCAATCCCGCGGCTTCCACCGCGTCGGCGAAATCGGCGTTCTCGGACAGGAAGCCGTAACCGGGATGGATCGCCTGCGCACCGGACTTCCTGGCCGCCTCGATGATCGCGTCGCCGCGCAAATAACTCTCCTGCGGGCGCGAACCACCGATGTGATACGCGGCGTCGGCGAGACGCACGTGCTGCGCATCGGCATCGGCATCGGAATACACGGCAATCGCGCGAATGCCCATCCTGCGGCAGGTGCGGATGACGCGGCAGGCGATTTCGCCGCGATTGGCGATGAGTAACGTGTCGAACATCAGTTTGCGGCCTTCATTGGGCGAGCCAGTTCGGTTTGCGCTTGTCGAGGAAGGCGCCGATGCCTTCCTGGCCTTCGGGCGAGACACGCAGGCGGGCGATCAGGGCGGCGTTGTCGGCATCGTGGCGTTCGCCATCGGCGTGCGATGCCACATCGCGCACCAATGCCTTCGCCGATGCGGTGGCGACCGGCCCGGCTTTCAGCAGCAGATCGATCTGGCGATCGACCGCGGCATCCAGCGTGTCAGCCGCGACCACCTGGTGCAGCAGTCCGATCCGCAATGCTTCCGCGGCGTCGAAGATTTCCGCGGTGGCGAACCAGCGCCGCGACTGGCGCGGACCGATCGCATTGGTCACGTAAGGGGAAATCACCGCCGGCAGCAGGCCGAGCTTGCTTTCGGTAAGGCCGAATTTCGCATCAGGCACGCCGATGGCGATATCGCAGCAGGCCACCAGCCCGACGCCGCCACCGAAGGCCGCGCCTTGCACGCGGGCGATGGTCGGTTTCGGCAGCGTGTCGAGGGCACGCATCAGGCCGGCAAGCGCCAGCGCATCACTGCGGTTCTCCGCTTCCGACATCCGCGCCATCCCGCGCATCCAGTTGAGATCGGCGCCGGCGGAATAGGAAGCGCCCGCGGCTTCCAGCACCACCACGCGGACGCTGGCGTCCTCGCCGAGACGCCGCAGTTCGGCGGTCAGCGCGGCGATCAGGCGATCATCGAAGGCGTTGTGCACCTCGGGGCGGTTCAGCCGCAGCCGTGCCACCGCACCGGCTTGCCTGACCTGCAACGTCTCCACCATTGAGCCACCTCCAATCGGTTGCCTGAATGATAGCGGGAGCGACCTTCAGGGCCCTGTTCATTCTGATATGATGAGAATGATTCCTATTTGGAACATCTGCTTGGAGCCGGGCCGTTGAAACTGGTCGATCTGCCACGCGACGCACGCGCCCGCGTTGTTGCCGTGCATGACAGCGGCAGCGACCGTTCCGCCGATGTCGTGGCGCGCCGCCTGCGCGAACTCGGATTCGTGTCCGGGGAACCGGTGCGCGTTTCCGGTTTCGGTCCGTTCGGGCGCGATCCGCTGCTGGTGCGCGTCGGCACCTCGAGCTTCGCCCTGCGCCGCAGCGAAGCGGCGCGCATCGAGGTCGAACAGGATCGTGTCGACATGGAGCAGGCGTCATGAGTGCCGCCATGCTCCGCGCCGCGCTGATCGGCAATCCCAACTGCGGCAAGACCGCGCTGTTCAACCAGCTCACCGGCAGCCGCCAGAAGGTCGCCAACTATGCCGGCGTGACCGTCGAGCGCAAGGAAGGCCGGATCACACTGCCCGATGGCCGCGAAGCCGCCTTGCTCGATCTTCCCGGTGCCTACAGCCTGACGCCGGCCAGTCTCGACGAAGCGATCGCGCGCGACGTCTGCCGCGGCTTCTATCCCGGCGAACCGATTCCCGATTTGCTGGTCTGCGTGGTCAATGCCACCAACCTGCGCCTGCACCTGCGTTTCGCGCTGGAAGTGCGCCAGCTCGGGCGACCGATGGTGATTGCGCTCAACCAGATGGACGCGGCGGAAAAGCGCGGCATCGAGATCGATGTCGATGAGTTGTCTCGTGAACTGGGCGTGGCGGTGATCCCGACCATCGCGGTGAAGTCCGGCGGCGGCGACAAGCTGCTCGAACGCATCGCGCAGGCGGTGCCGGTCGCGGTCGATGCGGCACCGTTCGATGACGAAGGCCTGCACGCCGAAGCGCGTCGCCTGATGGATGCAGCGGTGCGCATGCCGGAACGCATCTCGCGCCTCGACCAGCGCCTCGATGGCTGGCTGCTCAATCCGGTGATGGGGCTGGTGATCCTGGCGGTGGTGATGTTCGCGATGTTCCAGGCGGTCTATGCCTGGGCGAAGCCGTTGATGGACGGCATCGACGCCGGCATGAAATGGCTGGGCGTGGAGGCTGGCGCACACATGGCCGACGGACCGCTGCGCAGCCTCGTCGTCGACGGCATCATCGCCGGCACCGGCAGCGTGTTGGTGTTCCTGCCGCAGATCCTGATCCTGTTCTTCTTCATCCTGTCACTGGAAGAATCCGGCTACCTGCCGCGCGCGGCCTTCCTGCTCGATCGCATGATGTATCGCGCCGGATTGTCGGGACGCAGCTTCATTCCGCTGTTGTCGAGCTTCGCCTGTGCGGTGCCCGGCATCATGGCTACGCGTTCGATCCAGGATCCGCGCGATCGTCTCGCGACCATCCTCGTCGCGCCGCTGATGACCTGTTCGGCGCGATTGCCGGTGTACACCCTGCTGATCGGCGCCTTCATTCCGCATCGCAGCGTGGCCGGCTTCCTCAACCTGCAGGGGCTGGTGCTGTTCGCGCTGTACGCCGCCGGCATTCTCAGCGCACTGCTGGTGGCATGGGTGATGAAGCGCTGGCGGCGCGATTCCGGCGATCACATGCTGTTGCTGGAACTGCCGTCCTACCGCATGCCGACCCTGCGCGACCTCGCCATCGGCCTGTGGGAACGGGCGATGATCTTCCTCAAGCGCGTCGGCGGCATCATCCTCGCGATGACCATCCTGCTGTGGTTCCTGCTGAGCTTCCCGGGCGCGCCGGCAGGCGCCACCGGACCGGCGATCGACTACAGCTTCGCCGGTCGCATCGGCCATGTGATGGCGGCGATCTTCGCGCCACTCGGCTTCAACTGGCAGATTTCGATCGCGCTGATTCCCGGCATGGCCGCGCGCGAGGTGATCGTGTCGTCGCTGGCCACCGTCTACGCCGTGGCTGCGCAGAACGACGAGGCGAGCATGCAGGCGCTGTCGCCGCTGATCGCGCAGCATTGGTCGCTGGCGACCGCATTGTCGCTGCTGGTGTGGTTCATCTATGCACCGCAATGCATCTCGACGCTGGCGACGATCCGTCGCGAAACGCATTCGTGGAAGCAGACGGTGCTCGCCGCAGGCTATCTGTTCGCAATGGCGTATGCCGCTTCGTTCGTGACCTACCAGGTCGCCAGGGCGCTGGGAGCAGGCTGATGCCAATCGTGCTGCAATATGCGGTGATCGCGTTGCTGGTGGTGTTCAGCGCCGCATTCGTGTGGAGAACGCGCTTCCCGGCATCGTGGCGGCGCACGCGCGTGGCGCTGGCGATTCCGCTGCTGCGCGAAGGGCGTCCGGCGTGGATGCGGTCGCTCGGGCGCTGGATCGCGCCGGCTTCGGCGCTGGCGTCCGGTGAGTGCGGTGGTTGCGATAGCTGCAAGTAAAGCATCCCACGCGCTGGCTTGGCGGGTGGCCAGCTCCGGCGCGCGGGACGCCGCAAGTACGTCCATGTAGGCTCATGCGCCGCATCCATGCGGCGCAATGCCCGCGCTCCGGACTGGCGCACCCGCCGCCGCGCGCGCGTTGTTGCTTTCAAGAGAGCAAAAGACCCGTCACCGGCGGCGCCGTGCGGTTCGTCCGCAGTGACCGACCGTACGCAGCATGGATGCTGCGCATGAGCCTACATGGACGTATTCACGGCGTGACGGACAGTACGGATAACCGCTAACTGCTAACTGCTAAAGGCGCTCAGCCGGGCGATACGCTTTCTTCAGCCAGCGCGTGTTAGCGGAGTTTTCCCTTCGTGCTGGCGAACACATCCACCGCCAGGCTGAAGGTACGGCTCTCGCCCGGATGCATCGCCCCGACGCCGACCACGTGGCGGCCGACTTCCTCACCGCGCTCGTTGCGGATCGCGATCACCACCGAATACTCGATCGGCACGCCGCCCGGCGGTTGCGACAACGTCCCCTCGATCGCCAGCGGCCGATCGAGGGCCTTGCGGATCGACGCTTCGCCGAAACGCAGATGCCCCTTGCACGCCGGACAGACCGGCGCGCTTTCCAGGATGGTCGCCTTGCAGTGCGGACAGGCG
The DNA here is from genome assembly GCA_019510195.1 of Lysobacterales bacterium. GTDB lineage: Bacteria > Pseudomonadota > Gammaproteobacteria > Xanthomonadales > Xanthomonadaceae > Solilutibacter. The sequence continues at coordinate 1,527 of JAEKKW010000069.1, read as the reverse complement.
CGGGTCGCGCCGATCTCGCCGGCTTTCGGCACGGTTCCCGCGCGCGGCAGGCTCATGCTCATGCTGCGGTGCTGCTGGCCTCGTGCTTGCTGGCGCTGGCATCGCTGCTTTCGCGCTTCGCCGGGGCATTGTCCCAGTTGCCGCATTCGACGCGGCCGCGCAGGCGCGAACCGGAAGCGACCGTCAGCGTGTCGGCCTTGATGTCGCCGTTCATCGCGCAGGTCGCGAGCAGTTCGACACGGTTGGCGGAATGGATATTGCCGTCGAGTTCGCCGGACACAACCACCTTGTCGGCCTTGACGCTGCCATCGAGCTTGGCGCCCTGTTCGACGGTGAGGTCACCCTTGACGTCGACGTCGCCCTTGAAGCGGCCGGCGATGCGGACGTGGCCGGCGCCCTGGATCTTGCCTTCGATGGTGAGATCGCTGGCGATCACCGATTCCTTCATCGCGGGCGATGAAGCGGGAACGGCACGGACGGGGGACAGGGAATCGGCATTGGCGGACATGGCGGCACTCGCGGTTTCGTTGCGGGTCGGATTGATCGGCGCAGCCGCCGGGGACGGCTCCGCTTGCGGGAAGGTTGCCGTGTCCTTTTTCGGCTGGGTCGGGTCTTTCCAGATTGCCATGATCACCTCGGGGGAAAGGGCAGCTGTGCTGCTGGGGCCACCGACCATACCACGGCTCGATTGCAATTGAATCAGCCGCTTGCGAGGTGAAACGAATCTACATCCTGAATACGCCGAAGCGCGCCGGTTCGATCGGCGCATTCAGTGATGCTGCCAATGCCAATCCGAGGACACGACGGGTGTCCGCGGGATCGATGATGCCGTCATCCCACAGTCGCGCGGTGGCGTAATAGGGATTGCCCTGGTCCTCGTACTGCTGGCGAATCGGAGTCTTGAAGGCGTCTTCGTCTTCGACGCTCCATTGGCCGCCCTTGGCCTCGATGCCGTCGCGGCGCACGGTCGCCAGCACGCTCGCCGCCTGTTCGCCGCCCATCACGCTGATGCGCGCGTTGGGCCACATCCACAGGAAGCGTCCGCCGTAGGCGCGCCCGCACATCGCGTAATTGCCGGCGCCGAAACTGCCACCGATCACCACGGTGAACTTCGGCACCGACGAACACGCGACCGCGGTGACCATCTTGGCGCCGTCCTTGGCGATGCCGGCGTTCTCGTATTTCTTGCCGACCATGAAGCCGGTGATGTTCTGCAGGAACACCAGCGGGATGCCGCGCTGGTTGCACAGCTCGATGAAGTGGGCGCCCTTGAGCGCACTCTCCGAGAACAGGATGCCGTTGTTGGCGACGATCCCGACCAGACAGCCATGGATATGGGCGAAACCGGTAACCAGGGTCTTGCCGTAGCGCGCCTTGAATTCCTGGAATTCGCTGCCGTCGACGATGCGCGCGATCACCTCGCGGATGTCGAACGGCTTGCGGGTGTCCTGCGGCACGATGCCGTAGAGCTCGGCGGCGGAATAGAGCGGCTCGCGGTTGGCCTGCAATGCCACCGGCACCACGTGC
>JAEKKW010000006.1 GCA_019510195.1 Lysobacterales bacterium | reverse complement strand
CTGGTCGCGCCGGAGCGCTGCCAGCGCCGCAAACGGACTGGCCGCCGCGGCTTCTTCCTCGTCGGGCGACCATTCGGCCTCCATGGCCTCGGTCCCCGGCTTGACCGGTATCACAGGCACCGCGAGGATCAACTCGTCCTCGATCAGGTCCCGTGGCGAGATCGAATCGCTCGCATCCACCAGCCACGCTTCGTAGCCCGGCGGCAGCGCCGCTTCCTCGGCCTCGTCGCGGATGAACGCGATGCGCTGGCTCACCTGCACCGGAAGCTCGAATCGCTCGAAACTGCGCTGGCATTCCAGCGGCAAGGCGGCATCGATTTCCAATGCGGCATGGGCGATCTGCAGGGCGTCGCGGTCGAATGCGATGCGGTAGGCAACGGAGCCTTGCGCATCGATCAGGAGACCGGCCAGCCGTGGCAGTTCCGCCAACTCCAGCCTGCCCTCGAACTCGCGCCGCGCCGACACCATGCGCCATGGATCGACCTGGTCGGGCAATATCGAGGACATAAGCCGATGAATGTTAAGGATGAACGGGGGGGCTGTCAAACATTCCGATGACCCTGGGGTCGTGACTTTCCACGGATTGCGCCGGCGCCGGGCAATCGACACACTGCTGTTCAGGATCCACGCCCAAGGCTGCCATTGAACCCGATCGTCTTTCTCGTCGCCATCCTGGCGGTGGTCGCGCTCGCCGTCGCCATCTACATGGCGCAACGCCTGCACATGCGCAGACGCTGGAGCCTGCTCCGCGAAGTGATGGACAGCGCCGACGCGCTGGAATTGCAGCTGACCCGGACACGCCGCCAACTGGACGGCATCGCCAGCGCCGGCCAGGCCGATGCCGCCCTGCGTGACGTCCTCCACGACCTGCTGCGCCAGCGCATGTGGCTGCAGCAGCATGGCATGGACGCCCGCATCACCGAACTGGAAGCCGTGCGCAGTCGCCTCGATGCCGGCCGCCAGCGCCTGGATGCGCAAACCACCGCCTGACCCACGAACCACCGGAGCCAGCCCCCGATGCGCACCGCCACCCCGCCCCGTCCGCTTGCCGAGCACCAGGCGGCCGCCCTCGAAGCCGCCCAGCAGCAGGTCAACCAGCTGGTCCTGGGCAAGCCGCTGGAAGTGCGCCTCGCCTTCGTCGCCCTGCTGGCCGATGGCCACCTGTTGATCGAAGACCTGCCCGGTCTCGGCAAGACCACGCTTGCCCATGCGTTGGCGGCGACCCTCGGGCTCGATTTCCAGCGCATCCAGTTCACTTCCGATCTGCTGCCCGCCGATGTCGTTGGCGTCTCGATCTACGACGCCCCGGCATCGCGCTTCGAATTCCATCCCGGGCCGGTGTTCACCCATGTGTTGCTGGCGGATGAAATCAACCGGGCGCCGCCGCGCGCGCAGAGCGCCTTGCTGGAAGCGATGGCGGAACGCCAGGTCACCCTCGATGGCGTGACGCGACCTCTGGTGGAAGGTGGAACCGTTCTTCGTGATCGCCACGCAGAATCCGGTCGATCTGGTCGGCACCTACCCCCTGCCTGATTCCCAACTCGATCGTTTCCTGTTGCGCATTTCCATGGGCTATCCCAATGCCGAGGCCGAACGCGCGCTGCTGCTCGGCGGGGAGCGTCGCCTGCTGATTGCGCAGGCACAGGCAAAACTCGGCCGCGATGACCTGTTGGCGATCCGCAGCGCGGTCCAGCAGGTGCACGTGAGCGATGCCCTGGTCGACTATCTGCAAGCCTTGATCGCGCGCAGCCGCAATCATCCCGGTGTCCGTGTCGGACTGTCGCCACGCGCGGGACTCGCCCTGCTGCGCGCCGCCCGTGCCCATGCCTTGTTGCTCGGACGCGGCCATGTGTTGCCCGACGATGTCCAGGCGCTGTTCCCGCATCTCGCCGCACATCGCCTCGTCGCCAATGCCGACGCCGGTGACGCGCGTGCCCTGGCACGTTCGGTGCTGTTGGCGGTTCCGCTCGATTGATGGACGAAGCCGCGCCCGCCGGGCGCCCCGCGTTCCGGCACCGACTGCAAGACTGGATTCGTCGCCGTGGTCGCGTCGACCCGCTGCCGATGATGATCGATCGCCGGCGCGTCTACGTGCTGCCGACGACATTCGGCCTGTTCTACGGCGTGCTGGTCGCGGTGATGTTCCTCGGCGCGCTCAACTACAACAACAATCCGGCGTTGCTGCTGTCGCTACTGTTGCTGGCGGCCGGACTCGCGAGCCTGGTGTACGCGCACCTGCAATTGTCGGGATTGCGGGTGATCTCGATCGATGCCGAACCGGTGCATGCAGGTGAAACCCTGCTGGTGAAGATCGGACTCGCGGCGGATGACGCCCGCACGCGCAGCGGCCTGCAGCTGGATTGCGCTGGTGGTCGCGCCGTCGCCGCGGTGGCACTTCAGGCAACGACATTCACGACCTTGCCGGTGCCGACGACCAGGCGCGGCTGGCTGGAAGCCGGGCGCCTCGAACTCGCGACCACGCGTCCACTCGGCCTGGCCTGCGCCTGGAGCTGGTTGTGGCAGGGACAGGGCTGGCTGGTCTATCCGGCACCGGAAACCAATGGCCCGCCACTGCCCGATCGCGGCGACGGTGGTCATCGCGCCAAACCGGCCTCGGCCGGTGACGATATCCACCAGTTGCGGCCGTATCGCCACGGCGATGCGCCACATGCGATCGCGTGGAAGGCATCGGCCCGGGCAACACACCTGCTGACACGCGAGTACGAGCAACGCATCGACGCCGACATCCTGCTCGACTGGAACGACGTGCGTCATCTGCCGCATGAACACGCGATCTCGCGACTGGCGCACTGGGTCGAACTGGCCGAACGCCACGGCCATCGCTATGGCCTGCGTCCGCCACTCGGCCGTGCCTTGGCGGCCGATCGCGGCCCGCGTCATCGCCACGCCTGCCTGGAAGCACTGGCGCGCTTGCCGGAACGTCCGGCATGAGCACGACGACCGAACTCGACGCCACGACCCGGCGCTGGTTGTATGCGGCAACCGCGTTGCTGCTGCTGCCCTTGCTGCTGCAATTGCAACCGATGGTTGGGGCCGCGGTCGGTGTCGTCGCGCTGTTGAGCATGGCGCTGTCGACGCGAGGCCGCTTGCCCGCGCTGCTGAAAATCGCGTTGGCGCTCGCATTGGCGATCGCGGTGTTCTCGGTCTACCGGCGAATCGGACGCGATACCGGCTGCGCCCTGCTGGCGATGATGCTGGCGCTCAAGCCGACCGAAACCGCCAATGTGCGTGATGCCCGCAGCCTGATCGGCTATGGCCTGTTCGCACCCTTCGCCGCCTATCTGCTTGACCAGGGACCGCTGTCGCTGCTGCTGGGTGCGCTCGCGGTCACTGCGGCATTGACCACGTTGTTGCGACTTGCCGACCTCGATGCCGGCATCGATCTCGCCGGCTGGTCGCCGCTGGATTCGTTGCGCGCCGCCGGCAAATTGTTGTTGCTGGCGTTACCGTTGGTGCTGGCGGCGTTCTGGCTGTTTCCGCGACTGGCATCCCCGCTATGGGGCTTGCCGGATCGTGCCGTCTCCAAGCCGGGCCTGAGCGAGTCGATGACGCCCGATCGCTGGATGGATGCGCTGAACGACGATACCCCGGCGATGCGTGCGCGCTTCAGCGGACCGGCGCCGCGTCCGCAGGACATGTACTGGCGGGCGATGACCCTGCGCGATTTCGACGGTCGCACCTGGACGCCTGCGCCATTGTCCGCCGCCGGTACGCCGAAGTTGTCGCTGGCGCCGGCACGCTGGCGCTACATCCTGGATGTCGAACCCAGCGACCAGCGGCTGCTGGCGACGCTGGAATTCACCATGCGCCAGCCCGATGGCACGCAGATGGGCCGCGACGCCAGCCTGCGCGCGATCGCGCCATTGAACGGGCTGACGCGCTGGCAGTTGCAGGCTGCACCGGCACTGGGTTTCGATCCCGTGCTCGATGCACGCGAGCGCCGCGCCAATCTCGCCCTGCCCGATCGCAATCCGCGCACCCTGGCCCTGGGCCGGCAATGGCGCAGCGAAGCCGGTGGTTCGGACATTGCGGTCATCGAGCGCGCACTGGCGATGATCCACAAGGATTTCGCCTACTCGTTGCTGGTGCCCGAACCCGGACGCGACTGGATCGACGATTTCCTGTTCCAGGGCCGCACCGGCTATTGCCAGCAGTTCAGCAGTGCGTTCGTGGTGTTGATGCGCAGCGCCGGCATTCCCGCGCGCGTGGTGATCGGTTACGCCGGCGGCTACCACAACCCGGTCGGCGATTACTGGGTGATCCGCAATTCCGACGCCCACGCCTGGGCCGAAGTGTGGCTGGGCGGACGTGGCTGGACGCGTGTCGATCCCACCGCCGCGGTCGCGCCCGAGCGCGTCTACGACACCATCGCCGACCGCATGCCAGGCCGCACTTTCGGCAATCTGGTCGATGTCCGTCCGCTATGGAATTTCGGCGACAAACTGCGCCGCGGCTGGAACGACTTCGTGCTCGGCTTCAACGCCGACCGCCAGGCGACGATGCTGAAACGCTTCGGCATCGAACGCCTGTCGCCATCGATGCTGATCGCGTTGTTCGCCATCGCCGCGGGCATCGCATTGGCGATCGCTGCATGGTGGCTGGCGCGCGGCGAACGCGAACGCGACCCCTTGCTGCGCGCGTGGCGCGGGCTTGATCGCCGCCATGCGAAATTCGGGCTCGCGCGCGAACCGCACGAGACGGCGCACGACTGGCTGCAGCGTGTCCAGGCGAGTCGTCCGCAGTCGGCAAAGGAACTTGCGACGCTGGTCGATCGTTTCAATGCGTCGCGTTACGCAACGGATGATGACGCCGAACGCAAGGCGCTGATTCGCGCGCTGCGATCGCATCGGCCGTGAGTCAGCGGCCGGGCGTGCCGAAATGCCCCAGCGGCGCACCGGCCAACAGGTGCAGGTGGATCTGGAACACCGTCTGCCCGGCGTCGCCATTGCAGTTCATCACGATCCGGTAGCCCGACCTGTCGAAGCCCTCGCGCTTCGCATACGACGCCGCAGCAACGGCCAGCTTGCCGATGACGTCCGCCGCATCGGCCGGCACGTCGTTCAACGTGGCGAAATCGCGCTTGGGCACGAACAGCACATGCACCGGCGCCTGCGGCGCGATGTCGCGGAACGCGATCATGTCATCGTCTTCGTAGACGATGTCCGCGGGAATCTGCCGCTGCATGATCTTGTGGAAGATGGTGTCAGACATGGTCGTTACTCCTGGATTTCCGCGCGGCTGCCAAAGGCGTGCGCCAGCGTGCCGCGATCGATGTATTCCAGCTCGCCGCCCAGCGGCAGGCCATGCGCCAGCCGGCTGGGGCGAACCCCGTGCTTGCGGGCGATCTGCGCGAGGTAGTGCGCGGTGGCGTCGCCCTCGACAGTCGGGTTGGTGGCGATGATCAGCTCCTGCACGTCGCCTTCGCCCAGGCGATCCGCAAGCTGGTCGAGTCCGAGTTCGCGCGGGCCAATGCCGTCGAGCGGGCTCAAGCGCCCCTGCAGGACGAAGTACAGCCCGCGGTAGCCGGTCGCCTGCTCGATCGCCAGTCGATCCGCCGGCGACTCGATCGCGCACAACTGCTGGGCGTCGCGCGATGCGCTGGCACAGGTCGCGCACAACCCGGTTTCGCTGAAATCGCGGCAACGCTTGCAATGGCCGACGCGCTCCACCGCCGCAGCCAACGCCTGAGCCAGGCGCGTGCCGCCATCGCGATCGCGTTCCAGCACGTGGTAGGCCATGCGTTGCGCGCTCTTCTGGCCCACGCCGGGCAGGATCCGCAGCGCGTCGATCAACTGTTCGAGCAATCCGGTACTCAAGGCGCGTCGATCAACCGAAACCGGGCAGGCTCATGCCCGGCGGCAGCGGCAGGCCGGTCGCGGCGGCGCTCATCTTCTCGCGCGCGACTTCGTTGGCCTTGTTCACCGCATCGTTGATCGCGGCTGCAATCAGGTCTTCCGCCATCTCGTGATCGGCGGCGAGCACGGAAGCATCGATGCGCACCTTGCGGCACTCCATCTTGCCGGTCATCGTCACGCTGACCATGCCGCCGCCGGCATTGCCGACCACTTCGATCGTGGCCAACTCATCCTGCGCACGCTGCATGCCCTCCTGCATCTTCTGCGCCTGTTGCATCAATTGGGCAAGATTGCCGCGCATGGTTCACTCCTGGTCATCAAGGGGTCGAATGGAATCGGGCACCACGCGGGCGCCACGCGCCACCAGTTTCTGCACATCGGGATCGCCCATGAAGGCGTCTTCCGCGGCCTGCTGGCGCGCATCGCGCTCGCGCGAATTTCGCTGGTGCAGCGAATCGGCCGGCGCACCGCCCTGCACGATTTCGATTTGCAGGCGCGGCGTGTAGCCGAGCTTGCCCGCAAGCTGGTCGGCAAGCTGGCCCAGCATCTGCGGACGATTGAAATGATCCTGGTCCGGCGCCAATCCGAGCACGATCTGTTCGCCCTGGTGGCGCAACAGCACTGCGTGCGCGGCCATCTCGCGCACCGCGCCACGCAGCGATGCCGATGCGACGAAATCCGGCCAGTCCTGCGGTCGCATCGCGACCTGCGACGTCGGCATGGTCGCAGCCGGTGCCGATGCCGATGCCGGTTCGATGCTGGCGGTGCGTTGCGGAGGCGGCGAGGCCGCTTCTCGTACCGGCGCGGGTACGGGTGCGCGCGGTGACGGCGGATTCGCCATCGATTCGCGCAAGGCCGCGCGCGCAGCTTCCGCGCCGGAAGACGATGCCGTCCCACGCGATGGTGCAACAGGTGCAGGCGCTGCAACGGCCGCAATCGACGGATCGGTTGCCTGCGCCTGCGCACTCTGGCCGGGACGAAACGCCAGCATCCGCAGCAGTGTCATCTCGAAGCCAGCGCGCGGACTCGGCGCATAGGCAAGATCGCGCCGCCCGTTCAATGCCATCTGGTACCAGAGTTGCACCAGTTCGGGCCGCGCCGCGCTCGCCAGCGTCTCGATATCGACGCCATCGGCGGCCACTTCGGCGGCCGGCACCAGCTGGCGCACCTGCACGCGGTGCAAGGCATCGGCCAGCGCGTCCAGCACATGCGACCAGTCCGGCGAGAACTCGGCCAGCGCCGCGGTTTCGGACATCGCGCGTGCGCCATCGTTCGCCGTCAACGCATCCAGCAGCGCGCCGATGCGGGCACGATCGACGCTGCCGAGCATGGTCGCGACCGCGGCATCGCCCAGCTGCCCGCCGGTATAGGCGATCGCCTGGTCAAGCAGCGACAACCCGTCGCGCAGGCTGCCATCGGCGGCCTTGCTCAGCTGGCGGATCGCGCCATCTTCGAAAGCGATGCCTTCGGCGTCGAGGATGCGGCGCATCTGACCATCGATCTGCTGCAGGTCGAGGCGCTTGAGGTTGAACTGCAGGCAGCGCGACAGCACGGTGACCGGCAGCTTCTGCGGATCGGTGGTCGCGAGCAGGAACTTGACGTGGCCGGGGGGTTCCTCGAGCGTCTTCAGCAGCGCGTTGAACGCCGACTTCGACAACATGTGCACTTCGTCGATCAGGTAGACCTTCACCCGACCACGCGACGGCATGTACTGGGCGTTGTCGATCAGTTCGCGGACGTCATCGACACCGGTATTCGAGGCGGCGTCGATTTCCAGCAGGTCGATGTAGCGGCCGGCGTCGATGTCGCGGCAGGTCGCGCATTCACCGCAGGGTTCGGCGGAACTGCCCTGCTCGCAGTTCAGCGACTTGGCGAAGATCCGCGCGATGGTGGTCTTGCCGACGCCGCGCGTTCCGGTGAACAGGAAGGCGTGATGGACGCGCCCGGAATCCAGTGCATTGGTCAGCGCGCGAACCACGTGTTCCTGGCCCACCAACTCGGAAAACCGCCGGGGCCGCCATTTGCGCGCAAGTACGAGATAGCTCATGGGGTGATTTTGCCACGAGCGGCAACCGCCAGCCGTAACGGAACCCTCCAACGAAAAGCGCCCCGTGCGGGGCGCTTCGATCGAACTGGCGGAGAGAGGGGGATTCGAACCCCCGAAGCGCGGTTTAGACGCTTACACACTTTCCAGGCGTGCTCCTTCAACCACTCGGACACCTCTCCGTGCTAGCCGGCCATTGTACCTGCAGGGGGCGAGGCAGGCAAAACGCGGCCCTGCTTCGGCACCCATTCCGGTGCCCCGCGGCCTGCCGGGGCATTTTTGTTGCAAAATTGCGACTTTCGCCGTTCCGGCCAGCGAGGCGCACGCCCCATGTTTTCCCTGCAGACGATCTTCGGTTCCGGCAAGCAGTTCTTCGATTTGCTGGACGAGGCGGCCGACGCCGCGCACGAAAGCACCAAGGCGCTGTACCAGTTGCTGAAGGATCCGGTCGCCAATCCGGCGCTGGATGCCTTCAAGCTGGCCCGGCAGCGCGACAGCACGGTGACCGGCAGCTTCTGCGGATCGGTGGTCGCGAGCAGGAACTTGACGTGGCCGGGGGGTTCCTCGAGCGTCTTCAGCAGCG
>JAEKKW010000068.1 GCA_019510195.1 Lysobacterales bacterium | reverse complement strand
AGGCTGGCGCGCGGATAGACGCTGCCGGCGAGGGTGCCAAGGATGAGGATGGCGATCGTGTTGGAGAGGACGTGGTCCCACGAACCGTGCAGCAACGGCGCGGTGAGGATGCCGACGAGTCCGCTGGCCGTATGGGGCTGCACCGCGAACGGCGCCAGCGCATCGCTGCGGCCGACCACGGCGTGGATCCCCAGCAGGACGAGGATGGCAGCCAGGCTGCAAGTCAGCGCGCGGCGCAGGCGGCCGGCATCCAGCCGGCGCTGGCGGCGTGGATCACTGGGTGTGGCGGCTTCATCGAGGACCATCCGACGGACATGGCGACGGATCGGGCATTGCGCAAGGCGGCGCCGGGGCTGCGCCAGCTAAAATGGCGCGATGAACGAAGCCCTGCCCGTAGTACGCCTGAAGAATGCGTGGAATTCCTCGCACCCGTGGATTTTCCAGCGCCTGGTCGAAAAGCCGGCGCAACGCCCGAAGCCGGGTTCGATCGTCGATGTGCTGAGTGTCGATGGCGAATGGATCGGTCGTGGTTTCTACAACGGCCATTCGCGGATCGCGGTGCGCATCCTCGAGCGTGATCCCGCCGTCACGGTCGACCAGGCATGGTTCGAGGCCAAGATCGGCGAGGCGATCCGCCTGCGCCGCGAGATCCTCAAGCTCGACGACATCAGCAATGCCTGGCGCGTGGTCCACAGCGAAGGCGACGGCATTTCCGGGTTGGTGGTCGATCGTTACGACGATCTGATCGTCGTCGAATTCTTCAGCGCCGGCGCCTGGCGCCATCGCGAAATCATCTTCAATGCGCTGCGCAGCCATTTCCCCGGCTGCCGCTTCCACAGCTTCGCCGACGAGCACGTGCAGAAGCAGGAGAGCTTCGATTACCGCGACACCCTCGGCACCGAGCCGGCGATCGTTACCGAATACGGCGTGAAGTTCCGCGCCGATCCCGCCGGCGCGCACAAGACGGGGTTCTTCGCCGACCAGCGCGAGAATCGCCAGTGGCTGTCGCAGCTGTGCGCGGGCCAGCGCGTGCTCGATCTCTGCTGCAACACCGGCGGCTTCGGCGTGTACGCGGCGTTGCGCGGAGCGAGCGAAGTGGTCGGCGTCGACATCGATCCGGCAGTACTCGACATCGCCCGCGCCAACGGCAAGCTCAATGGCGTCAAGCCGCGCTTCGTCCAGGCCGACATCTTCCCGTGGCTGCGCGATGCCGCCGCCAACGACGAACAGTTCGACGTGGTGATACTCGATCCCGCCAAGATGACCCGCGATCGCGAGCAGGTGATCCCGGCGCTGAAGAAATATCTCGACATGAACAAACTGGCGCTGGGCGTGGTCAAGCCGGGCGGATTGTTCGCGACCTTCAGTTGCACCGGCCTCGTCAGCGAAGAGCAGTTCACCGACATGCTGCGGCGCGCGGCGTTCTATGCCGGGCGCACGGTGCAGGTGCTGAAGGTCGCCGGCGCAGGCCCGGATCATCCGTGGCTGGCGCAGGTGCAGGAATCGCGTTACCTCAAGGCGGTGTTCTGCCGGGTGCTCGACTGAATTTCATTCGGCGATGACGTAGCCGTCGGCGCTGGCGTGCTTCGGCTTGTTGCCGACGCGCACGCAGACCTGTTCGCCGCACATGGTGATCGCGCCACTGCGGGTCGCTTCGAGGATGCCTTGCGCGAATTCCGCGTGCTGCAGTTCCCGATGGCTGCGCCAGACCATCCATGCGCTGCCGCCGGCGGCAATCACGGCGGCGACCACCAGTGCCGACGATGCGATCGTCGCGAAGCGATGTTGCGCCGACCGCGAAGCGGCGATGTCGGCATGCAGCGACTGCATCGCGTTGCGGGTTTCGTCGCGGATGGCGCTGACGGCTGAAGTCGAGAGACTGCGACCCTGCTCGGTGAGGGTAATCGCGGCCGATTCCACCGCAAGGGCATTGGCTTCGGTGATGTCGGCGACGCGATCGGCGCGCTGTTCCAGAAGATCGGTGAAGGCTGCCATGCGCAGCGCGAGTTCCTGCAGGTCGTTGCTGTCCATGCGTGCGTCCATCAACGATGCATCACCGGCGCGGCTTGCACCTGCGCCTGTTGCGATTGCTGTTGCGCCAATTGCGCGGCCAGTTCCGATTCGCGTTGTTGCGTGTTGTGGTCGCGACCCTGCTGCAGCCAGTCCTGCGCGGCGCCACTGCTGAGCCACGCTGAACCGGTGGCACGCATGTCCGCGGCATCGCCACGCAGTGCGGCATCGCTCATCGACCGGAAGATTTCATGGGTGGATGTCGCCTGCGATTTCGCCTGGTCGGGCAGCGGATAGCGAGCGAGATTCGACATTTCGTCGAACTCCAGCAACAGATGCTTGCGTGGATCACTCGATTCCAATTGCCGCCGCGTGAGTCGGCCGCTGAAATCCGCCTGTATTTCCGGCCTGAGGGGAATCCCGGCATTGCGGAACGGCGCCAGCGCGGCCTCGGACACCGGGCGCGCCGCAATCGCGACCTTCTCCACCTCTTCGTCGGAAGACAGATTCAACCCGCAGGGATACAGCACGATCATGCTGGGCGCCGGCCCGGAATCATCCATGGGAATCGCGATGCAGGCGTGGATGCGGACGCGTTTGCCCTCCAGCCGGGGATCGGCGTGGAGCTTGGCAAAGTCGATCATCCGCGGCCGGGACTCCCTGGACAGGGCGGTGCCCGAGAGCATGGACAACACGCCCGGCACCACAAGGCAGCCCAGAATTGATATGTGACGGCGGTCGCGAATTCCCATGCCGGCAAACTCGCATGGCGGGTCGGGGGCTGTCAATCGGGGAAATCCGACCTCGGGGCACAATGGCGCTTTCTATCGGTGTGCGCCGGCATGGCCAAACTCTCGCGTCCCCATCATGAAGTCCATCGCAGCGACAGCATCGGCTGGTTGCGGGCGACGGTCCTCGGTGCCAACGACGGCCTGATCTCCACCAGTTCGCTGCTGATCGGCGTCGCCGCGGCCGGGGCATCGCCGCGCGCGCTGGTGATGACCGGCGTGGCCGGATTGGTCGCCGGTGCGCTGTCGATGGCGGCGGGCGAATACGTCTCGGTGAGTTCGCAGGCGGATACCGAGCGCGCCGACACCGAGAAGGAACGGCGCGAGCTTGCGGAAATGCCGGATGCCGAGTTGCGCGAGCTCACCCACATCTACATGCAGCGCGGGTTGTCGCGCGAACTGGCGGCGCAGGTGGCGGAGGAGATGACCGCGCACGATGCGCTGGGCACCCACCTGCGCGACGAGCTCGGCATCGTCGGGCATCTGTCGGCGAATCCGGTGCAGGCGGCGCTGGCCTCGGCGGCGGCATTTTCGGTGGGCGCGCTGTCGCCGATCGTGGCGGCTTGGCTGTTCGCGGGACAGGACAGCTTCGCTTGGATCCTCACCATCGCGACACTGGTGTTGCTGACGGTGCTGGGCGCGCTGGCCGGCTGGCTTGGCGGTGCATCGAAATGGAAGGGCGCGCTGCGCGTGCTGTTCTGGGGTGCCGCGGCGATGGCCGCGACTGCCGCCATCGGCCATCTGTTCGGTGTTGCCGCGAACTGATCTCGGCGACTGAGACGGCGACGGCTACACTGCCGGCATGCCCGAAGTCTCCACGCTCGTCCTCATCCTTCTGGCCGTGGTGGCGATCGCGATCGTCCTGCTGGTCGTGTTGCTGTTGCGCAAGCCAGACGCCGGCCTCGCCAGCCTGCGCGACGGTCTGGAACGCGCGCTGCGCGATGAGCAGCGCGAGGGCCGCGGTGAATTGCGCGAGTCGCTGCAGGGATTGGATGGCGCGCAGTCACGCCACCAACAGGCGCTGTCGCAGAAGGTCGGCGATCTGACCGAGCGTACCGACCGTCGCCTCGACGAATTCCGCATCGCCATCGCCGAAGACGGACGCAAGAGTCGCGAGGAACAGCGTGGCCAGCAGCAACAGTTCGCCGATGCGCTCGGCCAGCGCCTGCGCGAACTTGGTGATCGCAATACGCAAACACTGGGCGAACTGCGCGCGACGCTGGAAACGCAGCTGAAATCGCTGCAAGCCGACAACGCGCAGAAGCTGGAACAGATGCGCGCGACCGTCGACGAGAAACTGCAGAACACGCTGGAAACGCGCCTGGGAGAATCGTTCCGGCTGGTGTCGGAACGACTGGAGGCGGTGCAGCGCGGCCTCGGCGAGATGCAGCAACTGGCCACCGGCGTCGGCGATCTCAAGCGCGTGCTCACCAACGTCAAGACGCGCGGCACCTTCGGCGAAGTGCAGCTGGGCGCATTGCTGGAACAGGTGCTGACGCTGGAGCAGTACGCCGGCAACGTGGTGACGCGTCCGGGCAGCAATGAGCGGGTGGAATACGCGGTGCGCCTGCCGGGCGGACAGGAAGGCGGCACGATCTGGCTGCCGATCGATGCCAAGTTCCCGCGAGAGGATTACGAGCGCTTGCTGGATGCGCAGGAACGCGCCGACATCGATGCGGCGAATACAGCCGCGACCGCGTTGGAACGGACCATCCGCGACGAGGCGAAGAAGATCCGCGACAAATACATCGAACCGCCGCACACCACCGACTTCGCGCTGCTGTTCCTGCCGACCGAGGGCCTGTACGCGGAAGTGCTGCGTCGCCCCGGCTTGTTCGACCAGCTGCAACGCGAGTTGCGCGTCACCCCGGTCGGGCCGACCACGTTGCTCGCGGTGCTCAACAGCCTGCAGATGGGCTTCCGCACGCTGGCGATCGAGAAGCGTTCAAGCGAGGTGTGGCAGACGCTCGCAGCGATCAAGAGCGAGTTCGGCAAGTTCGGCGCGTCACTCGATGCGGTGAAGAAGAAACTCGCCGAAGCCAGCAACAAGATCGAGGAAACCGGCATACGCAGCCGCGCGATCGAACGTAAATTGCGTGGTGTCGAAACCTTGCCGCAGGACGGTGGCGAGGATCAACCCTTGCTCGGGATGGATAGATCAGTCCGGCTTGGTCGTCGGCGCGGGCGTCGTCTGCAGGTAGTCCGGCAGCTGCGATCCGGCATCGGCGTTGTCCTCGCCCCACAGCTGGTAATTGCGGCGCTGCCACCAGGCGTCACGGAGCAGGCGGTAATCGTCGACCGCGCCTTCGCGCAACGCATCGGTGGACAACAACTGGGCGCGGATGTTGATCACGTTGATGGTGCGCAATGCCACCTGTCCGGTCAGGCTGTGGCTGGCAGGCAAGGGATTCAGCGGGATGTCGCCAAGTCCGCCGACGGCATCGCGCACGGTGCGCGGGCCGAATACCGGCAGTTCGAGATAGCGCGAGTTCTTCCAGCCCCAGGTCGCGAACGTCCGGCCGAAATCGTTGCTTTTGTCGGGGATGTGGATCGCGGTGGCGACGTCGATCAGCCCGCCGATCCCGAAGGTGCTGTTGACGAGGAAACGAAACAGCGAGTTGCCGGCCTGCGACGGTTTGCCCTGCAGCAGCGAATTGATGATGTTGCTGGGACCGCCGGTGTTGTGGAAGAAGTTGCTGACGCCGGTGCGCAACGGGCGCGGTACCACGTGCACGTAGGTCACCGCCACCGGGTGGATCATCGCGTGATCGACCGTGCTGTTGATCGCGTGCATCTTGCGGTTGAATTTTTCCCAGGGATCCCAGGGCTGCAGTGTTCCCTGTGCCGCGCCTGCAGTGGTGCCGCCGGCATCGCCATACAGCGCCTGATAGTCGGCATCGATGGCGGGGGTGGCGGTCGGTGCCTGTGGCGTGGCGGTGGTCGTATCCGCGGGAACCACGATGCCGGCAGATGCGGCGTCGGCGCGGGTGCCGCCTTGCTGTGCGCAAGCGGCCAACGCCAGCGCGAATGCGGCGGCAAGGAGTCGGGGCAGAGTGCGGAACACGATCATGGGGGCGCAGTTTAAGGCGGATCAGCCGGTGAAGCCGAGATGTGCATCGAGCCGGTAGGCGTTGCGCAGGTCTTCATAACCTGCCGGAGACCCGGTGATCACGGCCTGCGGATGCTTGTCCGCCAGCCAGCCGATCAAGGCGATGCCGGCGCTGTCGATGCGTGCGACATGGGCCAGGTCGATCGCGGAGATGGCGCCGGTGTTCTCCAGGCGCGGCCACAACACCGCCAGCGCCGGACGCAGCAACGCCCCGTCGAAGACGAGGCGCCCCTCCTGCAGTTCGACACTGGACGTGCGTTCGCTCATTTCGACTTGGTGCTGGCCTGCATCTGGCCGCTGGCAAGATCCGCCGCCACCGCCTTGATGCCCTTCTGCGCCAGCGGCGCATCGAACTGGTTGCGGAAGGTCTGCACGAACGAGACGCCTTCCACCTGGACGTCAAACACCTTCCACTGGCCACCGACCTGGTGCATGAAGTAGGTCACCGGCACCGGATCGCCGCCGCCGCGCACCAGTTCGCTGTTGACGCGCACGCCGAGACCGTTCGGCAGCGCCGTTTCCGACTTCACGCGCGGGGTCAGCCTGGTGTTGAAGTCGAGCAGCGAGGAGCCGTAGCGCTGCATCAGGTTGTCGCCGAGCGCGGTCGAGAACGCGCTGATGTCGGCCGGCGCGGCGCCGCGGGCATGGCGGCCCAGCACCAGTCGCGCGGCATAGTCGCGGTCGAACATCTGGTTGAATTCGCCGTTGACGAACGTGCGCAGCGCGGTGCGATTCCTGGTGAACTCGGCGCGGCGTTTTTCCAGCGTGGTGATGATGCGCTGGCTGTTGGACAGCACCAGCTGGCTGGGGACGCCGAGCTGCGCGCTGGCAGCGGCGGCGGGCTGGGCAGCGGAAGCATCGATCGGGTGTGCGGCAAGGGCCAGCGTCGCGGCGATGGCGGCGGCAAGGACATTGCGGATCATGGCTTGGATTCCTGTGTGGATTTGGCGTCGGTAGACGCAGCCGGCGCATCATTGCCCGGCTTGGCAGCACCGCCGCTGAACATGTATTTGCCGACCAGCTGGAGCAGATCGACCGCCGGCTGGGTGAAGGCGATCTCGTCGCCCGGCTTCAGCACATTGGGGTCGCCGCCCGGGGTCAGGCCGATGTAGGACTCGCCGAGCAGGCCGCTGGTGAACACGCCGGCGGTGGTATCGGCCGGGAGGTCCTTGTACTTCGACTGCATGGCGATCGTGACCACCGCGTCGTACTTCTGCGGATCGAGCTGGATGTCGGAAATGCTGCCGACGGTGACGCCGCCGATTTTCACCGGCGCCTGCGGGCGCAGTTGGCCGATGGCGGAGAAGTGCGCCTTCAGCGGGTAGGTGGCGCTGCCGCCGAAGCCGAACTTGCCGTTGGTGGAGGCGAACGCCAGCACCAGCAACGTGCCCAGGGCAAGCAGCAGGAAGGCGCCGACGGCGAATTCGAGGCGCGGGCCGCGAATGCTCATGGCCGGATCTCCGTGGAATATGAAGTAGGAGCGCTCATCGGAACATCAGCGCCGAGAGCACGAAGTTGAACATCAGCACCAGTAGCGAGGCATTGACCACCGCGCGGGTGGTCGCTACCGAGGTGCCTTCGATGGTGGGTTCGGCGTGGAAGCCGACGTGGGCCGAGACCAGTGCGGCAGTCGCGCCGAACACCGCGGCCTTGAGAAAGGCGGGCAGGAAATCGTGGCGGACATCGACCGCATCCTTCATCACCTGCCAGAAGGTGCCGCCATCGAGGCCGATCACTTTCACCGATTCGAACCAGCCGGCGGCGATGGCCGCCGAGCAGAAGAACGCGACCAGCAGCGGCACCGCCAGCACCGCCGCCCAGAAGCGCGGCACCACGACCTTCGCGATCGGATCGATCGCCATCAGGCCGAGCGCGGTGATCTGGTCGGTGGCGCGCATCAGTCCGAGTTCGGCGGCGATCGACGAACCGGCACGACCGATGAACAGCAGCGCGGTGAGCACCGGCGCCAGTTCGCGATAGAGGCCGAGGCCGAGCATCGCGCTGACCTGGTTGCTGGCGCCGTAGGTATCGAGCGCGCGATAGCCGAGCAGGGTCACCGAGAGGCCGACGAAGGCGCCGCCGACCAAGATGATCGGCAGCGAGCGCGCGCCGATCTTGTAGAGCTCGCGCACGAATTCCGTGAACATGTCGCGGGTCGGCGGAAACGACGCGCGCAGCACGCTGGCGGCGAACAGGCCCGCCTGGCCGAGCGAACGCAGGATGTCGATCACCGGCGTCATGCCGCCACCGCCCGCGCCGCGGCATCGAAGGGAATGGGGCCATCCGGCGCGCCGTCGAGGAACTGGCGGACGAAGGGATCGTGGCTGGCCTGCAGTTCCGCCGGCGTGCCGGTGAAGACGATGCGGCCATCGGCGATCACCACCGCCTGGTCGGTGATCGGCAGCGTTTCGTGGACGTGGTGGCTGACGATGATGCTGGTCAGTCCGAGCGTGGCGTTGAGGCGGGCGATCAGGCTCATGATCACGCCGGACGCGATCGGATCGAGACCGGTCAGCGGTTCGTCGTAGATCATCAGAGGCGGATCGAGTGCGATCGCGCGTGCGAGCGCGACGCGGCGGGCCATGCCGCCCGAAAGTTCGCGCGGGTAGAGGTCTGCGGCGTGGCGCAATCCGACCGCCTGCAGCTTCATCGCCACCAGTCGCGCGAGGATCGGCACGGGAAGACCGGTATGCGCCTGCAGCGGCAACGCGACATTGTCGGCGGCGGTGAGATCGGTGAGCAGGCCGTTGCCCTGCAACAGCACGCCGACCTGCTTGCGCAGTTCCAGCAGGGCGCGGCGATCCTGCGGCACCGGCTGGCCGAACAGCTCGACCGAACCGGCGCTGGGCGCGAGTTCACCGGTCAGCGCGGCGAGCATGGTCGACTTGCCGCTGCCCGACGGTCCCAGCACGGCGGTGACGCTGCCGCGCGGCACGACCAGGTTGATGTCGTCCAGCACCACGCGACCGCCGCGCATCAGGCGCAGGTCGGTCAGTCGGACGGCAGGGGCGGCAAGTTCGCGCACGCGTATATAGATGGAATTCCCCGGACGCTACAGAGTGCGTCGGCGTAGCTGAATGGAACCCGGCCGATCCATGGGCGGGGGCATGTCCACCGTGCCGACGATCTCGATCGCTGCGATTTGGCTCCGGCACAATGCCGACATCGATGAACCACGCCGACGCACCCGATTTCCGCCTCTACCATTCGAACGCGCTCGATGTGCTGGCGGGACTGCTGGCGGACGCGTTGCGGACGCCGGCCGAAGGGCAATCCTTGCTGACGCCGGACACCATCCTGATCCCGCAGGTCGCGATGCGACGCTGGCTGCAGGCGACCCTGGCCCAGCGCCATGGCATCGCGGCCAACCTGGAATTCCTCACGCCGGGCGAATTCGTCGCGCGCGCGCTCGAGGCCAATCTCGGTCCGATCGACGACGATCTTGACGCGACGACCCTGCGCTGGCGGCTGTACGCGGCACTGCGCGATCCCGTGTTGATGGCGCGGCCGGCGCTGGCGCAGCTTTCCGGCTATCTCGCGGAAGATGCGAGCGGGCGCGATGCGGTGAAGCCGTGGGCGCTGGCCGGTGAACTCGCCAATGTCTTCGAGAAATACCAGGCCTGGCGTCGCGACTGGCTGCTGCGCTGGGAAGACGGCGCCGACCCCGACGATCCGCAGGCGATCCTGTGGCGCGCCGTCGCGTCCGGGCATGCACATCGCGCGCGGCGCATCCAGGACTATCTCGCGCGGCATGCGAGCGGTGATGCGTTGCCATCCGGGTTGCCATCGCGTCTGTTTGTTTTCGCCACACTCAATGTCTCGCCCGACGTATTGCGGGTGATCGCGACGCAGGCCCGGATCGGCACGCTGCATTTTTATCTGCCGACGCCGAGCGCGGAATACTGGGGCGACCTGCAATCGTCGGGTACGCGTCTGCGCGCGGGCGAGGATCCCTTCGCCGACGCCAACGAAAATCCGTTGCTGCGCGACTGGGGCGCGGCTGGCCGCGACTTCATGGCCCTGCTCGGCAGCGGCGAGGTGGTGCATCCCTCCGGCGAGATCACCGCCTGGGCCGATCCCGCGCAGGGCGGCGGTGCCCTGCACGACAGCCTGTTGCGGCGGATGCAGGGCGATCTTTTCCATCGTCGTGCCGCGACTGTCGTCGACGACCCCATCAAGAACGATCCCAGCCTGCAGTTCCATGCCTGCCATACGCGGTTGCGCGAACTGCAGGTGCTGCACGACCGCTTGCGTGCATTGCTGGAAGATCCGCGCTTCGACCCGCCGTTGCAGCCGCGCGAAATCGCGGTGATGGCGCCCGACATCGATCCCTACCTGCCGTATCTCGATGCCGTGTTTGGTGGCCAGGCGCATGGCGATGCGATTCCCTATGCCGTCGCCGATGCCAGTCCGCTCGCGGAAGAAGCGCTGGCCGAAGTCTTCCTGCGCCTGCTGGCATTGCCGACTTCCCGTTTCGGGCTGGAGGAGGTCCTCGACCTGCTGGCGAGTGCACCGCTGGCAGAAGCCGCCGGGCTCGACGCCAGCGATTTCGAACGTCTGCACGCGTGGCTGCTGGATGCCGGCGCGCGCTGGGGCATCGATGCCGCGCATCGCGCACGCAACGGTGCACCGGCCGACGATGCCTACACTTGGCAGTTCGCGCTCGATCGCCTGTTGCTCGGCCACGCCAGCGGCAGCGAGGACTTCATCACGGGTGAAAGCGGCGCCGGTGTTGCGCCGTGGACGGAACTGGAAGGCAGCGCGCTCGATGCGCTCGATGTGGTGTTGCGTCTGTTGCGGGTGCTTGCCCGCCATGAGCGCCTGTTCGGCGAGGCGATGACGCCGGCGCAGTGGCGCGAACACCTGCTTTCGCTGCTCGATGCCTTGTTGCCGCGACCGCCCGCGACCGCGCCGGGACAGCGCGCGCTGGATCGCCTGCGCACGGCCATCAATGCCTTTGCGGAGCAGGCCGAACGCGGCGGTTACAACGCGCCGGTTCCCGGCGAAGTCGTGCGCGCGCATTTCACCGCGGAACTGGGTGCGTCCGACACCCGCGCGCCGTTGCTTACCGGTGGCGTCAGCTTCGCGCGGATGGTGCCGATGCGCCTGCTGCCGTTCCGGGTGATCTGCCTGCTCGGCATGAACGACGGCGATTTCCCGCGCCGCGATTCCGCCGCCGGACTCAATCGCCTTACCGCCGAACTCGGCAGCGACCGGCGCCGGCGCGGTGATCGTTCGACCCGCGATGACGACCGTTTTCTCTTTCTGCAATTGTTCGCGTCCGCGCAGGACGCGTTCTACCTGAGCTGGCTCGGCGCCGATCCGCGCGACGGCAGCGCGCGCGAACCTTCGGTGCTGGTGACGGAATTGCTGGCCGCCGCGAGGGCCTACGACGGACAGTCGCAGAAACAGCGGGTGCTGCACCATGCCCTGCAACCGTTTTCACCGGCGGCGTTCGGCGGCGGCGATGATCGTTTCTTCAGCTATCGCAGCGATTGGCAACCGGCAGCGGCCGGCCTCTCGGTCGCGCGTGCGCGGTTGCGGCCGTGGATGGATGCGGCCGCAGCGTTTGCGCCGGCGGCGGAGAAAGAAAGCGAATTGTCGCTGGATGCCTTGCGGCGCTTCCTGCTCGATCCGGCCAGGATCTTCCTGGAGCAGCGACTGCAACTGCGCCTGCCGGAGATCGAAGATGCGGGCGAGGACATCGAACCCCTGCAGGCCCCGGCGCGCGGATTGCAGCGCAGTCGCCTGCAACGCGCGGTGTTCGCCGGCTTGATCGCGGGCACAAGCGCCTCGACATTGCAGGCGTCGCTGCGCGCGCGCGGCCTGTTGCCGTCGGGAGCGTCGGGACGACTCGCGCTGGACGCGCTGGTGGCGGAAATCGATCCGTATGCACGCGCGTTCGGGAATTGGCGTGGCGATGCGACTGCAACCATGCATCGGGTGGCTGTCGACATCGACGGTCTCCGCTTGCATGGGCGCATCGCCGATGTCTGGCCGCAAGGCATCGCGCGGATTCGCCTGGGCGTGCCGAATGGTCCCTCGGCTATTCGCAATGGCCTCGACTGGTTGCTGGCGACGGCCGCCGGGATCGAACTTCCATTCGTGGAATTCCACCAGGCCAGGGAAGGTGGCGTTGGCCCGCACCTGCGCACACCGATCGATCGCGACGCTGCCATCGCAGCCCTGCGCATCCTGCTGGCGATCCGCACGGAAGGATTGCGGCGACCATTGCCGTTCGCTCCATCCAGTGCATGGGCGCTGTACTCCGCGCCGACGCCCGCCCTTGGCCTGCGCAACGCCGCGAGCACATGGCGCGGCGGCGAGCGGCAATGGGCGGAAGGCGGCAGCGATGCCTGGCAGCTGGCCTTGCGCGGGCGCGATCTGTTCGATGACGAGGACATGCGCTCGGCGTTTGCGAAACTGGCCGGCGATATCTATGGCGCACTGGCGTCTGGTGCGAGCGGATCCATCGATATCGACGGCATCATGCCGCCCGAACACGGCGATGCGGAGGATGCGGCATGAGCGCCATCGATGCCGCGCAGGATCCCTGGCTGGCGTTGCCGCTTGATGGCGTGCGCCTGATCGAAGCCAGCGCCGGTACCGGCAAGACGTTCACGCTGGCGACGCTGGTCACGCGGCTGGTGGTCGAACACGGCCTGCGCATCGGCGAAATCCTGGCGGTGACGTTCACCGAAGCGGCGACGCAGGAATTGCGCAAGCGAATCCGCGAACGCCTGCAACTCGCGCTCGATATCCTCGATGCGCCATCGACCGACGATGAAGCATCGGAAGCCGCGCTGACACGCCGCATCCTCGATGCGCATCTCGCATTCGAAGCGGAGAGCCGCGACGCCCTGCGCCGGCGCCTGCGCCAGGCCGTGCTCGAGACCGATCTCGCCGCCATCTTCACCATCCATGGTTTCTGTTTGCGGGTATTGCGCGAACATGCGCTGGAAGCGGGCCACGCCTTCGATGCGCCGGAACTGCTGGCCAGCGATCGCGATCTGCGCGACGAAATCGCCGCCGACCTCTGGCGCGCGCATGCACTGGATGACGCAGCCGCCGGGGATCTCGCTGCGCTGTGGAGTTCGGGCCATGCGACATTGGCGGAAGACCTGCCGGCATTGCTGCGCGAACCGATCCTGTTGCCGCCCGAAGCCGCCTTGCCGGAGGATCCGGCGCCATTGCTGCGCGAGACCGGAGCTGCACTGGCCGAGGCGTTCCGTGGCCATGGCGAGGAATTCCGCGCGGCATTGCTGGCGGCGTGCGCGGACAAGATCCTCAACGGACAGAGCTACAAGCCGGAATGGATCCACGCCTTGTTCGATGCGGCGATGCAGTGGTCGGCCGGCGATGGCGGCATTCCCTTCGAACACGACAAGCTCGCCCACTTGCAGCGCGAGGTCCTGCTGGCGAGGACCAACAAGGGGCAGCTCGAGCGGACGCCGGATTCTTCGTTGTGCGCGGCGATTCCGCCATACCTCGATGCCCTGCAGGCGCAGCGCGACTATCTGGCGCGGCGCCGCATCGCGCTGCTGCATCGCATTCGTGATGATGCAAGGGCGCGCATCTCCACCCTCAAGCGCCAGCGCCGGGTGCAGACCCATGACGATCTGATCGATGGCGTCGCCGATGCGCTTTCCGGCCCGAATGGCGAGTTGCTGGCGACACGGCTGCGGACGCAATACCGGGTCGCGCTGGTCGACGAATTCCAGGACACCGATGCGCGCCAATGGGCGATTTTCGATCGCGTCTTCGGCAGTGGCAGCCCGACGTCCGCATTGTTCCTGATCGGCGATCCCAAGCAGGCGATCTACGGATTTCGCGGCGGCGACGTCCACACCTATCTTGCTGCGCGTGACAGCGCGGAAGAAGCACCGACGCTGTCGGAAAACTTCCGTTCGCGGCCATCGCTGGTGGGCGCGATCGCGGCGCTGTACCAACAGGCTGGCGATGACGCTTTCGTCGATGATCGCATCGAGTTCCATGCGGTCGAACCCGGGGGTTCGGTCAGCGACGACGATTTCCTCCGCGATGGAGTTGTCGCGCCGGCGCTGACGTTGTGGCAGGCGCCACCGCCGCCCGATGACCCCAAGGGCAAGCCGAAACCGTGGAGCGCCAGCCAATCGCGCGATCTCGCCACCCGCGCATGTGTTGCAGCGATCCATGGTGTGTTGTCCGATGCGCGCCGCGGCCAGGCGATGCTGAAAGATGGCGGCGACATGCGCGCCGTGCAGCCCGGCGACATCGCAGTGCTGGTGCGTTCGCATTTCGAGGCGACGATGATCCGGCAGGCGCTGGCCGAGGCCGGCATTCCCGCCGTTGCCGCCGGCAAGCTGAGCCTGTTCGCCACGGCGGAGGCCCGTGAATTGCATGCGTTGCTGCTGGCGTTGTTGCACATTGGCGATGACCGTCGTTTGCGTACTGCGTTGTCAACGGTGCTGGTCGGCACGGATGCCGCCGCGATCGAACAGCTCGATCGCGAGGTCGCCGTCAGCCATGCGCGACAGCAGGATGCGCAGGCGTGGCGCGAACGCTGGAATCGCGCCGGCACGCTCGCCCTGGTCGGTGATCTCTGCGCGCACGCCGCGAAGCGCCTGCTCGGGCTGCTCGATGGCGAGCGCCGGCTCAGCAACTATCTGCAATTGGCCGAACTGCTGCAGGAAGCACAGCAGGACGCGCTCGGCCTGCACGGATTGGTCGACTGGCTGGAATGGCGCATCGCCGATGCCGATCACAATGACGAGACGCAACTTCTGCGCCTGGAGTCCGATGCGCGGTGCGTGCAGATCGTCACCCTGCACAAGAGCAAGGGGCTGGAATATCCGCTGGTGTTCCTGCCCTTCGCCGGCATCGGCCGCAGGGAATCGTCACCGGGGCGCCATTGCGTGGTGCACGACGAAGATGGCAATCGTCGCTGTCTGCACTGGAAGTCCGATTTGCCGGAAGCACGGTGGGACGATGCGAAGCAGCAGTGGCAGGAGGACCAGCGCGGCGAGGATGCGCGCCTGCTGTATGTCGGCCTGACCCGCGCCGAACATGCGTTGTGGCTCGCCTGCGGCCAGTTCTACAACCACGACAAGACCACGCTGGTGAAAATGTTGCGCGATGTCGGCGCGCTCGCCGGACGCGCAGACATCGTGATCGACAGCGTCGCGCCGCGGAAGGATTTGCCACGCCTTCCCCCGGAGAATGATGCCGACGTGCCGATGGCACGCAAGACCACGCGCCATCTGGCGAACGACTGGTGGGTCTACAGCTTCAGCCAATTGGCGAAAGCGGATGCTGGCGATGCCAGCAGCACGGCGACGCTGCCGGCCAGCGGCGGCAACGACGAGCCCGATGCAACGGAAGACCTGGTCGATGACGGATTCGATCCGCGCTTCGCCGGCAATCGCTACGGCGTGGCCTTGCACGCCGCATTGGAACACGCCGATTTCGTCAGCTGGCAGGGCTGGAAGTCCGGTGATGCCGCACCCGATGACGAAACCGGGATCATCGCCAAGGCCCTGCGCGATGAAGGCTATGGCGCCGATGTGCTCGACGATGGCATCGCGCTGACGACGCGGCTGGTTGGCCAGACGCTGACGGTTGGATTGCCGGAAGGCGTGCGCCTGTGCGACGTGCCTGAGGACCAGCGGCGTCCGGAAATCGAATTCCAGTTCGCGCTGCAGCCGGTGCGCGTCGACGCCATGCTCGAATTGTTGCACGCCCACGGCGTGGTGCGTGATCGCCATGGCTTCGGTTTGCGCCAACGCCTCGAAGGCCTGATGACCGGCCTGATCGATCTCACCTATTGCGTCGACGGCAAGTGGTACGTGCTCGACTACAAATCCAATCGCCTGCCGACCTATGACGACGCATCACTACAGCGTGCAATGGCGCACAGCGAATACGACCTGCAGGCCTTGATCTACACCCTGGCCCTGCATCGCTGGTTGCGTTTCCGCATCGGGACGGCCTACGACTACGCCCGCGATTTCGGCGGCATCCGCTATCTGTTCTGCCGTGGCCTCGATGCCGCGCGCAACGATTCTCCGGGCATCTTCGCCCAATGTTTTGCGCCTGAACTGGTGCATGCGCTGGATGCCCTGTTCGGTCACGTTGCTACGGGAGCCGTGGCATGAGCCTGTTGCGCGCGTTGCGCGATGCCAAGGTCCTGCGCACGCTGGATGATGCATTGGCGCAGAGTTTGCGCCGGCTCGATCCATCAACACCGGACTGCGTGCTGGCTGCAGCCGCGCTGGCATCGCTGGCGGTTGCGCAGGGTCACGCTGCGTTCGCTCCGGCGCAGCCGCGACAATTCGTCGATGCCAACTTGCCCTGGCCAGATGCCGCCGGGTGGCTGCAGGCATTGCAGGCCTCCCGCTTCGTCGCCACGCCGGAGTCCGCGGAAACGGAATCCGGCGCCGCGCCGCTCGTGCTCGAACATGGATTGCTCTATCTGCGCCGTTATCGCGAATACGAACGGCGACTTGCACTCGGCCTGCAACGCATCGCGGCACAAGCACTGGTGGACGATGACGCGGCGATCGCGCCGTTGTTCGCGACACTTTTTCCCGACGCGGCAAATGGCGATCTCCAGGCCCGTGCCGCCACGTTGGCATTGCAACGCGCACTGGTGCTGATCACCGGTGGTCCCGGCACCGGCAAGACCACCACGATTGCTCGACTGCTGCTGATGCGCATCGCCCAGGCGATCGCTGCCGGCGGTCCGCTGCCGCGCATCGCGCTCGCCGCGCCGACTGGACGCGCTGCCGAACGCATGGCGGAAAGCCTGCACCGCGCCACACGGCAATTGGAGACGTCGGGCACCGATGCCGACCTGATCGCGGCGTTGCCTTCCACCGCCAGTACCCTGCATCGACTGCTCGGCACCATCACGGATACCGCGCGATTCCGCCACGACGCCGACAATCCGCTGCCCTACGACATCGTGGTGGTGGACGAAGCCTCGATGGTCGACCTGCCGTTGATGTGCAAGCTGGTCGATGCGATCGCCGATGGCGCGCAACTGATCCTGCTGGGTGATGCCGACCAGCTGCCTTCGGTCGAAGCCGGCGACGTGCTGGCGGCGATCCTCTCTGCAGACGATCTGCGTGACCACCGCGTGCACCTGCAGCGCGGCTGGCGCCAGAGCGACACGTTGCGGCTTGCGCCGCTGGCGACGGCCGTGCGCGAGGGCAGGGCCGACCAAGCATTGGCGTTGCTGCGCGGCGATGCGTTGTCCAATGTGCACTTCCATGAAGGCGTTGACGATCCGCTGCGGGCGCGACCTCAACTGCTCGAACACTGGCACGCACTCGCCACGATCCGTGATCCCGCCGAAGCGCTGGAGCGGGCCAATCGCCTGCGCCTGCTCACGGCGCTTCGCGAAGGTCCGCAAGGTGCGCGCGGCCTCAATGCGCGAATCGAGACGCTGCTGTCCGGCCGTCGCATCGGCACGCCGCCGGCATGGTTCCCCGGGCGCCTGCTGCTGATCACCCGCAACCATCACCCGCAACACCTGTTCAACGGCGACGTCGGCGTCTGCCTGCCGGACGAACACGGCGTGCCGCTGGCGTGGTTCGCCGGCGAAGGCGGCGTGCGCGCCTTCCATCCGGCGGCGCTGCCCGAACACGAATCGGCGTTCGCGATGACCGTGCACAAGGCCCAGGGCAGCGAATTCGACGAAGTCTGGTTGCAACTGCCGCGCGCCGACAGCCGCGTCCTCAGTCGCGAACTGCTCTATACCGCGATCACCCGCGCTCGCGACGTGCTGCACATCGCGGGCAGCGCCGAGGTGATTGCCGCGGCATTGTCGCGCCATGCCAGCCGCGTGTCGGGATTGGGCCGTAGACTTTCCGCATTCCCCATGCACCAGGAACCGCAATGAGCCAGCGCAACGCAGACGACATCGACTTCCGCATCGTCGGCTACGACATGCAATTCGTGGAAGTGGAACTCGATCCCGGCGAAAGCGCGGTGGCCGAAGCCGGCGCGCTGATGTTCAAGGATTCCAGCGTGCAGATGGAAACCATCTTCGGCGATGGTTCGCAGGGTGGTGGTGGCCTGATGGACAAGCTGTTGTCGGCGGGCAAGCGCGTCATCACCGGTGAAAGCATGTTCACCACCGTCTACACCCACACCGGCAATGGCAAGGCCAAGGTGGCGTTCGCCGCGCCGTATCCGGGCACGGTGCTGGCGCTGAAACTCTCCGACCTCGGTGGTCGCCTGATCTGCCAGAAGGACAGCTTCCTCGCTGGCGCGCGCGGCGTCTCGCTAGGCATCGCCTTCCAGCGCAAGATCCTCACCGGCCTGTTCGGCGGCGAAGGCTTCCTGATGCAGAAGCTCGAAGGCGACGGCTGGGTCTTCGTGCACGCCGGCGGCACCCTGGTCGAGCGTGAACTGGCCGCGGGCGAACGCATCGACGTCGATACCGGCTGCGTGGTCGCCTATACCGGCGGCGTCGACATGGACATCCGCCGCGTCCCCGGACTGAAGAGCATGTTCTTCGGCGGCGAAGGCGTGTTCCTGGCCACGCTCACCGGTCCCGGCAAGATCTGGCTGCAGTCGCTGCCGTTTTCGCGCCTGGCCGGGCGCATGTTCGCGGCGGCCCCCCAGGGTGGCGGGCAGTCGCGCGGCGAGGGCTCGGTGCTGGGCAGCCTCGGTCGCCTCATCGACGGTGACAATTCGTTCTGATCGCCCAACAGTCGCCGCGGTACCATTCCGCCATGGACGAACCAGACTCCCCCGACAACCGCAACGGCGTCGCCCGCGGCGATGCCGAAGCCGCCGTGCGTACCCTGCTGCGCTGGGCCGGCGACGACCCGACGCGCGAAGGCCTGCTCGACACCCCCAAGCGCGTGGTCAAGGCCTATGGCGACTGGTTCAGTGGCTATGCCATCGATCCCGACGACTACCTGCAGCGCACCTTCGAGGAAGTCGAGGGCTACGACGAGATGATCGTCCTGCGCGACATCGAGTACGAAAGCCATTGCGAACACCACATGGCGCCGATCATCGGCCGCGTCCACGTTGGCTACCTGCCGAACGGGCGGGTGGTCGGGATCAGCAAGCTCGCGCGCGTGGTTGAAGCCTATGCCCGCCGCTTCCAGGTGCAGGAAAAAATGACCGCGCAGATCGCCCATTGCATCCAGCGCGCGCTGCGTCCGCAAGGCGTCGCGGTGGTGGTGGAGGGCGCGCACGAATGCATGACCACGCGCGGCATCCACAAGCGCGGCGTCAGCATGCTGACTTCCAGCATGCTCGGCACTTTCCGCGAGGATGCGCGCACCCGCAACGAATTCCTCGGCTTCATCCAGTCGACGCGACGCTGAGGGCGAGCGGGGGATGCCAAGGAGAGACGCAGGAATGGCGCCGCTCCTTGACATTTTAATCCGGGTATAAAAGAATGCGCAGGATTCCAGGATCCTGTCTCCGCGCATGTCTTACAGCCCCCACACCCGCTGCACCGCCTTCGTCGATGGCCACCGCGTCGCCGCCGGCGAACTGCGCCATGTCGCCATCAAGGCCAAGCAGGCGGTGGATGTGCGCACCAATGCGCGGTTGCTGGTGTTCGACGATCGCGACGGCAGCCAGATCGAGCTCGACCTGCGCGGCAGCATGTCCGACCTGATGCAGCGTCTCAGCGGCGAGGCGCCGATCACGCCGCCGCCGGACGAAACGCCGTTGCGGCGTGGCCGCGGTCGCCCGCGCCTGGGCGTGGTCGCGCGCGAAGTCACGTTGTTGCCGCGCCACTGGCAATGGTTGAACGCACAGCCCGGCGGCGCTTCGGTGGCCCTGCGCAAGCTGGTGGAGGACGCCCGCCGCAATCGTGCGCAATCCGACCGTGCGCGCGGTTGCCAGGAAGCGGCCTATCGCTTCATGCATGCGATGGCCGGCGACCTGCCGGGGTTCGAGGAGGCGACGCGCGCGCTGTTCGCGCAGGATGTCGCCGGACTCGAACAGCACATGGCCGGCTGGCCCGACGACATCCGCGAACACGCGTTGATGCTCGCCGCCGACGCACTGCATCACTGAGGCGCGCATGGACGCAACCACGCAACCGCAGGCGCGGCGCGCCGCCGTGATCTTCATCTTCATCACCGTGATGCTCGACATCCTGGCGATCGGCGTGATCATCCCGGTGCTGCCGCACATCATCAAGGACATGGCGGGGGGCAGTTTCATCGCGGCGACGCACTGGAGCGGATTGTTCGGCACCGCCTTCATGGTGATGCAATTCCTGTTCACGCCGGTGCAGGGTGCGCTCTCGGACCACTTCGGGCGGCGCCCGGTCATCCTGCTGTCGAATCTAGGGCTTGGCCTCGATTTCATCCTGATGGCGCTGGTCAACACGCTGCCACTGCTGTTCATCGGCCGCGTCATTTCCGGCATCACTTCCGCGAGTTTCAGCACCGCGAACGCCTACATCGCCGACGTCACCCCGTTCGACAAACGCGCCGCCGCGTTCGGGATGATGGGCGCGGCATTCGGCCTCGGTTTCATCGTCGGGCCCGCGCTGGGCAGCACGCTTTCGCACTGGGGGCCGCGCGTGCCGTTCTGGGGCGCGGCCATCCTCTCGCTGGCGAACTTCTGCTACGGCCTGTTCGTGCTGCCGGAATCGTTGCCAAAGGAACGCCGCGTCGCCACCGACTGGAAGCGCGCGAACCCGGTCGGCTCGCTGATGCTGCTCAAGCGTTATCCGCAGGTGCTGACGATGGCCTTCGTGGTCTTCCTGTTCGCGCTGGCGCAATACGCCTACAACGCCACCTTCGTGCTCAACGTCGATTACCGCTTCCACTGGGGTGAACAACAGGTTGGCTACGTGCTCGGGCTGGTCGGCGTGCTCACCGCGATCGTCCAGGGCTTCCTCGTCGGCAAGATCATCCCGAAACTGGGCGAACGCCGCTCACTGCTGGTCGGCACGCTGTGCGGATTGATCGCGCTCACCGTGTATGGACTGGCCGCGCATGGATGGGTGTTCCTCGCGCTGATGCCGTTGGGCGCGTTGATGGGCATGGCCGGTCCGGTGGTGCAGTCGATCATGACGCGCCACGTCGATCCGCACGAACAGGGGCGCCTGCAGGGTGCGCTGGCATCGTTGCAAAGTGTCGCCGGCATCATCGGCCCATTGCTGTTCACTTCCGTGTTCGCCTACTTCATCAGCCCGAAGGCGCCGCTGCAGGTTCCCGGCGCGCCGTTCCTGCTGTCGGCGGTGCTGGTCGGGCTGGCGCTGGTGGTGGCATGGCGCTATACCCGAGATGAAGCCGTGCAGTCCGTCACGGCCATGTCGCCGGTGCCGGATGAAATCGTTCCGCCTTGACGGAACACTGACTTTCGGCACGGGTGCGGTGGCGGTGGCTGCGTAGGATGGGACGGTTATCCGCCGGAGTCCGTCCATCATGTTGCGTCGCAGCCTGCCCGTCCTCGCCATTCTTCCCCTCGCGCTCGCATCCGCCCTCGTGCAGGCGCAGGTGCCCGAGCCGAAAGACGTCGATTTCCCCGGTGGTCCCGTCACCGTCGAAGTCGATGCCACCGATCTGGCCCAGCGCATCTTCCGCGTCAAGGAAACCATTCCCGCCGGCCCGGGCACGCTGACCCTGCTGTATTCGCAGTGGATTCCCGGCCAGCACAGTCCGAGCGGCCCGATCGACAAGATGGCCGGTTTCGTCTTCACCGCGAACGGCAAGCGCCTGGCCTGGAAGCGCGATCCCGCCAACGTCTATGCCTTCCAGGTCGAAGTGCCGGCGGGCGTGTCGAGCGTCACCGCCGAGTACCAGTACCTGTCGCCGGCCACCAGTGCCGAAGGCGGCGCGCAGATGACGCCGAAGCTGCTCAACCTGAAGTGGAACACCGTGCTGCTGTATCCGGCCGGGTACTACGGCGCGCGCATTCCCTATGTCGCCAAGGTCCGCTATCCGACCGGCTGGACCGCGTTCACCGCGCTCGATGTCGCATCGAAAGCCGGTGACGTCGTCACCTACAAGCAGGAGCCTTTCGACATCCTGGTCGACTCGCCGGTGTTCGCCGGTCGCTACGCCAAGGATTACGACCTGACGCCGGCCGGTAGCAAGGTGCCGGTGCACCTGAGCGTCGTCGCCGATGATGCCGACGAACTGGTCGCCAAGCCCAAGCACCTCGAAAGCCACAAGGAGCTGGTGCGCCAGGCCGTCAAGTTGTACGGCGCCCAGCACTACGATCATTACAACCTGCTGTTCTCGATATCGAACCAGTTGACCGGCAATGGTCTGGAGCACCAGCGTTCCAGCGAGAACGGCGTCGGCCCCGGCTACTTCAAGGACTGGAGCGAGAAGGACGGCAGCACCGACCTGCTTGCCCACGAGTACACGCATTCGTGGAACGGCAAGTACCGTCGCGGCGCCGACCTGTGGGTCCCGAATCTCAACACGCCGATGCAGGATTCGCTGCTTTGGGTGTACGAAGGCCAGACCCAGTACTGGGGCAATGTGCTGGCCGCCCGTTCCGGCCTGCGCCCGCTGGATCGCTCGCGCGACACGCTCGCAATGGTCGTGGCGACCTACCAGGACAACCGTCCCGGCCTGCAGTGGCGCAGCGTGCAGGACACCACCAACGACCCGACCATCGCCCAGCGCCGCCCCAAGTCGTATCGCGGCTACCAGATGAGCGAGGACTACTACTCCGCCGGCCAGCTGATCTGGCTGGGTGCCGATGCGATCATCCGCCAGAAGACCAACAACCAGAAGTCGCTGGACGATTTCGCCAAGGCCTTCTTCGGCGTCAACGACGGCGAATGGCGCAAGCAGAACACCTACAAGTTCGAGGACGTGGTCGCCACCCTCAACAGCGTCGTGCCCTACGACTGGTCGAGTTATCTGCGCGATCGCCTCGATGGCCGCGTGCCGTTCGCCAACACGATCGAGTCGACCGGCTGGAAGCTGGTCTACAAGGATGAGCCGAATGCCGCCGCCAAGGCCGGCGGGCGTCGTCCGGGTGCCGGCGGCGGTGGCGACTTCGTGTATTCGATCGGCCTGATGCTGGACAAGGACGGCAAGGTCGGCGAAGCGCGTTGGGATGGCCCGGCCTTCAATGCCGGCATCGGCACCGGCAACAACATCGTCGCCGTCAATGATGTCGAGTACAGCAAGGATGCGATGGAAGACGCGATCAAGGCGGCCAAGACCGACAAGGCGCCGATCAAGCTGCTGGTCAAGGATTTCAACCAGTTCCGCACGGTCAGCATCGACTACCACGGCGGCCTGCGCTATCCGGCGCTGGAGCGCATCCCCAACACGCCGGATTACCTGACGGACATCTTCTCGCCGAAGAAGTAAGCTTGCCGGAGGGGACCACCGCAGCGGTCCGTGCGCGAGGCTGAAGAAGCATTCACGCACGGACTGCTACCGTGGAATCGGCAATATCCGGGGATATGAAAATGCGTACGTGGTGGTTGGCGATCGCGTTGGCACTGGCTGCAGCCGGTGCCCAGGCGGACGTCCA
Source organism: Lysobacterales bacterium (assembly GCA_019510195.1). Classification (GTDB taxonomy): domain Bacteria; phylum Pseudomonadota; class Gammaproteobacteria; order Xanthomonadales; family Xanthomonadaceae; genus Solilutibacter. The sequence goes on along the minus strand of JAEKKW010000068.1, from coordinate 43,832 downwards.
GAAGACAGCGCCCAAGGCGAAGACGAAACCGGCGGCAACGGCCGGCAAGATGGCGACAGCGCCGGTTCCGGCGACCCAGCAGGACATCGACGCCGATGCCGCGATCCTGCAGCCCGGCAGTTTTTCGTGGGCACCCGAACGTTCGCCGAGCGGGCCCATCGTGCTGGTGGTCAGCCTGCCCGAACAGCGCATGCACGTGTACCGCAACGGCGTGCGCATCGCCGTCTCTACCGTCAGCACCGGCATCAAGGGCCGCGATACCCCGCCCGGCAGCTACGAAATCCTGCAAAAGCAGTTGATGCACCATTCCAACCTGTATGACGACGCGCCGATGCCCTTCATGCAGCGCATCACCTGGGACGGCCTGGCCCTGCACGCCGGCCGCCTGCCCGGCCATCCGGCCAGCCACGGTTGCGTGCGCCTGCCGCGCGCCTTCGCCGAGAAGTTGTACGGCATCACCAGGCTGGGTGCGCGCGTGCTGATCAGCGAGGACAGTGGCCTCGGCGATCTCGACAATCTCGTGCATCCGGGTCCGGAAGCGCCGGTCGACGCGCTCAGCGGCCTGCCGATCCTCGATGCCGCACCGGGCGTGCTGCCGCCGCCGAAGCAATTGGCGAAGAAAGACGATTCCAAATCGAAGAAGGCCAAGGTCACTGAGGGTGTCGATCCGGCCACGACCGATGCACTGCCTGCCGCCACGGCCGCCGATGCCGCAGCCGCCCCCGCTGCGGAGCCGAAATCTGAACCGCTGCCAACCCCGATCGATGATCCGGCCCTGAAGGTCCAGAAGCCCGTCGAGGACGGCAAAAATCAGGAAGTTCCGGCTGCCCAGGCTCCGGCCAAGCCCGCGCGCTGAGTCGGTTCCAGCATCATGAATGCGGATCCGGGCGCTGCTCCGGGCAACGCATTCAGACAAATCAAGAGCTTGTGCGTGTATTGTCACGCACATGAGGAAACTTCACGCGGTCTTCATCTCGCTGGCTGCTTCGACGTTGGTGAGCTGCACCACTGTGCCCGACCATGGAACGACCGCGTCGTCCTCGGTTGTCGTATCGCCCGTGGCGCGCTCGGCCCCGTCCGCAACCGGACAGCAATCCGGTGCATCAGCCTCCCAACTCGATCCCGGTGCGGCCACCCTGGCGCGCCTGGAAGTGCTGGCGCCGGAAGCCGATCCCGGCGTGCTGGCGCTGGCACTGGAAGCGCGCAACTGCGCGGTCCGCAACGGCGAGGTCGAACAGGATGCCAAGCTGGCGGTGATCGATTACTCGCGACCGTCGACCGACAAGCGCCTGTGGGTGTTCGACGTCGCCCGTGACCAGCTGCTGTTCCGAGAACTGGTGGCCCATGGCCAGGGCAGCGGCGACAACTACGCCACCCGCTTCTCCAACCAGGACAACAGCCACCAGACCAGCCTCGGGCTGTTCCTGACCGCCGAAACCTATATCGGCAACAACGGTTACTCGCTCAAGCTTGATGGCGTCGATCGCGGCTTCAACGACAACGCGCGATCGCGCGCGATCGTCATGCATGGCGCGTGGTACGTGAATCCCGAGATGCTGCTGTTCTCCTACGCCAACGATGCGGCGTGGCTGCACAAGGGACAGTCGTTCGCCTGCGATGGCCGCAGTGCCGATCAGATCGTCGCCGCGGCGCGTGCGATGCGCGGTGGTGCGCAGCGCGTGGCGGCGGCTTCGGCGCCGTAAGCGCTAAAACTCATCGCCCGGCCTAGCGCTGGCGTCGGTTGTCCGTATGTCCGACACGCCGTGAATACGTCCATGTAGGCTCGTACGCAGCATCCATGCTGCGTACGGTCGGCCATACGGACGAACCGAGCTGGCGCTGCCGGTGGCAGGCTTTCGAGTCTCGGAGAAGCAACAGCATCTACCGGTTGCGAGCTTTTCGCTCCGTAAAGCAACAACGCGCGCGCGGCATGGCGATAACGCTGGCAGCGTCGTCCGCACTGGTGTGCCGGAGCGCACAGCGCGGCAGGATGCCGCGCGCCCGCGACCAGCACATGGACGTGCTGTTCGCGGGAAGCGGAGGTACACCGGTGCGGACGACGCAAGCTTGACCGCCGCACCACGCACGAGCGCGTGCGATGGAGCTTTACGCCACCTGCACAACGCGCAGCGGGTTATTCCATTCCCGCAGCAATTCGGCTTCGCGCGCCTTGGCCTTGGCGTAGTTCGCTTCCTTGACGTGGCCATAGCCGCGGATATGTTCCGGCACACTGGCGATTTCCGCGGCGAGTCCGACATTGCCGGCGTCCAGCGTCTTCAGCAGCGTTTCGATGGTCGCGCGGTAATCCTCGATCAGCTTGCGCTCCATCTTGCGTTCTTCGGTGTAGCCGAATACGTCGAAGGTGCCGCCACGCAGCGACTTCAGCTTCGCCAGCTGCTTGAACGCCTTCATCATCCATGGGCCGTACTGCTTCTTGACCAGGCGACCCTTGGCGTCCTTCTTCGCGAACAGCGGCGGCGCGAGGTGGAACTTCAGGGTGACGTCGCCTTCGAACTGCTGGGCGATGCGTCGCTGGAATTCGCCATTGGTGTATAGGCGCGCGACTTCGTATTCGTCCTTGTACGCCATCAGCTTGAACAGGTAGCGCGCGACCGCCTCGGTGAGCACGGTCGAGCCCGGCGCGTGGCGATGCTCGAAATCGCGGACGTTGTTGACGAAACCGCGATAACGCTCGGCGTAGGCGCCGTCCTGGTAGTCGACGAGGAAACCGACGCGGCGCGCGATCACTTCGTCGAGCGAGCGCGACAGGCGGGCGTCGTCCAGCGGCAGGAAGGCGACGCCTTCGTCGAAGTGGGCGGGCACGCGACGGATCTCGCTTTCGTCGTGCGTAGCCGTCGGCGACAGGCCGGACTCGTGGCCTTCGTTGGCGGTCGCGGCCAGCATCGGCAACTTGTGCGGCGTCGCCTCGGCCTTGGTCGGCGCGTTGCGCACGATGCCGGCGGCTTCGACCACTGCGGGCATGTCGATCGCGGCAAGGCGACCCCACGCGAACGCGGTCTTGTTCATCGCGACGGCGGCGCCGTTCAATTCGACCGCGCGCATTAGCGCCTCGAACGAGATCGGCACCAGTCCCTTCTGCCAGGCATAGCCGAGGATGAAGAGGTTGGCGGCGATGGCGTCGCCCATCAGCGCGGTGGCGAGTTCGGTGGCGTCGACCGTCAGCGGCGCGCCGCCATCGAGGGCGGTACGCACGGCGGCGACGATGTCGGCGGCCGGGAACTGCATGTCGGGGCGGGTGGTGAAGGTGCCCGGCATTGCCTCGTAAGTATTGAGCACCACCGAGGTGCGACCGGCACGGATCTTCGACAGTGCCCAGTAATCGTTCACCACCACCATGTCGCAACCGAGCACGAGGTCGGCTTCACCGGCAGCGATGCGCACGGCGTGGATGTCGTCCGGTGTGCGCGCGATGCGGATGTGTGTCGTGACCGCGCCGCCCTTCTGCGCGAGGCCGGTTTGATCGAGCACGCTCGAGCCTTTGGCTTCGAGATGTCCGGCCATGCCGAGCAACGCACCGATCGTCACCACGCCGGTACCGCCGACGCCGGTGATCAGGATGTTCCACGGTTTGTCGAGCGAAGTCGCGAAGATCGGTGCCGGCAGGTCTTCGAGGCGATGGGCGACATTGGCGCGCTTGCCCTTCTTCAGCTGGCCGCCTTCGACGGTGACGAAGCTCGGGCAGAAGCCTTCGACGCAACTGAAATCCTTGTTGCAGTTCGACTGGTCGATGTCGCGCTTGCGACCGAATTCGGTTTCCTTCGGCAACACCGACACGCAGAACGATTTCTCGCCGCAGTCGCCGCAGCCTTCGCAGACCAGCGAGTTGATGACGACGCGCTTGTTGGGATCGACCATCTTGCCGCGCTTGCGACGACGACGCTTCTCGGTGGCGCAGGTCTGGTCGTAGATCAGCACCGACGTGCCCTTGACCGTGCGCAGCTGTTCCTGCACCGCCTCGAGCTCGCGGCGATCGTGGAATTCGACTTCCTTCGGGAAGAGATAACGCTGGCGCGTCCACTTGGTGATGTCGTCGGACACCAGCGCGATGGTGTGCACGCCTTCCGCCAGCATCTGGTGGGCGATCTGCGGAACGGTCAGCGTGCCGTCGACCGGCTGGCCGCCGGTCATCGCCACCGCATCGTTGTAGAGGATCTTGTAGGTGATGTTGACGCCGGCCGCGATCGACTGGCGGATCGCCAGCGAGCCGCTGTGGAAATAGGTGCCGTCGCCGAGGTTCTGGAAGATGTGCGGCGTGTCGGTGAAAGCCGCCTGTCCCGCCCACGTCACGCCTTCGCCGCCCATGTGGGTGAAGGTATCGGTGTTGCGATCCATCCACGTCACCATGTAGTGACAGCCGATGCCGGCCGAGGCGCGCGATCCTTCCGGCACCTTGGTCGAGGTGTTGTGCGGGCAACCCGAGCAGTAGTGCGGCACGCGCGGGAAGTTGGCGCGCGGCAGGGCGAGCTCGCCTTCCTTGCCTTCCATCCACGCCAGCACGTTGCGGATCTGTTCGGAGTCATGGAAACGCTGGATGCGCTTGGCAATGACGCCGGCGATGCGCGCGGGCGTGAGTTCGCCGGTCGAGGGCAGGATCCACTCGCCGGATTCGTCGAACTTGCCGACGATGCTGGGACGTTGTCCTTCGAAGTTGTAGAACAGCTCCTTCATCTGCGACTCGATGAAGCTGTGCTTCTCCTCGACCACCAGGATGTCCTGCAGGCCGCGTGCAAACGCGCGGATGCCCTGCGGTTCCAGCGGCCAGGTCATCGCCACCTTGTAGATGCGGATGCCGAGATCCGCGCAGGCGCGTGCATCGAGGCCGAGGTATTCGAGCGCCTGCAGCACGTCGAGATAGCTCTTGCCGGTGGTGACGATGCCGAGGCGGGCGTTGGGCGAATCGATGACGACGCGATCGAGCCGGTTCGCCCGCGCGAATGCCTGCGCGGCCTTCACCGCGTAACGGTGCAGGCGCATTTCCTGGTCCAGCGGCGGATCCGGCCAGCGGATGTTCAATCCGCCCGGCGGCATCTCGAATTCGTCGTCGCCGGGCACGATGATCTGCTGCGCGAACGGATTGACGTCGACCGAGGCCGAGGATTCCACCGTTTCGGCGATGGTCTTGAAGCCGACCCAGCGGCCGGTGAAGCGCGACATCGCAAATCCCAACAGGCCCATCTCGAGGATGTCCTGCACGCCGGCGGGGTTGAGCACCGGCATCATCGCGCTGACGAATTCGTGTTCCGAACCGTGCGGCAATGTCGACGAACGACAGGCGTGGTCATCGGCAGCCAGCGCCAGCACGCCACCATGCTTCGACGTGCCGGCGGCATTGGCATGCTTGAACACGTCGCCGCAGCGATCGACGCCCGGACCCTTGCCGTACCACATGCCGAACACGCCATCGACCTTGGCGCCCGGGAACAGGTTGGTCTGCTGGGTGCCCCAGACCATCGTCGCGCCAAGATCCTCGTTCAGGCCCGGCTGAAAGCGCACGTCGTTGCGGTCGAGATACTTGCGGGCGCGCCACAGCTCGAGGTCGAAGCCGCCCAGCGGCGAACCGCGATAGCCGCTGACGAACCCGGCGGTGTCGAGCCCGGCCGCGGCATCGCGCAGGCGCTGCATCATCGGCAGGCGCACCAGGGCCTGGACGCCCGACAGGTAGATGCGCCCTTCGGTACGCGTGTACTTGTCGTCGAGGGTGTAGTCGCGGTCGCTCACGCCGTGGGTCAGGGTGCCCTTGGCGGATTCGGGGGAGGAAAGCTCTGCGGTACTGGTCATGCGTGCGGCCTCGCGCAGGCCCGGACGCGCCGTGGTGGCGGGGCCGGACCGTCAGGGAAACGGCAATTTTACCAGTGTGGCCATTCGGCCCGGGCGAGCCGGCCGGGGCCGATGCTAAGCTCCGGGCAGAGCCCAAAACAGGTGTTGGTGGATGAAGACCGTACTGGTGGCAAGCTCCAAGGGTGGCGTCGGCAAGACGACACTCGCAACGAACCTGGCCGCCCACGCGGCCGTGCACGGCAAACACGCCGTGTTGATCGACGCCGATCCGCAGCATTCCGGGATGCGCTGGGCCGAACGCCGCGCCCATCATGACCACGCCGTGCTGCCGGTCGACGGCACCCGCAAGCAGTGGATCAAGCGGATTCCCGAGGACACCCAGCGCGTGGTGGTGGACACCCCGGCCGGTTCCCATCGCGACCTGCTCGACGAATTCCTTGAATCCGCCGACGCCGTTGTCGTGCCGATCGGCCCGTCCGCGCTCGACATCGAAGCGACCGTGCACTTCCTCAACGATCTTGCCGGCCATCCGCAGATCAAGAAGGGCAAGGTGCCGGTCGGCGTCGTCGCCAACCGCTTGCGGCCGTGGACCAACGCGTCCCAGCAGGCGGTCGAGGTGATGCAGGGCTGGTCGATCCCGGTGGTCGGGCAGCTGCGCGACAGCCAGGGCTACGTGATGATGGCCGGGTTGGGTCGCAGCATCTTCGACTACAACTCGGCGCAGATCCGCGAGCACCAGGCCGATTGGACGCCGCTGTTGCAGTGGTTGAATCGCGCGCGCTGAGGCGTTATCGCCCGGCTGTGCGCCTATCGCGGTTGTCTGCAGCCGCCGACACGCCGTGAATACGTCCATGTAGGCTCATACGCAGCATCCATCCTGCGTATGGTCGGCTCTGCAGACGAACCGCATAGGCGCTGCCGGTGGTAGCGAGTGGCCGCGCGTTCAACGCCCGCCGATCCATGTCCCACGCACATTGAGGTCGCGATCGAGCCAGGCCAGGTCGGCGCGATAACCCGGCGCGATCTTGCCGAGTTCGTCGCCCAGCCGCAGGAATTCCGCCGGATATTGCGACGCCATGCGGCAGGCTTCGTCCAGCGGCAGGCCAAGGCGCTGCACGGTATTGCGCACTGCGCTCGCCATGTCGAGCGCCGAACCGGCGAGCGCACCTTCGGTGGTGGCGCACTTGCCGTCGCGGCAGGTCATGGCGATGCCGTAGAGCGTGAAGCCCTCGCGTTCGCCGCCGACCGGCGGCATCGCATCGGTGACCAGCATCATCTTGCCGCGCGGTTTGGCGGCGATGGCGATGCGCAATGGCGCGTCATCGACATGGTGGCCATCGACGATGATCCCGCACCAGCTGTCGGGATCGTCGATCGCCGCACCGACGCCGCCCGGCGCGCGACTGCCCATCGGCGTCATCGCGTTGAACAGATGGGTGACACCGCGAACACCGGCGGCGAAGGCCTCGCGCAATTGTTCGTAGCTTGCCGCGGTGTGTCCGGCGCAGACCAGCACACCGCGTTCGGCCAACGCATGCAGCGTTTCCGGCGCGAAACGTTCCGGCCCCAGCGTGACCATGGTGGCGCCGTTGTCGAGCGAGGCCACCAGGTCGAGTTCCGAAGCATCCGGCGTATGGAATTTGTGCGGATCGTGCACGCCCTTGCGCGCTTCGGCCAGCCACGGGCCTTCGAGATGGATGCCGAGCACGCCGGGCACGCCCTGCGCGATGGCATCACGCACGGCAGCGAGCGCTTCACGCATTACCGGGACGTCGTCGCTGATCAACGTCGGCATCAGGCCGGTGGTGCCGAACTTGCGATGGGCCTCGGCGATCCGGCGCACGCCCGCGACGGTCGGCGTGTCGTTCAACAACACATCGCCGCCACCATTGACCTGGGTATCGATGAAGCCGGGCACCAGCAGGCCGTCCTCGAGATCGATGATCGCTGCGCCATCGGCATGGATATCCGACGCGATCGTGGCGATGCGACCGTCTTCGACCAGCACGTCGAGGCCGCGTTCGAAACCATGCGGAGTCAGGACTTGTCCATTGCGGAAGAGCGTCGTCATCACACCGTCTCCGTGACCTTGTTGAGATGCGGCGGCACGTCGGGATCATGTCCGCGCGCGATCGCCAGCGCATTCGCCGCGCGATAGAACGCCTGCACGGTCAGCAGCGGGGTGACCGCCGGATGTGGCGATTCCGGCAGCGGCAACACGCCGTCGCCGCTCGCGCCCGGTCGCGCCAGCCACACCGGCGCACCACGCAAACGGAATTCCTCGGCGACCGCCGCGGTGCTGGCACCGGTGTCGTCGTCCTGCGCGAACACCAGCACCGGGAAATCGGGGCCGACGATCGCCATCGGTCCGTGCTTCACTTCCGCCGACGAGAATGCCTCGGCGTGCAGTCCGCAGGTTTCCTTGAACTTCAATGCGGCTTCCTGCGCGGCGGCAAGTCCGAGTCCGCGCCCGATCACGAACAGGCCGCGCGCCAGTCGCAAGCCGCCGACCAGCGACGACCAGTCTTCATCCCATGCACTGCGCAGTGCATCCGGCAGCGATCGCGTCGCGGCAAGCAGATCGACATCGCCACTCCAGTGCGCGGTGAGTTGCAGCAATGCCGCCAGCGAACACAGATAGCTCTTGGTCGCGGCCACGCTGTTTTCCGGTCCGGCATGCAGCGGGATCACGGTATCGGCGAGCCTGGCCAGCGGCGAGTCGGCGACATTGACCAGTGCGATCACCATCGCGCCGGCGGCCTTGGCGATCTCGGCATTGCGCAGCAGGTCGGGACTCTTGCCCGACTGCGAGATGGCGATGAACAGTGCGCCCTCGAGTTTCGGTGCGATCGCGTACACCGATCCCACCGATGGAGAGGCCGACGCGGTGACGAGTCCCAACGTGGTCTCGAACAGGTATTTGCCGTAAGTGGCGGCGTGATCGGAACTGCCGCGCGCGCAGGTGACGATGAAGCGCGGTGGTTGTGCGCGCAAGCGCGATGCCAATGCCTCGATCGCCGGCGCATTGGCGGCGAACTGGCGGATGATGGCGTCGGCGGTTTCCGCGGCTTCGGCGTGCATCTTGGTGGCGTTGGGATCAGGCAGTCGGGTCATCGGGTTCGATTCGGTAACAGGAATGGGAAATCACTCGGCGTGCAGTTCGGCGACGAAGTCGTAGGCATCGCCGCGATAAAACGAACGGGTGAACTCGACCACGCGGCCATCGGCGAGGAAGGCGCGGCGTTCGATGAACAATCCCGGGCTGCCTTCCGGCAACTGCATCAACCGTGCCTGTTCGGCATCGAAGGCGATCGCGCGCAGGCGCTGCAACGCGCGCAGTGGACGGATGCCGCGCGCCGCGAACGCTTCGTACAAGGACAGGCCGATCTCGCCGGAATCCGGCAACACCGACCGCGGAACCGTGGTGCGTTCCAGCGCCAGTGGTTGCCCGGAGGCGGTACGCAGGCGGTAACTGCGCACCACCAGCGCGCCGGGCGAGAGGTTCAGCGCCATGGCTTCTTCCGGCGTCACTTCGCCGCTGCCGTGCTCGAGCACGACCGACTGCGGATCGAGGCCGCGCGCGCGCAGGTCATTGGTGAAACTGGTGAGCAGCGAAAACGATTTGACGATGCGTTCGGCGACGAAGGTGCCGGCGCCCTGGCGTTGTACCAGCAGGCCCTCGGCGACGAGGCCCGAGATCGCCTTGCGCACGGTGACGCGCGAGACATCGAGCAGCTTCGCCAGATCGCGTTCGCCCGGCAGGGCTTGCTGCGGTTCCAGTTCGCCATTCTCGATCGCGTGCTGCAGGGTCCGCCGCAGATGCTGGTAGGCCGGCGCACGACGGGTATCGCGCTGGCGCTGGAATTCGGCGGCGAGATAGAGTTCCATCCGAAAACAATACCAATAAGATACCAAAATGGCAAATACACCACGATTGGTATTTGATTGGTCTGTTTCGTGCTAGACTGCCGGTCATCGCAAGCCCGCAGGAGTCCAGATGCGCGTCGCCCGGACCAGTTTCCTGTTCGACCTCGACGGCACCCTCGTTGACAGCGTTTACCAGCACGTGCTGGCGTGGAAGGAGGCGCTCGACGCCGAAGGTATCCCGCTGTCGATCTGGCGCATCCACCGCAAGATCGGCATGAGTGGCGGACTGTTCGCGCGCATGCTGTTGCGCGAGACCGGTCTCGAACTCGACGAGGCACGCCTCGACCGCCTGCGCCATTTGCATGCCGCCGCCTATGTGCGCCAGCCGGTCGCGGTACGGCCGTTGCCCGGTGCGGTGGAATTGCTGCGCTATCTCGACGAGGCCGGCATCGCCTGGGCGATCGCGACCAGCGGGCGCATGGAAACGGCCAAGGTCAATCTCGATGCGCTCGGCGTCGATCCCGGCAAGGTGCCCGTCATCACCCGCGATCTGGTCAAGCATGCCAAGCCCGATCCCGATCTGTTCCTGGCTGCGGCGGATCGCCTCGATGTCGATATCCGCAATGCATTGGTGGTCGGCGACAGCATCTGGGATCTGCTGGCGGCGCAGCGCGCGAACGCGCTCGGCATCGGCCTGCTGAGCGGTGGTTACGGCCGCGAAGAACTGGAACGCGCCGGCGGCTTCCGCGTCTACGACGATCCCGCCGACCTGCTGCACCACGTCGACGAGGTGTGCTCGCGGCCTTGAGCCGCTACGACTTCGGTCGCGGTGGCGCGGTCGACCCGCGGACCACCAGTTCCGGGCTGAAGCCTTCGTTCAATGAAGTCGGCACCGGGGCGTCGTCGCGCAATTCCTGCAGCAGGCGTTGCGCGGCGTGGCGCGCAATGTCTTCCGTCGCCTGGCGTGCGGTGGTGAGCGCCGGCCAGCTCTGCTTCGAGAACGGGCTGTCCTCGAAACCGGCAATCGACAAGTCGTAAGGAACGTTCATGCCGCTCGAGCGCGCGGCGGCGAGCACGCCGGCGGCGATTTCGTCATTGCTGCCGAAGACCGCGGTCGGACGATCGGCCAGCGCCAGCAGGCGGCGCGCGCCGCGGAAACCGTCGTCGAAGGAGTAGTCGCCTTCGATCACCAGCGCGTCGTCGAGGGCGATGCCGTAATCGTGCAACGCGTCCTCGTAGCCCTTGTAGCGTTCCCACGACGAACCATGCGACTTGCCGCCCCACAGGAAACCGATGCGGGTATGCCCGAGCTGGATCAGGTACTCGGTGATCTCGTACGCGGCGTCGCGGTCGTCCACGAACACGCAGGCGCTGCCATCCTGCGGATCGGCGGCGGCGGACACGATGCGCACCAGGCGGATGCCGTGGGCGACCAGTTCCTTCACCAGTTCGTGGCGTTCCGACATCGGCGGCGCCAGCACGATTCCGGCGAGCCGCGCGTGTTGCGCGGTGGCGATCAGTTCCTGGGCGAGGCTGGGCGACGACGAATCGCAGGGATGGATCTGCAGGCCGTAGCCGTTCTCGCGGCAGACCGAGAGCACGCCGTTCTGCACCGCGATCACGTAGTACGGGTTGGGGTTGTCGTACATCAGGCCGATCGCGTACGACTGCGCGCTGCGCAGGCTGCGCGCGGAAGGATCGGGGAGGTAGTCGAGTTCGGCGATGGCGATCTGCACGCGATCGCGCGTGCGCGCCTGGACGCCGGCCTCGTTGTTGATCACGCGCGACACCGTCTTCAACGACACCTGCGCGCGTTCCGCGACATCCCGGATGGTGGATCTGCGCAGTGCCACGGACGATTCGACCCCTCAATGACGCGAAGCGGACATCTTCTCACGCCCGGCGTCGTGGCCGCGTACACCGAAGTACAGGATGTAGAGGTAGCACGGCACCATCAGCAGCAGGAATACCAGCTGGAAATCGTGCGTCTGCTTCAGGTGCACGAACAGCTGCGGGATCACCGCGCCCCCGGCGATCCCCATGATCAGCAGCGCCGAGCCGTATTCGGTGAAGCGGCCGAGCCCCTGGATCCCGAGCGGGAAGATCGCCGGCCACATCATCGCGTTGGCGAAACCGAGCGCGGCGACGAATCCCACCGAGGCATATCCCCTGGTCAGGTAGGCACCGATGACGAGCAACACGCCGAGGATGGCCGAGAGCGCCAGATAGCGTTGCTGCGAAATGAAGCGCGGGATCGCGATCAGGCCGACCACGTAGCCGAGCAGCATTCCGAACAGCGTGAACGAGGTGAAGAATTTGGTTTCATCCAGCGGCAGGCCGAAGCCGGCGCCATAGGTACCGATGGCGTCGCCGGCCATCACTTCCACGCCGACGTAGACGAAGATGCACAACGCGCCCAGCCACACATGCGGATACTGGAACAGGCTGGTACGACTGCTGCCGCTGCTGTTCACTTCCTCGGCGCGGATTTCCGGCAGCGGCGAGAACAGGATGCCGACGGCGAGCAGGGCCAGCAGGCAGGCCATGATCATGTACGGACCGTGGATGCGGGCGGCGAAGGCATCGAGCAATTGCGCCTTGGTGGCGGCATCGGCGGTCGCGACCTGGGCCGAAAGATCGCCCATGCCGTGCATTACCAGTGCACCGATCGCCAGCGGTGCGAGCATGCCGGCGAGTTTGTTGCAGATCCCCATCACCGCGATGCGCTGTGCCGCGCCTTCGATCGGCCCGAGGATGCTGATGTAGGGATTGGACGCGGTCTGCAGGATCGCGAGGCCGGCACCAATGACGAAGACGCCGGCGACCGCGCCCGGATACACGCGCTGTGTCGTGAACTGGCCGAAGACCAGTGCGCCGATTGCCATCAGGAACAGGCCGAGCGCCATGCCTTTCTTCATGCCGGTGCGGCGCAGGATCAGCGATGACGGCAGCGCCAGGCAGAAGTAGGAAATGTAGAAGGCGCTGGGGATGAGGAAGGCCAGTGTTTCGCTGACGTCGAACGCGAGCCTGGCGAACGAGATAAGGGGGCCGTTGAGCCAGGTGACGAATCCGAAGATGAAGAACAGCGCGCCGACGATGGCGATCGAGCCGGTATTGCCGCGCGTGCTGCCGGCGGGGATAGCGGAGGTGGACATGCGCTGCGGCTCCCGGTGCGCCAATCAGGCGGCGTGATGACGAATGACCCGATTGAGACACAAGACAGGAATCGGCGCAACGTTGTCATCCGTTGACGCGGAAACTGCCATTCGTCATGGCCGAGGATTGCCTTGGAAAGACTGGAGCGATCACCAGGTGCATGCTGCTATGCAGCAGAAAAATCCGGTTAAACGAGGCAAAAGCGCCATTCTGGAAGGTGAATGCGGCAGTTTGTTGACAACGTTGTCAATCCCCGGTCAATGTCGCGCCGTCACATGAGGCCGGGGGCCTGTCATGCAAGGCAGTCTGGGGTCCAACGCCGAACGCTTCGTCGCCGCCGACATTGGCGGCACGCATGCGCGCGTCGCCCTGGTGCAGACCGATCGCGATCGCGTCATCGAGGTCCAGGCCTATCGCAAATACAGTTGCGCCGAATTCCCCAGCCTGACCGCGATCCTTGCCGACTTCGTCGCCGGCCAGCGCGATGGCACCGACCGCATGGCGATCGCCAGCGCCGGGCTGATGCTGGATGGCCAGCTGGTCAATTCCAACCTGCCGTGGGACGTGTCGTTGCCGGAGATGCGCCGCGAACTCGGCCTGAGCGACCTGCACGTCATCAACGATTTCGCCGCCGCCGCTTACGGCGCCGGGCGCCTGACGGCGGACGACCGGCGCCTGCTCACGCCGGGCGTGGACAAGGCGGCGCCGGGACCGATGCTGGTGGTCGGCCCCGGCACCGGATTGGGCGCGGCGGTCTGCATCACGACCGCGCACGGCAACGTGGTGCTGCCGACCGAGGCCGGCTGGCCGGCGTTCGCGCCGGTGACGCCGCGTGAAATCGAGATCCTGCGCTGGATGCAGCGCGGCGGGCGCCATGTCGCGATCGAACATCTGGTCTCCGGCCCCGGTCTTGGCAATCTCTATCGCGCCATCTGTGCGATCGAAGGCGTGACTCCACGTTTTGCCTCGCCTGCCGAAGTCACGCGTGGCGCCCGCGACGGCGACCCGCGCGCGCGCGATACCGTGTTGTCGTTCTGCGCATTGCTTGGCAGCGCGATCGGCGATCTCGCCGCGATCATCTGCGCCGGCAGCGTCCATGTCGCCGGTGGCGTGCTGCCGCAACTGGTGGATTTCCTGGCGCACAGCGACTTCCGCGAACGACTGGTCGACAAGGGCGCGATGCGACCCCTGCTCGAGCGCGTGCCGGTCTGGCTTGTCGAAAACGAACGACTCGGCGTGCTCGGCGCGGCGAGCTGGTACCAGCAGCACCTGGAAGAGCACCCGCAAGAAACGACAGCCCGGCGGGAGTGGGCTGGCAACGCATAACAACAACCAGGCCCGACGGTCCCGCGAGTACGGGCCTGGGTCATCCACTGACCGGAGAACCAAAATGCAACTTCACAAGACACTGCTGTCGATCAGCATTCTCGCGGCGCTCGGTGCCGCCGGCAATGCGATGGCCCAGGACGCGCAACAGGCACAACAACAGCCGGCGAAGACCGTGCAGCAGAAACCCGGCGAACTCGACTCGATCGTCGTCACCGGCATCCGCGGCGCGCAGGAAAAGTCGCTCGACACCAAGCGCAACGCCAAGTCGCACATCGAGGTCGTGACCGCCGAAGATGTCGGCAAGCTGCCGGCGCACAACGTCGCCGACACCCTGCAGCGCCTGCCGGGCGTCAACATCAGCTCGTCCAGCGCCGATGAAGGCGGCTTCGACGAAGCCGATCGCGTCAGCCTGCGCGGCACCAGCCCGAGCCTGACCCAGACCATGATCGACGGCCATTCCGTGGCGTCGGCCGACTGGTTCGTGCTCAGCCAGGGCGGCAACATGGGCCGCAGCGTCAGCTACACCCTGCTGCCGTCCGAACTCGTCTATTCGGTGGAAGTGAACAAGACCTCGCAGGCCAAGTTGGCCGACGGTGGCACCACCGGCACTGTCAACATCATCACCCGCAAGCCGCTGCAGTTCGCCAAGGGCATCACCGGTGAAGGCTCGATCGGCGCGGTCTATTCCGACCAGGCCAAGAAGTACGATCCGCAGCTGTCGGCGCTGTTCAACTACAAGAACAATGCCGGCAACTTCGCTTTCATGGTCCAGGCCTTCTCGCAGAAGCGCCACCTGAGTCGCCAGGCGCAGGAACTGCCGGGCGGTTTCGCGCAGATCAGTCCGACTTCGGCCGTTGCCTTGGCGCATCCCGATCTCGCCAACGTCTATTACCCGAGCCTGCTGGGCTCGACCCTGTTCGAACAGGAACGTGACCGCAGGGGTGGCCTGGTTTCGGTGCAGGTCAAGACCAGCGACAGCTTCACCCTCGGCGTGACTGGCTTCGTGTCGAACATGAAGGCCAACAACTACAACCGCAACTACATGCTGTGGGGCGGAAACTTCGCCAACACGCAATCGCCCGACGCCGGGTACGTGGTGCAGAACGGCGTGCTGACCAAGGCCAATTACACGGGACAGGCCGGCACGGCCTATGCCGTCTACGACATGATCTCGCGCGAAGCCACCGCCAAGAGCGGCTACTTCACCATTGATGGCGACTGGCAGGCATCCGAAAATCTTTCCGCCAAGTTCCAGTTGGGTTCGAGCTATGGCCAGGGCGAAACCGCGCGCCAGTTCATCGCGGAGGTGACCAGTGCGGTCGGTGGCGGCGCCAGCTGGCAGACACACGGCACCGGTTCGCCGGTGGACTGGAATGTCGGCGGCAATACCGGCCCGGCCACCACCGGTTTCGGTACCTGGGGCAACCAGGAGGTGAAGGCGATCGATCGCGAGAAGTGGGCGACCGCCGACTTCACCCGTTACTTCAATGCCGGCGCGTTCTCCTCGCTGGATTTCGGCGTGCGCATGGCCAGCCATACCCGTCGCGCGGTGTCGCCGGAAGGCGCCAGCCCAGGCGATATCGCATCCGCACTGAACGGTGCTGCGGTGGACTACTACCCGGGCGGCTTCGCCAGCAACATCGGCGGCAGCTTCCCGCGCAACATCTGGTACTACACGCCGGATGCGCTGAAGAACGCCATCCTCAACAACTCGACATGGCTGTCCAACAACGATGGCCCGAACGGCCGCCACAACTACGGCGGCGAGTTCACCGTCCGCGAGAAGAGCACGGCGTTCTACGCCCAGGCCAACTTCGAGGGTGCCCACTGGAACGGCAACTTCGGCCTGCGTTCGGTCAACATCAAGCAGGGCATCTACACCTATTTCGCCGACACGGTGAATCCCGACGTCAGCAGCCTGTTCGGTTCCTGGAAGCGGGTGTACCAGAGCAACAAGATCAATCACATCCTGCCGAGCGCCAACTTCAAGTACGACCTGGCCAGCAACCTGGTGCTGCGCCTTGCCGGTTCGCAGACGCAGACCCTGCCGGATTATTCCGCGCTGGGCGCGTCGTCCTGGGGTTCGGATCTCGACAAGACCGGCGGTGGCGGCAACCCGAAGCTGAAGCCGGTGTTGTCGACCAACTTCGATGCCAACCTCGAGTGGTACTTCATGCCGCGCGGCCTGCTGTCGGCCGGCGTGTATTCGATGAACATGAAGGACTACGTCGCCTACGGCACCCAGACCCAGATGCTGTTCAGTGAACTGACGCACCAGCTCGAGGCCTACCAGATCGCGATGCCGATCAATGCCGATGCCAAGGTCAAGGGCGTGGAACTGGTGTACGAACAGCCGATCGGCAAGAACTTCGGCATCAACGCCAACTACACCTACGCCGACGGTTCGTCGTCGCACACCTGGACGGACGGCAGCCACAACCTGCTGGGTACCTCGAAGAACACCTACAACATCGGTGCCTACTTCGAGAACGACACCTTCGGCGCGCGCGTCAGCTATACCCGCCGTTCCTCGTTCCTGATCGGGCTGAAGGCGGCGAACCCGTACTACCAGGACAGCTTCGGCACGTTGTCGGCGTCGTTGAGCTACAAGGCCACCAAGTGGCTGAGCGTCAGCCTGGATGCGCTGAACCTCAACGACCCGGTGATCAAGTACTACCAGACCGCGACCATCCCGACCTCGTTCTACAGCAACGGCCGCCAGTACTACCTCAACCTGCACTTCAAGTTCTGATCGCAACGGCAACCGTTCCATTGACCTACCCCACCTCGGGGCCCTTTCCGGGCCCCGTTTTTTTCGAAGTGGGAGAATCGCCATGTCGAACAAGGAATCCGAGATGAAGCCACGCGCCGTCGTCCCGACAATCGTCGCTTTCTGCCTGGGCCTGTTTTGCGCACCCGGCGCATGGGCAGGAGATGCCGGCATCGTCATTCCGAAACTGTTGCCGCAACCGGCGCACATGGTGCGGAAGCCGGGCAGCTTCGTGGTCGGCGGCAATATCCGCGTCCATGCCGATGGTGCCGTCGCGCGCACGGTGGCCACGCAATTCGCGGCGATGCTGCCGGCGTCCGTGCCACTGCAAGCAAAGCCGGTTGCGGGCAAGGCGAAGGGCGGCATCGCGTTCGCCATCGATGCGTCGCAGGCGTGGCCGTCGCCCGACGCCTATGCCATCGACATCGATGCGGATGGCGTGCGCGTGCGTGCCGGTGACGACAAGGGCCTGTACTACGGTGCAGTGACGCTGGCGCAGTTGCTGACTTCGGGCGAGCCCGCTCCTCGCGTGGAATTGCCGGCACTGCATGTCGATGACGCGCCGCGTTTCGGCTGGCGTGGGCTGATGCTGGATTCGGCGCGCCATTTCCAGTCGGTCGACGACATCAAGCGCCTGCTCGACGCGATGGCGCAACTCAAGCTCGATGTCTTCCACTGGCACCTGACCGATGACCAGGGCTGGCGCTTCCCGGTGCCGGGTTGGCCGAAGCTGACGACGACGGGTGCTTGTCGCGTGCCCGCAGGCGATGCCGGCATCAATGAGGCCACGCGCGAGCCGGTGCCGTACTGCGGTTTCTACAGCGAGGCACAGATCCGCGACGTGGTGGCCTACGCCGCTGCGCGACATATCGACGTGGTGCCGGAAGTCGACATTCCCGGCCACGCCACCGCGGCGATCGCTGCCTATCCGCAACTCGGCGTGTCCGGCCAACCGGTTGCGGTCTCCAGCGAGTGGGGCGTCAACGTCAACCTGTTCAATGCCGACGAAGCGACAATGCGCTTCCTCGAAGACGTGATGGGGCAGGTGACGAAACTGTTCCCCGGTCGCTACGTGCACATCGGTGGCGACGAGGCGGTCAAGGATCAATGGAAGGCGTCGGCGAAGATGCAGGCGCGCATCCGCGAACTCGGCGTCAACGGCGAGGAAGGCCTGCAGGCGTGGATGATCGCGCGACTGGAACGCCATCTGTCCGCGCACGGCAAGCGCCTGATCGGCTGGGACGAGATTCTCGCCGGCAAGCTGCCGCCATCAGCGACGGTGATGAGCTGGCGCGGCGCGGAGGGCGGCATCGACGCCGCGAAACAAGGCCATGACGTGGTGATGGCGCCGGCCGGCGACCTCTACCTCGACTATCTGCAGACCGATTCGCCCGATGAAATACCGGGGCGCCCCACGCTGGTCACGCTGAAGCAGGTCTACGATTTCGAACCGGTGCCGAAGGTGCTGGATGCGCAACAGGCGACGCACATCCTCGGCGTGCAGGCCAATGTCTGGACCGAGCACATGCGTACCATCGCGCGCGTGCAGCACGCCCTGTTCCCGCGCATCGCCGCGCTGGCCGAAGTGGCATGGTCGCCGAAATCGGCACGCGACTACGGCGAATTCCTGCAGAGGCTGCCGGCGATGTTGCCGCGCTGGCGCGCGCTGGGCATCGCCTATGCCGCGACGCCGTTCCAGCCGATCGTGTCGGCCGAAGCGCAGGATGGCGGCGTGGAGATCGCGTTGCGCGAACCGCTGGGCTACACCATGCGTTACACCACCGATGGCAGTGCACCGACGGCGATATCGCCGACGTACTACACGAGCCTCGGCTTGCCATTGCCGGCCACGCTCAGCGCGCAGGCGTTCTTCGACGGCAAACCATTGGGTGCAGCAGTCACGCGCACATTCACTGCCGCCTCGCTGCGCAGCCGCAGCGACGAGGAACTGGCGACCTGCGCCCGCAAGCTTGTCCTGCGGCTGGAGGATGACGGCCCGCGCACCGGCGATCGCGCGATCTTCAATGTGGACATCTTCGATCCGTGCTGGACGTGGAAGCGCGCGCCACTGGCCGACATTGGAGCAGTGGAAGTCCGTGCTGGCCGCATCCCTTATTTCTTCCAGCTGGCGCACGACGAACCCAGTCGCGCGTTCAAGCCGGCGAAGACTGCCCATGGTGAACTCGAGGTGCATGCAGGTTGCGACGGACCATTGCTGGCGGCGGTGCCGATGCCGGAACAACCGGATGCCGACGGGTTCATCACCCTGCGCGCGCGGTTGCAGAACGCGCCGGGCACCAGCGACCTGTGCATCCGCTTCACCGGGGATACCCGGCCGACGATGTGGGTGCTCGATCGGGTGACGCTGGTGCCGCGCTGATGTGTCGATTCGGCCTTGACGCCGGCTTGCATCCTGAACGATAACCTGTCTTCTCCCGAATCACGGACACCCCTCATGCCCAAAGAACTGGTGCTGATCCGCCACGCACACGCCGAGCCGCACGGGCCCGGGCAGTCCGACATGGACCGCGTGCTGTCGACGATCGGCCGCAAGGAAGCGACGGAAGCCGGCGTGTGGTTGAAGGTGCATGCACAACCGCCCGATCTGGTGTTGTGTTCACCGGCGCAACGCACCCGTGAAACGCTGCAGGAAGTGATGAAGGCCACCGGCGACTTGCCGGTGCGCGAGGAAGCCGCGATCTACGAAGCCGGTGTCGGAACGCTGATCGGACTGATCGAAAATGCCCGCGATGCCCATGTCCTGTGGCTGGTCGGGCACAACCCGGCGCTGGAACAACTGGCGGCCTTCCTGTCGGAAGGGCGCAGCGGTGAAGCGCGCGGGATGCCGCCGTCGGGCACGGTGGTGCTGCGCCTGCCCGACGATGCCGCGATCGAACCCGGCGTGGCCGAACCCATGCCGAGGCGATCGCGATCGCCGCCCGCAGCGATGGCGTCGACTGCCAGCGCGCCGACCATTGCGCCGATCCATCGGTATTCGAAAGCGCCAATCCGCGGGCGGGCAACCGCATGCTGCTGCTGGATGACGGCCAGGATGCGCTGCTGGCGCGCATGCACATGATCCGCAGTGCGCGCGAACGCATCGACCTCCAGACCTATATCTACAAGGAAGACGATGCCGGGCGCATGATCCTGCGCGAATTGCTGGCGGCGGCGCGGCGCGGCGTGCAGGTGCGCGTGTTGATCGACCAGCTGTCGGCGATGGAGTCGCCGGAAACCCTGGCGGCACTCTCCGGCATCCATCGCAACTTCCAGCTGCGCATCTACAGCCCGCTGTTCAACCTCGGGCGGCCGAACTACGTCGATTACGTGCTCGCCAGTTTCCTGCGCTTCCGCCAGCTCAACCAACGCATGCACACCAAGGTGCTGGTAGTGGATGGCGAAGTCGGTGTCACCGGCGGTCGCAACTACAGCGACGATTATTACGACTGGTCGCAGGCCTACAATTTCCTCGACCGCGACGTGCTGGTATCGGGGCCTGCGGCGAAGGCGATGCAGACCAATTTCGACGCGTTCTGGGCAGCGCCGCAGAGCGTTCCGGTCGAGCAATTGAATGACGTCGCGAAGATCCTGCTCGCCCATGGCGTGCCGGCGTTGTCGGCGAAGCGCTACGAGATGCCGGAACGCGTGCAAGCGATGCAGGATGCTTCCGCCGATCCGGCGTTGCTGCGCAAACGGCTTGGCGATGCGCTGGTTGCCGTCGCCGATGTCGAGTTCGTCGCCGATCCGCCCGGCAAGCATGACGATGGCGCCAAGCGACGCACCGTTGCGCCCGCGTCCAGCGTGGTCGGCGCGGTGGTGCAATCGGCGCAGCACGAAGTCCTGGTGCAGACGCCCTATCTGGTGCTGACCCACGGTGCGCAGCGGCTGTTCCAGGCGCTGCACCGGCGTGCCGATCCGCCGCGGGTGATCGTGTCGACCAGCAGCCTGGCGGGCATCGACAACGCGCTCACCTATGCAATGGCCTACAAATACCGCCGGCGCTTTCTCAAGCGCTTCGGTTTCGAGATGTATGAACTCAAGCCGTTTCCGCAGGACGTGCCGATGCGCGTCGGAGAACTGGTGACCGCCGAAGACGTGGCAGGCGAAGAGGGCGCCGGAAGCATCGTGCGCGGAAGCGGGGCTGGCCGTCGCCCGTTGCCCGCCAGTGGCGAGGACGCCTCGCGGCGCGGCGTGCTGCTGTATGGCCTCAACCGGCCACTACCGCCGGAATCCGATCGCCCGCGCGTCGGCCTGCACGCGAAATCGCTGGTGGTCGACCGCAGCATCGCCGTGGTCGGCACCCACAACTTTGATCCGCGCGGTGTCAACTACAACACCGAGAGCGCGCTGATCATCCGAGATCCGGCCTTCGCGGCGCGCGTGGCCGACAGCATCGAGCGCGACACCCAGCCGGCGAATGCCTGGGTGATCGCGCCGCGCGAACCCGGCATCGCCGATGTCGACGACACCATCGTCCGCGCCAGCGAACGCCTGCCGATCTTCGACCTGTGGCCGAGCCGCTACGCCACCGCCTTCGAGTTCCGCGCCGGTCCCGACTGTCCGCGGCCGTTGTCGATCCGCGATCCCGATTTCCATCGTTGCTACCGGGCGGTCGGCGACTTCCCGGGGGTCTCCGTCCTCGGGGTGAAATGGTGGCTGACCCGGCTGGTGACGGCCTTCGGGGCCGGGATGACGCCCTTTCTCTGAACCCTTCGATCCATGACTCCAGTTGTGTGACTTCTGGCAGGGGCCAAAGTCGATTTGGTGTTGTACTTTACCAACACACCGAAACAACATCACACCAACAAGGAGTCCGCCATGTATGCCTACGCCGCCCCCAAGACCGTTCGCCGCCCGATGAGCCCGCAGGTCGCGCACGCCAATCCGTCCACCTACGAACGCCAGGAAGCCGCTCCCTTCGGCACCGGATATGGCCGCAGCAGCGGTTACGTCCAGCGCCCCCGCTATACCCGCGACTGGGCCCCGGCACGCTTCACCCTGCGCTGATCCACCCTGGCCTGACCAGCTGAGTCGGTTAGTCTGGCGTCGTCCCCGTCACCAAAGAACGCCCGCATGCCGTTCCGTCGCCAGGTCACGCTCGACCAGCTGAATGCTTTATCCCGCAACACCCTGATGGAACCACTCGGCATCGTCTTCACCGAACTGGGCGCCGACTACGTGCGCGCGACGATGCCGGTGGATGCCCGCACCCACCAGCCCTACGGCTTGCTGCATGGCGGCGCCTCGGCGGCGCTGGCGGAAACCCTCGGCAGCACGGCCGCCGGCCTGTGCGTGGGGGAGGACGAAGGCGTGGTCGGCATCGAGATCAACGCCAATCATTTGCGCGGCGTGCGCGAGGGCGTGGTCACCGGCACCGCCCGGCCGCTGCATGTCGGACGATCGACCCAGGTCTGGGAAATGAAGATCGAGAACGAGGCAGGCGAACTCGTCTGCATTTCGCGTTTGACGCTGGCGGTGATCCGGCGCCGAAGCTGAGTTGCCGGAGTGCGTATCGCCCGGCTGAGCGCCTTCCGCGGTTGTCCACATGCCCGACACGCCGCAAGTACGTCCATGTAGGCTCGACTCGGCATCCATGCCTCGTATGGTCGGTCATGCGGACGAACCGCTCCGGCGCCGCCGGTGGCGACTTCAGGCAGCCTTGTCGCTGCCCAGCCAGCGGTAGATCACGCCGCCGAGGATGCCGCCGATCGCCGGCGCCACCCAGAACAGCCACAACTGGCCGATCGTGCCGCTGCCGGCGAACAGCGCCACCGCGGTCGAACGCGCCGGGTTCACCGAAGTGTTGGTGACCGGAATGCTGATGAGGTGGATCAGGGTCAGCGCCAGGCCTATCGCGATCGGCGCAAAGCCGGCCGGTGCCTTGCCGTGGGTCGAACCCATGATCACGATCAGGAAGACCGCGGTCATCACCACTTCGCACAGGAAGGCCGCGCCGAGCGAATAGCCTCCGGGCGACAGCGCGCCATAACCATTGCTGGCAAAGGCGCCAGCCGAGGCGGGATCGATCGCGAAGCCGTCCCTGCCGCTGGCGATCTGGTAAAGGATGAAAGCCGCCAGCGCACCACCCAGGACCTGGGCGATCACGTAGCCGGGCAGGTCCTTCGCGGGGAAGCGTCCGCCCGCGACCAGGCCGATGCTGACCGCGGGATTGAAGTGGGCGCCCGAGATGTGGCCGAAGGCATAGGCACCGGTCAGTACGGTCAGGCCGAAGGCCAGGGCCACGCCGACGAAGCCGATGCCGAGGGGATTGCCGTCGCCGCCGAACTTGGCGGCCAGCACTGCGCTGCCACAACCGCCCAGGACCAGCCAGAAGGTACCGAGGAACTCCGCCGCAAGTTTCTTCATCACCGGGACTCCACCTGCGCCCGATTGGCGCCGGCGAAATATCGCATGGCCGCGTCAAGATGCCTTGGCTGGCTCGGGATCGGGGCTTTCCGTATACTGAATAGCTGAGTGCGGCCGGGGCTGCACAGCCCCGGGTGCACGCGCGTGAATCGATCCGATCTCGACTTCCTGAAGAAATTCTCGATGGTGATTGCCTTCCTGCTGGCGACCACGATCATCCTGATCATTCTCGGCAGCCATCTGGCGGCCAAGTACCACACGTACGAAGTGACGCCGCAGGCCGCGGCGCAGACCGAAGCGCGCATCGCGCCGGTCGGCGCGGTCTATGCCGGCGAAGAAGGCAAGATCGAACAGGCCGCCGCCGACGAAGCCGCGAAGAAGCGCGCCGCCTCGCAAGTCGCCTACGGCGGCACCACCGACGGCAAGACCATCTTCGGCAACCTCTGCACCGGCTGCCACACCAGCGGCGCTGGCGGCGCGCCGACGCTCGACGCCTCGCACTGGGCGGCACGCGCGGCCGAAGGCAAGGACACCTTGTACAAGCATGCGATCGAAGGCTTCACCGGCAACTCCGGCGCGATGCCGGCCAAGGGCGGCAACCCGGCGCTGACCGACGACCAGGTCAAGGCGACGGTGGACTGGATGGTGGCGCAGGCCACCGGCAAGTAAGTGGCCGATACCGCCTTGCAGCTGCAGGGCCCGGTCGGCGTACTGGAAGCGAAACTCGAATTTCCCGATGACGGCGTCGCCCCTCGCGGCGTCTGTGCCATCGTCTGCCATCCGTTGCCGACCGACGGCGGCACCATGGACAACAAGGTGGTGACGACGACGGCGCGCGCGCTGCGCGAGCTCGGCATCACCACGCTGCGTTTCAACTTCCGCGGCACCGGCAACAGCGCAGGCGAATTCGACCATGGCGTCGGCGAAAGCGACGACCTCCGCGCCGTCGCCGCCTGGCTACGCGCCGAGCGTCCCGCGGATGCGGTATGGCTGGCCGGTTTCAGTTTCGGTTCCTTCGTGACACTGAAGAACGCGGTCGAGCTGCGTGCCGATGCGGTGATCTCGATCGCGCCGCCGGTTGCGGGCCGCGGCTGGGACTTCAGCCGGATCGAACTGCCGCAGGTGCCGTGGCTGGTGGTGATGGGCGAGGCTGACGAGATCGTCGAGCCCAAGGCGGTATTCGACTGGATCGCCGCGCTGCCGAAACCGCCGACGCTGGTGCGCATGCCCGAGACCTCGCACTTCTTCCATCGCAAATTGATCGACCTGCGCCAGGTGATCCAGCAGTGGGCGCAACCGTTGCTGCCGCCCGCGGCATGAGTGCGGAAGCGGCGCCGCTGCCAAGCCAGCGTTATGCCGAAGGCGCGGCGCGCGGCGACTGGCAGGACGATCCCGCCCAGCGCGCGGTATTGGTCGAACTCGATCGCATCCATCGCGAACTCGTCGCCGAACCGGCGCAGGCGGCAGGCCTGTTCTCGCGCCTGTTCGGCGGCGATGGCGCGCCGCGCGAAGTGGCCGGGCTCTACCTGTGGGGCGGTGTCGGCCGCGGCAAGACCTTCCTGGTCGATCTCTTCTACGATGGCCTGCCGGTCGCGCGCAAGCAACGCACGCATTTCCATCGGTTCATGCGCGAATTGCACGCGCGCCTGCGCGATCACGCCGGTGAAGCCGATCCGCTCGCCATCGTCGCGCGCGAATGGCGCGAGACCTTGCAGGTACTCGTGCTCGATGAATTCGTCGTCACCGACATCGGCGACGCGATGCTGCTGTCGCGGCTGTTGCGTGGATTGTTCGATGGCGGCGTGACCCTGGTGACGACATCGAACACCGCGCCGGCCAATCTCTATCGTGATGGCCTGCAGCGCGCGAGCTTCCTGCCGGCGATCGACCTGCTGGAACGCCATTGCCACGTGCTGGAGATCCCCAGCGAAACCGATTACCGCCTGCGCGCGCTGACGCGATCGCCGGTATATCGCGCACCACTGGATGCTCAATCGGACGCGTGGCTGGAACAGCGCTGGCACGAACTCGGCGGCGACGATGCCCACCTCGACGCCGGGCTCATCATCGAAGGCCGGCGCATTCCGGTGCGCGCGCGCAGCAAGGGCATGGTCTGGTTCGATTTCGCCGCGTTGTGCGACGGACCGCGCGGCACCGGTGATTACATCGAGATCGCGCAGGAATTCCATACCGTGCTGGTCGGTGGCATCCCGGTGTTCGACGGCGGCAACGACGATCCCGCGCGACGCTTCATCAATGCCATCGACGAGTTCTACGATCGCCGCGTCAAGCTGGTGTGCACCGCGGATGCCGTGTCGGTCTATCTCTATCGCGGCGCGCGCCTGGCGGCGATGTTCGAACGCACCACTTCGCGCCTGGTCGAGATGCAGTCGGCGGAATACCTCGGGCTGCATCACCTCGGCTGAGGTAGGATCGGGCAGACACTTCAGGGGAGAAGCCGATGCGCATGATCGTGATGTCCGGATTGCTGGCACTGGCTGGAGCAGCGAACGCCGGCACGCCATTGCCGGATGGCCCGCACGTGGTGACGAGCGGCGAGGGCAAGGTGTCGGTGGCGCCGGACATGGCGCGGATCGTGCTGTCGGTGTCGAAGCGCGATGCCGTCGCGGCAAACGCGAAACAGGCGGTCGATGCCGCGGTCAACGGCTATCTCGAAGTGCTGAAGCGAAACAGGATTTCCGAAGCGGACGTCTCCGCCTCGGCGATTTCTCTGGGCGAGGATTTCGAGTGGCAGAACAACCGCAAGGTGTCGCGTGGATTCCGCGGATCGCGCAATGTCAGCGTGCATCTGCGCGATGTTTCCAAGCTCAATGCACTGATGGATGCAGGGCTTGCCGCCGGCATGAACGAAATCGATTCGGTCACCTTCGAATCCAGCAATGAAGATGCGTTGCGGCAGGAAGCGCGACGCAAGGCGGCGGCGCAGAGTCGCGAACGCGCGACAGAACTCGCGATGGCGTATGGCGCGACGCTCGGCAAGATCTACAGCATCAACAGCGTCGCATCTTCTCTGGCAAGCCGTTATGGCAGGGGAGAGCTCGCTACGGTGACCGTGACCGCCATGAACGCCCCCGGAGTCGTGTCTGCCGGACAGTACATCGCGCCCACCATCGAGTTCAACGAAAGCGTTCAGGTCGTTTTCGATCTGCTGCGCTAGTCCGGTTGTTCTTCCGACGTCACCGCTTCCCGCACCACCGATCCCAGCAGGCCTTCGCCCTTGTCGGCGGCGAACAGTTGTTCCAGTTCCTTGCGCGCTTCGGCCGAGGTCTGCTTCAGCGCTTCCTCGTCGTCGTACACCAGGTGTTGCGCGGCCAGCATGCGTTCGTCGGCGGCCTTGAAGCGGCGCATGCGGTCGTCGGCCATGTCCGCCGGCATGCCCAGTGCGATCAGGGCTTCGCGTCCGGTCTTGAGCGCGGAGAAGAACGTCTCGCGGATCGGGGTGACGCCGAAATCCATCAATTGCCAGGCGTGCCTGCGATCGCGGGCACGGGCAAGAATGGTCGCACCGGGGTTGAAACGGCGAATCAGGCGCACCGTGCGCAGGCTGTCCTCGACGCTGCCCATCGCCACCACGAACAGGCGGACGTGTTCGGCGCCGGCCGAACGCAGCAGTTCCGGCTTGCTGGGATCACCGTAATAGATGGGATTGCCGAAGCGGCGGAAGAATTCCACCTGTTCGACATCGGAATCGATGGCGACGAAGCGGATGTTCTGGGTGAACAGCAGGCGCGCGACGATCTGGCCGAAGCGGCCGAAACCGGCAATCATCACCTGCGGCTGGTCGTCCGGGATGTCGTCGAACGGACGATCGTCGGGCTTCTTGCGCTTGCGCCCCACCAGTCTGCTCACGCCAATCACCAGCAACGGCGTCACCGCCATCGACAGGCCGACGATCGCGGCCAGCTGGTCGCGCATTTCTGCCGGCAGCAGGCGCACGCGCTGGGCTTCGTTGAACACCACGAAGGCGAATTCGCCGCCGAGCGACAACACCGAGGCCAGCAGCAACGCGCCGCGGGTGTCGAGCTTGCCGGGCGCGCGCCCGATCGCGAACAGGAGGATGAATTTCACCATCATCAGCACGGCGACGCCCGACGCGATCAGCGCCGGATGCGCGGCGACTTCGCGCAGGTCGATGCTCATGCCGACCGCCATGAAGAACAGGCCGAGCAACAGGCCTTCGAACGGCTGGATCTGCGATTCCAGTTCGTGGCGGAATTCGGAATCGGCGAGGATGACGCCGGCGATGAAGGCGCCGAGGCCGGCGCTCAGGCCCGCGAGCTCCAGGAACCACGCGCTGCCCAGCACCACCAGCAACGCGGCGGCGGTGAACACTTCCGGCATGCCGGTGCGGGCAACGATCTTGAACAGCTGGCGCAACAGCAGGCGACCGCCGAGCAGCAGTACCGCGATCGCGCCGATCGCCTTGCTGACCGCGAGCCATGGCGAAACATCCGCATGCTGCACGTTGCCGAGCAGCGGGATCGCGGCCAGCAGCGGGATCGCCGCGATGTCCTGGAACAGCAGGATGGCGAAGGCGAGGCGGCCGTGGTCGCTGTTGAGTTCGCCACGTTCCGACAGCAGTTGCAGCCCGACCGCGGTCGACGACAGCGCGAGCGCGACGCCGATCACCAGCGCGGAGTTGAAGTCGGAACCACGGAAGAGGCAGATCGCGCCCAGCACCAGCGCGGTCAACGCGACCTGCAACGCGCCGACGCCAAACACCGCGCCGCGCATCACCTTGAGTCGCGGCAGCGACAATTCGAGGCCGATCACGAACAGCATCATCACCACGCCGATTTCGCTGGCGGTGAGCACACGTTCGGGGTCGGAGACCACTTTCAGCGCATGCGGCCCGAGCAATACGCCAGCGGCGAGATAGCCGAGCACCGCACCCAGGCCAAAACGCTTGAACACCGGCACCGCGACGACCGCGGCCAGCAGGAACACGAGGGCGAGTTGCAAACCACTGTCGGGCATTGGGACCTCCGGTGGTCATTATGCGGTGTAGGCCCGTGCCGGGCGATAATTCCCCCATGCATACCCCCGAAGACAGCCTGCTCGGCCGCGAAGTCGCCTACCCGCAACACTACGACCCGTCGCTGCTGTTCCCGATCTCGCGCGCGCAGGGCCGCGACGAAATCGGCATCCGCGCCGATGCCTTGCCCTTCATCGGCCACGATCGCTGGCAGGGGTATGAATTGGGTTGGCTCGATGGCCGCGGCAAGCCGCAGGTGGCGACGGCGATCTTCGAGGTGCCGGCGACGTCGCCGAACCTGGTCGAATCGAAATCGTTCAAACTCTACCTCAACTCCTTCAATGCCCGCCGCGTCGCTTCGCCGGATGCCTTGCGCGCCATCATCGAGCGCGACTTGTCGAATGCCGCCGCCGCGCCGGTGCGGATGCGCTTCGGGCTGCCGCCAGTCCACGAAGACGAGGGCGGCGCGTGCATCGACGGACTCGACATCGCCATCGACCACTACGGGCCGCCCGATCCGTCATTGTTGGCGGGGAATGGGGATGATGTCGAGGAAACCCTGGTCTCGCACCTGTTGAAATCGAATTGCCCGGTGACCGGCCAGCCCGACTGGGCAACATTGCTGATTCGTTACAACGGCCCGCGCATCGATCGCGAAGGCCTGCTGCGCTACGTCGTCGGCTTCCGCGACCAGCGCGAATTCCACGAACAATGCGTCGAGCGGATTTTCGTCGACGTATTGGCGCGTTGCCGGCCGCAGATGCTGTCGGTGGAGGCGCGCTATACCCGTCGCGGCGGGCTGGACATCAATCCCTGGCGCGCGACCGCGAATGGCGAAGCACTGGAAGTGTGGAGAACGCCACGCCAGTGACGCACAAAATGAATACGGACGTGATGATCCCTTAACATCGGCCGTGGCATCGTCGGCTCGCCTCATCTTTCCGAGGGCCAAGGAGTCCATCATGAGCAACGAACCCGATTTCAGCAACGTCCAGTCCAGCGTGACCTCCACCGAACAGATTACCGGCGACGGCGGCGGGACCGGTGAACAGAGTTACACGGTCAAGTCGGGCGATACGCTGTCGGCGATCGCCAAGCAGTTCTATGGCCATGCCAACAAGTACAACGTGATCTTCGAGGCGAATCGCGACATCCTCGATGATCCCGACAAGATCAAGCCGGGCCAGGTTCTCAAGATTCCCGCCGCGGAATAAGCGCGACGTTTTTCTTACGCCCATTATTCATCCAGAGAAGGATTGCCATGAAGCAGAACCGTCTACCGCTGATCCTCACTTCGGCGCTGATCGCCAGCGTCGCCATCGTCGGTTGCAAGAAGAAGGAAGAGACGCCGCCCGCCCCGGCCGCCACGTCGACGCCGGCACCGGCGCCCGCCCCGGCCGCCGCCACCGCTTCCGTTGCCTCGGTCGATCTCGGCAGCGCCGTAGGCGACGATTTCAAGGTGAGCGCGCCGGCCACCACCTTCAAGCCGAAGGATTCCATCTATGCCGCGGTCTCCACCACGACCAGCGATCCCGCCGCCACCGTGCCGGGCAAGCTGAGCGCGAAGTGGACCTATGACCACAACGGCACGCCAATGACCGTCAACGAGGAAGCCAAGGAAGTCAGCTTCACCAGTACGGGTGTCACCGACTTCAAGATCAGCAAGCCCGACGGTTTCCCGACCGGCAAGTACAAGGTCGAAGTTTCGCTCGACGGCGCCGTGGTCCAGACCAAGGAATTCGAGGTCAAGTGACTTCGTGATCGCCTGATCCCGGGCCTCCATCCGCCATCGTGCGGATGGGCAACGAAAAGGACGCAGCCTGCGGGCCGCGTCCTTTTTCATGCGGGAAAAGTTGTGGCGATGTGGCGCGACGGGCGACAATGGCGGTTCTCTCGCACGCGCGACGCACGGAGCCTCCGCCATGGCCGATTCCAAGATTCTCTACACACTGACGGACGAAGCGCCGTTCCTCGCCACCGCCTCGTTCCTGCCGATCGTGCAGGCCTACGCCAGGACCGCCGGCATCGCCGTCGACACCCGCGACATTTCGCTGGCCGCGCGCATCCTCGCGCAATTCCCCGACGTGCTGAAACCGGAGCAGCGCGTCAATGACGATCTCGCCGAACTTGGCCAGCTCGCCACCACGCCCGACGCCAACATCATCAAGCTGCCCAACATCAGCGCGTCGGAACCGCAGCTCAAGGCCGCGATCGCCGAACTGCAGAAGCAGGGTTACGCCTTGCCTGATTACCCGGAAGATCCGAAGAACGACCAGGACCGCGATTGGAAGTCGCGCTACGACCGCGTCAAGGGCAGCGCGGTGAACCCGGTGCTGCGCGAAGGCAATTCCGATCGCCGCGCGCCGAAGGCGGTGAAGAACTATGCCAGGGCGCATCCACACCGCATGGGCAAGTGGAGCCACGACTCGAAGACGCGGATCGCGCACATGGAATCGGGTGATTTCTACGGCAGCGAGCAATCGGTGACGCTGGCGCAGCCGGGCAGCGTGCGCATCGAATTCAGCGGCGATGTCGGCGGCAGTTTCCCGTTGCGCGCGCCGGTGAAGGTGCAGGCCGGTGAAACCATCGACGCTTCGACCATGAGTGCGAAGGCGCTCGGCGATTTCGTCGATGCCCAGATCGCCGATGCCAAGGCGCAGGGCGTGCTGTTCTCGCTGCATCTCAAGGCAACGATGATGAAGGTCAGCGATCCGATCATGTTCGGCATCGTCGTGCGTCGCTTCTATCGCGACGTGCTGGAGAAGCACGCCGACGCGCTGGCGAAGACCGGCTTCGATGCCAACAACGGCATCGGCGATCTCTATGCGCGCATGGGCGAGCTGCCGGAAGACGTGCGCACGCAGATCGAGGCCGACATCGCCGCCGAATACGCGCAGCGTCCTGCTGTCGCGATGGTCAATTCCGACAAGGGCATCACCAACCTCCACGTGCCGAGCGACGTCATCGTCGACGCATCGATGCCGGCGATGATCCGCGACAGCGGCAAGATGTGGAACGCGCAGGGCCAGCTGCAGGACACCAGGGCGCTGATTCCCGATCGTTGCTATGCCGGCATCTACCAGGCGGTGATCGAGGATTGCCGCGCGCATGGTGCCCTCGATCCGGCGACGATGGGCGACGTGCCGAACGTCGGCCTGATGGCGCAGAAGGCCGAGGAATACGGCAGCCACGACAAGACCTTCCAGATGCCGGGCAATGGCGTGGTGCGCGTGATCGACGACGCCGGCAAGGTGCTGATGGAGCATCGCGTCGAGGCCGGCGACATCTGGCGCATGTGTCAGACCAAGGACGCGCCGGTCGCCGACTGGGTGAAGCTGGCAGTGAGCCGCGCGCGTTTGAGCGGCACGCCGGCGGTGTTCTGGCTGGATCCGCAGCGCGCGCATGATCGCGAGATCCGCGCCAAGGTCGAGCGCTACCTGAAGGATCACGACACCAGCGGCCTCGATATCCGCATCCTGTCGCCGGTCGAAGCGATGCAGCTGTCGCTCGATCGCATCCGCAAGGGCGAGGACACCATCTCGGTGACCGGCAACGTGTTGCGCGACTACCTCACCGACCTGTTCCCGATCATGGAACTCGGCACCAGCGCCAAGATGCTGTCGATCGTGCCGCTGATGGCCGGCGGCGGCCTGTTCGAAACCGGTGCCGGCGGTTCCGCGCCCAAGCACGTGCAGCAGTTCGTCGCCGAGGATTACCTGCGCTGGGATTCGCTGGGCGAATTCCTCGCCCTGCAGGCGTCGTTCGAACAACTGGCGCAGCACGCCGGCAACGCGCGCGCGCAGGTGCTGGCAGACGCGCTCGACGCCGCCAACGGCAAGTTCCTCGACAACGACAAGTCGCCGTCGCGTGCGCTGGGTGGCATCGACAATCGCGGCAGCCATTTCTATCTGGCGATGTACTGGGCGCAGGCACTGGCCGCGCAGACTCGGGATGCCGAACTCGCCGCGTTGTTCGCACCACTGGCCAAGGCGCTGACCGACAACGAGGAAAGGATCGTCGGCGAGCTGGTCGCGGTGCAGGGCAAGCCGGTCGACATCGGCGGCTACTACCACGCCGACATGGCCAAGGTGTCGGCGGCGATGCGCCCGAGCGCGACCTTCAATGCGGCGCTGGCCATGCTGTGATTTTTTCCACGCGATGAAACGAAAACGGGGCGCCACTGGCGCCCCGTCCTGCATCAGGCGATGCGTATGACTCAGATCGCGATATCGGCGCGCTGCTGGCGGCGCAGCATGGTGGTCACCAGCGTGATCGAGAGCAGGACCGTTGCCACCGCGAAGATGCCCATGCCGAGCCAGGCGCCGCCGAGGGTGCCATTGGTGGCGCTGCCGGCATCGACGGGGAGGAACCTGGCTGCAGCCATCCCGGTGTAGTGCATGCCGCACACGGCGATGCCCATCACCAGCGCGCTGCCCAGCATCTGCACCCAGCCGCGCAGGTTGAAGGCGAGCCACAGTGCCACGCAAGACGCGACGATCGCGATCGCCACCGAGGCGATGACCAGCGTCCCGTCGTACTGGATTTCCGCGGGCATGCGCATCGCCGCCATCCCGGTGTAGTGCATCCCGGACACGCCGAGGCCGGTGAGGATGCCGGCGAGGACCAGCTTGCCCATGTTGAACTGGCCGGTGCCGACGATGGCCAGTCCGATCGCGACTGCAGCCAGCCCGATGATGGCCGACAACACGGTCAGCGGCAGGTCATAGGTGACCGCCATGTCCATCTTGCAGGCGAGCATGGCGATGAAGTGCATGGCCCAGATTCCGCCGACGCCGAGCGCGGCCGCCGAGCCGAGCACCGATTGCAGGCGTTGCCCGCTGCCGCGCGCGGCCGGGATCGATACCGCCAGCTGCAACGCGGTGAACGAACCGAGCACCGAAACCAGGTAGGACAGAGCGACGAGCAGTGGATCGTGGACGCATTGGATCGCATGGTCATGCATGGTGATTCCCCTTTCCTCGTTGGTGGTGGAGCAGCGCAGTGACGCTGCCGCGTGATGCGCTCAGGCGTGGAACTCGAACCTGCAGCAGTCGTCCCCGTGCGCGCAGCAGGTGGACTCGCTGACGCGGATGGTGCCCAGATGGCCCGATTCCTTGAGCAGGCCTTCGAGGAAGCCGCGGAAGAAATGGCATTGCGGCGTCGGCAACGATTTCTGTCCCGGCGTGCAGAACGGACTGCTGGTCGTGGTGAGGGAGTCGCCTTCCTGCTTGACCGGGATCATCTGCTTGAGTGCCGGCAGGGCGAGATGGGTGATCGAGCCAGCCAGCGACTGGCGCGCACCGAGGGCGAAATCGCGCTTGAAGACCCAGGCGCCGACACGTGCGCCGATGTGGCGCATGGTGGCTTCGCGTTGCGCGGGATCGACGCTGCGCTCGAGCGCCAGCACGGTGCCGAAGATCTGCGGATAGTCGCGTGCGACCTGCGGCAGCATCTGGTCGATGCGCTTCTGGTCGGCCACGGTGCTCTGGGGCGGCGGCCCGTCGGTGGATGCGGGCGCGGATGCGGCGGCCGGAGTCGCCGCGGTCGCGGTCGGGATCATCGGCGCGTTGCCGGCAGCCGGATCGAAGACGCCGGCCTCGAGACTGCTCACCATGTGGTGCGAACCGAGCTGCTCTTCCAGCTTCAGCAGATTGGCTTCCGGTCCCTTGACCATCAGTGACATCATTACGCCGTTGTCGGTATTGGCGCGGCGATGGCGCAGCAAAGTGAACTGGTTGGCGAGCAGGATGTCGCTCAACGCGATGAGCAGCCCTTCCTTGTAGCTCGACACGACCCGCAATTCGACCTCGATCATCCCCAGGCTCCCAGACCGTTGCTATTGCGAACCGACGCCCCCGTCGCCGTCGGAAACCGGCTGTTCCGGACGCCCATGGACGACGACCGATCGCGAATTTCGCAAAGCTGAACAGGTTCAGCGGAATGTACATGAACCGTTAATGGACATGCAATCGGGTATGGTGCATGCCTTCCCCATTCAGACGTCTGCGCGTGCCGTCGCATGCGAAACCGCGATGCTCATCGCATTCAACAAGCCATATGGCGTGCTGTGCCAGTTCACCGATCGCAGCACGCCACCGCGGCCGACGCTGGCGATGTTCGGCCTGCCGTCGCGGGTCTATGCCGCCGGGCGGCTGGATCACGACAGCGAGGGCCTGCTGCTGCTGACTGACGATGGCGCGCTCGCACATCGCATCACCGATCCCCGCCATTCGCTGGGCAAGCGCTATTGGGTGCAGGTGGAGGGCGATCCCGACGAGGACCACCTGCACCGCCTGCGCGCGGGCGTGAAACTCAATGACGGAATCACCTTGCCGGCCGACGCTCTGCGGATCGATCCGCCGCCGCTCTGGCCGCGCGATCCGCCGATCCGGGTGCGCAGGACTGTGCCGGACGCCTGGCTCGACCTCGGCATCCACGAAGGACGCAATCGCCAGGTGCGGCGCATGACCGCCGCCGTCGGGTTGCCGACATTGCGACTGGTGCGCCACGCCATCGGGCGCTGGCGGCTGGAGGATCTGCAGCCGGGAGAGTGGCGCGAGATTCCCGTGCGAGAATAACGCCACGTATAGTCGACGTGGAAGGCAGGAGGGGATGGGTTTGCCAGTCGTCACGCATGCCGGCCGCATCCTTGTGGTGGATGATCAGGCGATCAATCTGCGCGTGGTGTCATCGCTGCTGGAACGACACGGTTACCAGGTGACCGGGGCCGGTGGTGGCGAGGCGGCGCTCGACGCCTGCCGTGAATTCATCCCCGACCTGATCCTGCTCGACATGATGATGCCGGGCATGGATGGATTCACCCTGCTCAAGACGATTCGTGGCGACACGGCCCTGATGCGGGTGCCGGTGATCTGCCTGACCTCGGTGCAGGATCGCGACCTGCTGGTGCAGGCCTTCGAAGCCGGTGCGGTGGACTACGTCACCAAGCCCTTCATCGCGGAGGAGTTGCTGGCGCGCGTCGGCGTCCATATCGGCTTGAAACTGACGCGCGATCGCCTCGAGCGCGTCGCCAACGAACGCCAGGACCTGGTCAACCTGGTTGCGCACGATCTCAAGAATCCCCTGACCAGCATCATGTTCGCCAGCGACATCCTGGTGAACAACGGCGTCAAGCCGGAGCGGGTGCCGCGCTACCAGCAGATGATCCACGAGAGTGCGGGAGATGCGCTCGGCTACATTCGCCGTTACCTGGAATCGCAGGCGCCGGGCGAGGACGGCGTGATTGCCGATGCCGTTGCCGATCTCGATGCCACGCTCGACTGGTTGAACGAACGCTACGAACTGCAATGCGAGGGCAAGGGACTGGTGTTGCGCATCAGTCGTGCCGCCGGCGATCCGCGCGTGCGGATCGAACCGCTGGTGTTGCGCCAGGTCGCGGAAAACCTCGTCACCAACGCGCTGAAATACGCCGACATGGGCGGCGAGCTGCATCTTGCCGCGCAGGCCGGTGCGCCCGGATTCTGGCGCCTGGTCGCGGAGGATCGCGGGCCCGGCATCACCACCGACCAGCGGCGCAGATTGTTCAAGCCATTCGTGCGCCTGACCGAGATCGATCCGCTCGACGGACTGTCGAGCGGGCTTGGCCTGTCACTGGCGCGGCACATCGTGATGCGTGCCGGCGGCCAGTTGTTCTACGAGGATCGCGAGGGCGGCGGCGCGCGCTTCGTGATCGAGCTGCCCGGCGCCTGAGTCAGCCGTGGCGGATGCTGGCGACGCGGGTGGATTCGCCGTCGATGGTTTCGCCTTCCCCGGCCTTGATGCGCTTGGCACGGCGATGCGCGGCGTACCACAGCAACCCGGCACCTGCGACCGCCGCTGCGGCGATCGCGGGATTGCGCCTGACGAACTTGCCGGCGACACGCGAGCCGGTCTTGACCGCACCGATGGCGGCGCCGGTTTCGAACCAGCGCATGGCGTGATCGGGGATGTGATCCTTGACCGCGCCGCCAACCTTGCCGGCGAGATCGACCACGCGATCGGTATAGGCGTCGAATTTGCTCATGACGAATGTCCTGCGGGCTTGCGGACAGTGTCGGACGCACGATGTTGTGGCGGCGTGACGCGCACGCAAAAGTTCAGGTCCCGCGCGGTTTCGCCCGATGCGTCGCGGCGGCGTTCCACGGATCATCCGGCCATGGATGCCGGGGGTAGCGTCCCTTCATCTCCTTTTTCACTTCCGGGTACGTGCGGTCCCAGAACCCGCGCAGATCCTGGGTCACCTGCAACGGGCGTCCGCCCGGCGACAGCAGGTGCAGCGTGAGCGCGATGCGGCCATCGGCGATGCGTGGCGTTTCGGCCAATCCGAACAGTTCCTGAAGCTTGACGGCAAGAACGGGCGATGCCGGCGCGCCGTCAGCGTGCAGGGCGTATGCGACCGCGCGTTCGAGCCCCGAGGGTACCAGGATGCGCGTCGGCGCCAGCGCGTCGATGCGTTGCCGCAGCGACCACTCGGCCAATCCGCGCAATGCATCGGACAACGCAGAGGAGTCCAGTGCATCGATCCGGCGCAGGCCGGCGAAGGCGGGACGCAGCCAGTCGTCAAGCGTTGCCAGCAACGCGGCGTCGGACACATCGGGCAAACCGAGTTCCGGCATCCACGCGCGCAGGCACTGCACGCGGATGCGCCATTGCGAAAGCGCATCGCTCCATGGCAACAACTCGAGCCCGCCGGCGCGCACGGCGGTGGTGAGCGCGGTCGCGGCCAGTTCCGGATCGATTTTGCCCGCCGGTCGCGCCGACAGCACGATGCCGTCGAAGCGTTCGATGCGTTCGCTGACCAGCGCCTGCTTCGCCGCATCCCAGCGCACCTCGTCGGCCTCGCGCCAATGCGCGGCAAAATCTTCGCGCAGGCGTTTTTCGTCGACCGGCAATGCACGCAGGATCAATGCATCGCGCGCTTCATGGCGCAATTCGCCGACCACCAGCCACGGTTCGCCGTAGAGCGCGCTGTCGTCGAACAGGCGCGCGCTGCGGCCGTTGCTCAACTGGTAGCGACGCGAATCCGTCGAATGCTGGCGGGCGATGCGATCGGGGTAGGCGTGCGCCAGCAGGATGCCGAGTTCGTGCGCGGGAACCTGGGCTGGGGATGTCGCATCGACGCGCAAGCGACGGCGCCACTGCGTGGCGGCGGCATCGATGGCGGCGAGTGCGGAGCGATTGGCATCGACCGATGTGCGGCCATTGCGGAACGCCACCAACGCCTGCCAGCGCCCGGCAAGTGCGTCGCTGCGGCTGCGCAGCGGATCGCGTGCTTCCAGCAAGGCGGCGAGATCGCAGGCCAGCGCGCGGGTTGTCGCGTCATGCGCCGATAGCAGCATCGCCGCCAGGCGCGGATGGGTGCCGAGCGCGAGCATGCGCCGGCCGCGCCCCGTGATGTGTCCATCGGCCGTGATCGCATCGAGGCGTTGCAGCAGGTCGCGCGCGGAAGCGAGATGGCCCGGCGGCGGTGCATCGACGAAACGCAGTTCGCTGCCGCCCCAGGCCGCGAGTTCCAGCACCAGGCTGGCGAGATCGACCTGCGCCAGTTCGGGCCGGCGTTGCGGATCGAGCCGCTTCGATTCCGGCCACAGGCGATAGGCGTGGCCTTCGGCGACACGACCGGCGCGACCGGCGCGCTGGTCGGCGGAGGATTGCGCGATCGCCACCGTGTCCAGTCGCGAGAAACCGCTGTTGGGATCGAAACGCGGTTCGCGGGCGAGGCCGCTGTCGATCACCACGCGCACGCCGGGCAGGGTCAGGCTCGATTCGGCGACATTGGTTGCCAGCACCACGCGACGGCGTCCGTCATCGCCCGGCTGCAACAGTTTTGCTTGCTGATCGACCGGCAATTCGCCATGCAGGGCGAGCACGTCGACATCGCGCAGGGCATCGCCGAGCAGGCGTTGTGTCTTGTTGATCTCGCGCAGGCCCGGCAGGAAGACCAGGACGTCGCCGGGATGCAGGGCGATGGCGTCTTCCACCGCGCGCTTGACCTGATGTTCAAGCGCTTCGTCGCGACGCGCGGGGAAATGCCCGACGTGGACCGGGAAGCTGCGGCCGGCGCTGCTGACGCGCGGGGCATCGAGCCAGCGCGCGAGCGCTTCGCCATCGAGCGTGGCCGACATCACCACGATGCGCAGGTCCTCGCGCACCGACGCCTGGACGTCGAGTGCGAGGGCGAGGCCAAGATCGCTGGCGAGGTGGCGTTCGTGGAATTCGTCGAACAGGATCGCGCCGATGCCCTCGAGCAGCGGATCGTCCTGGAGCATGCGGGTGAGGATGCCTTCGGTGACGACCTCGATGCGAGTGCGCGCGGACACCTTGTTGTCGAAGCGGATGCGGTAGCCGACGGTGTCGCCGACGCGTTCACCCAGTTGCGCGGCCATGAAGCCGGCGGCGGCACGCGCGGCGACGCGGCGCGGCTCCAGCATCAGGATCTTGCGGCCGGCGAGCCAGGCTTCGCCGAGCAACGCGAGCGGCAGCTGCGTGGTCTTGCCGGCGCCGGGCGGCGCTTCCAGCACCAGGCGCGTCTGCGTCGCCAGGACGGCGCACAACTCGGGCAGGATGGCGGCGATGGGAAACTGCATCGGCGCATTGTAGGAGCGCGGCCCGGTAAAATCGCCCGATGCAGATTGACCAACTGATCGACATCGGCGCCAACCTCACCCACGACAGCTTCGATCGCGACCGCGAGGCCGTGCTCGAACGCGCGCGTGCCGCGGGCGTGGCGCAATTGGTGGTCACCGGCGCCAGCCGCGAGCATTCGCCGAAGGCATTGGAACTCGCGCAGGCACATCCGGGCGTGCTGTTCGCGACCGCGGGCGTCCATCCGCACCACGCCAGCGAATACACCGACGAATGCGATGCCGAGATGCGCGCGCTGCATGCGTACCCGGAAGTGGTGGCGGTCGGTGAATGCGGCCTCGACTATTTCCGCGATTTCTCGCCGCGCCCGAGCCAGCGCAAGGCCTTCGAACGCCAGTTGCAGATCGCGGTCGACCTTGCCGTTGACGGCGTGGGCAAGCCGTTGTTCCTGCACCAGCGCGATGCCCATGCCGACTTCATGGCGATGATGAAGAACTTCGATGGCAGGCTCGGGCCGGCGGTGGTGCATTGCTTCACCGGCACCCGCGAGGAGCTGTTCGATTATCTCGATCGCGATTGGCATATCGGCATCACCGGCTGGCTGTGCGACGAGCGCCGCGGCGCGCACCTGCGCGAACTGGTGAAGCATATTCCGGCCAATCGCCTGATGATCGAAACCGACGCGCCCTATCTGCTGCCGCGCACGCTGCAGCCGGTGCCGAAGGATCGCCGCAACGAACCGGCTTTCCTTGCCCATATCGTCGAGGAATTGGCGCGCGATCGCGGCGTCCCGATGCAGGAAGCCGCGCGCGCGAGCACGGACGCCGCACGTGCGTTTTTCCGCCTGCCGGACGCCATGCAGGGTTAATGTTAACTGGTTAAACTTCGCGGAAGATTCTTTTCCGGAAGCGTTTCATGTTGCTCTCGATTCGCAGGCTCGCCTGTGCCGCCTGCCTGTTCGTCCTCGTATTGCCCGGTTGCAGGAAGAAGGACGATGCCGCCGCGAAAGCCAATGAGCCCGCGCTCACCGTCAGTGTCGTTCCGGTGTTGCAGCAACAGGTCGCCAACGGCATCACCGTGTCCGGGCCGGTGTCGCCGGTCGAGGAAATGCAGCTGGGCGTGGAAGTCAGCGGACAACGCGTCACCGCACTCAAGGTCGATGTCGGCCAGTGGGTGAAGGCGGGACAGGTACTGCTCACGCTCGATCACCGCACGCTCGATGCCGGGCTTGCGCAGGCGAATGCCAACCTCAGGCAGGCGCAGGCCGGTGCAGCGCTCGCCAGGTCCAATCTGGTGCGTGGCGAAGGCTTGGCCAAGGACAAATTCATCAGCGCGTCGCAGCTCGACCAGTTGCGCGCGGAGAAACAGCAGGCCGACGCCCAGCTCGCCACCGCGCAAGCCGCGCGCGACACTTCGGCGCTGCAACGCAGCTTCGCCGAATTGCGCGCGCCGGCGAATGGACAGATTTCGAAGCGGCTGGTACAGCCGGGCCAGATCGTCGCTGGCGGCACCGAGCTGATGCGCCTGATCCGCGATGGCAAATTGGAATGGCGCGCGGAACTGCCGTCGTCGCAGCTGTCGCTGGTCAAGCCCGGCGATCGCATCGCCCTGCGCGGGCGTGATGGCGAAACCGTGGAAGGCCGCGTGCGCGCGGTGAGTCCCGGCGTCGATGCCGGCACCCGCACCGGCACCATCTATGCCGACCTGCCGAATCCCGAAGGCTTGCATCCGGGCAGCTATCTCGAGGGCCGCATCGACACCGGCCTCGCCGATTCGCCGGTGGTGCCGGCCGCGGCGATCGTGTTGCGGGACGGCTTCCAGACCGTGTTCGTGGTCGATGTGCAGAACAAGGTGCACGCGACGCGGATCGAGACCGGAAACAAGGATGCGGGCCAGGTCCAGGTGCTGCGCGGCCTCAAGGCCGGCGATCGCGTGGTGATCGAAGGCACCGGCTTCCTCGCCGATGGCGACGTGGTGAAGATCGTCGCGCCAAGTACCGCCAACGCCGCGAACGCGAAGACGGGCACGACACCGTGAGTGGTGGCGGCAGCGTTTCGTCGTGGGCGATCAAGCGGCCGCTACCGGCGCTGATGGTGTTCTTCGTGTTGTGCGTCGCCGGCTTGTGGGGCTATCACAAGCTGCCGGTGGCGCGCTTCCCCGACATCGCCTTCCCGATGACGGTGGTGACGGTGATCCAGCCGGGTGCATCGCCATCGCAACTGGAAACCGAAGTCACGCGCAAGATCGAGGATTCGGTCGCGACCATCCCGCACATCAAGCGCGTGACCTCGACCGTGGTCGAGGGCACTTCGACCACCGCGATCGAGTTCAACCTCGACACCGACCTGATGGTGGCGCTCAACGACACCAAGGATGCGGTGACGCGCGTGCGCACCAACCTGCCACAGGACATCCAGGAACCGATCGTCTCCAAGGTGGAAATCGGCGGATCGCTGCTGACCTTCTCGGTGTCGTCGCCGGGGATGACGGCGGA
The DNA here is from genome assembly GCA_019510195.1 of Lysobacterales bacterium. Lineage (GTDB taxonomy): Bacteria > Pseudomonadota > Gammaproteobacteria > Xanthomonadales > Xanthomonadaceae > Solilutibacter. The sequence continues at coordinate 2,471 of JAEKKW010000068.1, read as the reverse complement.
CGAACTGTCGTGGTTCGTCGATCGCGACGTCGCACGCGCGGTTTACGGCGTGGAAGGCGTGGCCGCGGTCAATCGCATCGGTGGCATCGATCGCCAGGTGCGCGTCGATCTTGATCCGCAGGCGCTGGAAGCCTATGGCGTCACCGCCGGCGATGTCAGCCAGCAATTGCTGGCGATGCAGGTCGAACGCCCCGGCGGCAAGGCAGAACTCGGTGGCGCCGAACAGACCATTCGCACCATCGGCACGGTGAAGGATGCGCAGCAGTTGCGCGACTACAGCATCGCTCTGAGCGATGGTCGCGCGGTGCGGTTGTCGTCGATCGCGACGATCAGTGATGCCGCCGCCGATCCGACCCAGGCGGCGTTCCTCGATGGCAAGCCGGTAGTCGGCTTCTCGATGTCGCGCACCCGCGGTTCCGACGAACTCAAGGTGAAGGCGGGCGTCGAAGCGGCGCTGGCCGAATTGCACAAGGCGCATCCGGCGATCCATTTCAATCTCGTCACCGACAATACCGTCGAGACCTGGAACAGCTATTCCTCCTCGATGGAAATGCTGGTCGAAGGTGCGTTGCTGGCGTTGCTGGTGGTGTGGCTGTTCCTGCGCGACTGGCGCGCGACGTGGGTGTCGGCGGTGGCGTTGCCGTTGTCGATCATCCCCACGTTCGCGGTGATCCATTTCCTCGGCTTCACCCTCAACATGATCACGCTGCTGGCGATGTCGGTGGTGGTCGGCATCCTGGTGGACGATGCCATCGTCGAGATCGAGAACATCGTGCGCCATCTCGGCAACGGCAAATCGCCGCTCGATGCCGCGCGCGAAGCCGCCGACGAAATCGGCACTGCGGTGATCGCGACGTCGATGACGCTGGCGGCGGTGTTCGTGCCGGTCGCCTTCATGCCCGGCATCGCCGGCAAGTTCTTCCGCGAATTCGGCTGGACCGCGGCGACCGCGGTGCTGTTTTCGCTGCTGGTGGCGCGCCTGCTGACGCCGATGATGGCGGCCTACACGCTGAAGGGCGCGCACGGCCACGAGCAGCCCGACGGCAAGCTGATGACGCGCTATCTCAGGCTGGTCGACTGGGTGTTGAACAATCGCTGGAAGACGCTGGCGATGGCGACGGTGTTGTTCTTCGCATCGCTGGCGATCATTCCGTTCATCCCCGCGACCTTCATTCCACCGGGCGACCGCGGCCTGAGCAATCTCAGTGTCGAACTCGCACCCGGCGCACGCATCGAGGACACCACGCGCATTGCCGAAATCGCGCGCGGCAAATTGGAGTCGGGGATTCCCGAACTCAAGCAGGTGTTCACCATGGTCGGCAGCGTGCCCGACGTCGGCGACCCCGCGAAGTCGGGCGTGGCCGATCCGCGTCGCGCCACGCTGGTGCTCGACTGGGGCGCGAAAGGGGATCGCAAGCGTTCGCAGGAACAGCTGGAACAGGCGGCGCGGGTGGCGCTGGCCGACCTGCCCGGCGTGAAGATCAGCTACATCAGCAGCGAACCCGGCCAGCAGATGATGCTGGTGCTGGCCGGCGACGACCCCGAGAAACTGGAAAGCGCGGCATCCGCGGTCGAACGCGACCTGCACACCATCAAGGGCATCGGCAGCATTTCCTCCTCGGCGTCGCTGCTGCGCCCGGAGTTGCAGATCCGTCCCGATTCCGCGCGCGCCGCCGATCTCGGCGTCTCGACTGCGGCGATCGCCGAGGCCGCGCGCATCGCGACTGCCGGCGATTACGTGCAGCGCCTGCCCAAGCTCAACCTCGCCGATCGCCAGATCCCGATCCGCGTCGGTTTCGCCCTCGACCAGTTGCAGGATCCCGCCACCATCAGTCGCATGAAAGTGCGCGGAAAATCCGGGCCGGTGCCGCTGGATGCGGTGGCCGACATTCGCCCGGGCAGCGGCCCGTCGGTAATCTCGCGCTACAAGCGCCAGCGCAATGTCACCCTCACCGCCGAACTCAACGGCCGTCCGCTGGGCGACGTGATGAAGGAAGTGCAGGCGTTGCCATCGGTGAAGAAATTGCCGGCGGGCGTGCAGTTCCAGAATACCGGTGACGCCGAAATCTTCGTCGAACTGTTCACCGGCTTCCTGCTGGCGATGATCGCCGGCATCGTCTGCATCTACATGGTGCTGTTGCTGCTGTTCAACCACGCCACGCAGCCACTGACCATCCTCGCCGCGATCCCGTTGTGCGCGGGTGGTGCCTTCGGCGCGTTGCTGATCACCCAGAACATGCTGTCGCTGCCGGCGTTGATCGGCCTGCTGATGCTGATCGGCATCGCCACCAAGAATTCGATCCTGCTGGTCGACTACGCGGTGATGGCCGAGGACGAACACGGCATGAGCCAGCACGATGCGGTGGTCGATGCCTGCCACAAGCGCGCCCGCCCGGTGCTGATGACAACGATCGCGATGGGCGCCGGCATGCTGCCGCTGGCGCTCGGGTTCTCCGGCGATTCCAGCTTCC
>JAEKKW010000067.1 GCA_019510195.1 Lysobacterales bacterium | reverse complement strand
TGATCCGGCGACCAGCATTTTCTTCGCGTTGCCCATGTCTTCCCCTGCCCGTATTTCGCGATGCCCAGAACGTACCACGCGGCATCGCCATGCCAAAGAAAAAGCCCCGCATTGGCGGGGCTTTTCGCTACACGACCTGCGTCGCGCTCATTCCATGTCGAGGAAGCTGCGCAGCGTTTCCGAACGGCTCGGGTGGCGCAGTTTGCGCAACGCCTTGGCCTCGATCTGGCGAATGCGCTCGCGGGTGACGTCGAACTGCTTGCCGACTTCTTCCAGCGTGTGATCGGTGTTCATGTCGATGCCGAAGCGCATGCGCAGCACCTTGGCCTCGCGCGGGGTCAGGCCGGCCAGCACGTCGCGCACGGTTTCCACCAGGCTGATGTTGGTGGTCGCCTCGATCGGGGACTCCGCGTTGGTGTCCTCGATGAAATCGCCGAGGTGCGAATCCTCGTCGTCGCCGATCGGCGTTTCCATCGAGATCGGTTCCTTGGCGATCTTCATCACCTTGCGGATCTTGTCCTCGGGCATGTCCATTTCCTTGGCCAGCTCCTCCGGCGTCGGCTCGCGGCCGTACTGCTGGAGCATCTGGCGGGAAATGCGGTTGAGCTTGTTGATCGTCTCGATCATGTGCACCGGGATGCGGATGGTGCGCGCCTGGTCGGCGATCGACCGGGTGATCGCCTGGCGGATCCACCACGTCGCATAGGTCGAGAACTTGAAGCCGCGGCGGTGCTCGAACTTGTCGACCGCCTTCATCAGGCCGATGTTGCCTTCCTGGATCAGGTCGAGGAACTGCAGGCCGCGGTTGGTGTACTTCTTGGCGATGGAGATGACCAGGCGCAGGTTGGCCTCGACCATTTCCTTCTTCGCTTTGCGCGCCTTGGACTCGCCGATGGCGAGCATGCGTCCGATCTCCTTGAGATCGTGCAGCGTCACCATCATGCGCTGTTCGAGTTCGATCGCCGATTCCTGCTGGGCGATGATCTGCTCGCGCACGTCGCGCAGGCCGGAGCCCCACTTCTGCTTGCGCTTGAGCATCTCGTCCACCCATTCGAGGTTGGTGAGGTTGCCCTCCCAGCCACGGATGAATTCCTTGCGCGGCATGCCGGCACGCTTGGTCGCCAGCTCGAGGATGCGGCGCTCGCGCTCGCGCATCTCGCCCATGGCCTGGCGCAGGCGTGACACCAGCGATTCCAGCATCGGCAGCGGCAGGCGGAAACCGGCGAACACTTCGGCCATTTCGCCGCGCAGCTTCAGCACCGTCTTGTGCGACGGGCCGTTCTTCGCGTACGCCTTCTCGAACTTGCCGTAGAGGTCGGCCAGGGCCGTCATGCGCTCCTTGACCAGCGCCTGGTTCGGGCCGCTGGGCGCGGCTTCGGTGGTCTCGCCGTCTTCTTCCTCTTCTTCCTCGTCGGCTTCGGCGTCGTCGATCGCCAGCTCTTCGGCGATGGCCGCATCGTCGTTGAGATCGTCGGCGAATCCTGAAATGATCTCGGCCAGGCGCTTCTTGCCGGCCTGCACCAGCGCGTAATCGTCGAGCAGCTGCTTGTTCGACCACGGGAACGAGGCGAGCGCGCCCAGCATTTGCTGCAGGCCTTCCTCGATGCGCTTGGCGATGGCGATTTCGCCCTCGCGGGTCAGCAGTTCCACCGTGCCCATCTCGCGCATGTACATGCGCACGGGATCGGTGGTGCGACCGGTTTCGGTATCGAGCGCCGACAGCGCGGCTGCTGCTTCTTCCGCAGCGGTGTCGTCGACTTCGCGGCCACTGCCGGACTGGCCGGCGAGCAGCAGCGTCTCGGCATCCGGCGCAACTTCATGCACCTCGATGCCCATGCCGTTGATCAGGCCGATGATGTCTTCGATCTGCTCGGCATCGACGACGTCATCCGGAAGATGATCGTTGACTTCGGCAAAAGTCAGGTAACCCTGCTCAAGGCCCTTGCTGATCAGTAGCTTGATGTCCGATTGCTGGACCTGACGCTCGTTGGCCATGCGGCTCTCACCTGGTAAACGTGAAACGGAGTGAACCTGCAATTTTACCATGCCGGAGTGGGCCTTGGGCCTATGTCCGGAGCAGGAAGGTGACCGGGCCGTCATTGACCAGGCTGACTGTCATATGGGCCCGGAAGCGTCCGGTTTCCACCCTCCCGGGCGAAATTCGCCGGCATTCGGCCACCAGTCGGTCATAGGCCGGTTCAGCTTCGGCTGGCGGGGCGGCGCTGCTGAAGCTCGGGCGCAGCCCGGAGGCAGTATCGGCGGCCAGGGTGAACTGGCTGACCAGCAACAGATCTCCGGCGATATCGTGGAGAGATCGATTCATCTTGCCGGCATCGTCGGCAAATATCCGATAACGCAACAACCGTTCGGCCATCTTCAGGATCCGGGTTTCGCTATCGCCGGGTTCGGCGCCGACCAGCGCCAGCATCCCCGGTCCGATGGCGCCGATGGTGTCCTCCCCCACTTCGACCTTGGCCTGGGTAACGCGCTGAATGAGGGCGAGCATGGGCGCATTTAATCACGCGCCCGATAAACTTGGCCCGGTGAATCCCGACCGCACCGCCAACCTCCTCCATGCCCTCGCCTCGGGTTTGGGCCACCTGCCCTGGCCGGTGCTCAACGCGCTTGGCGATGGCCTGGCGCGCATCCAGCGCTGGAGTGGCGGTCGCGAACTGCGGGTGACCCGCCGCAATCTCGAACTGGCGATACCCGTACTGGGTCCTGCTGCGCGCGTCGCGCTGGAACGCGCGGTGCTGCGCAACACCGGGCGCCAGCTGATGGAAACCCTGCATCTGTGGACGCATCCGCACGCCGACAACCTGGCGCTGATCGACGGCGAGGATGGTCGCGAACTGTTCGATGGCGCGCTGCGCTCCGGCCGCGGGCTGATCATCTCGGCACCGCATTTCGGCAACTGGGAACTGCTCAACCAGTGGCTGGCCGCGCAGACGCCGCTGGCGATCCTCTACAAACCGCCGGAATCCGCGATCGGCGAAGCCTTTCTGCGTCGCGTGCGCGCCGACGAAGCGCCGGACCGCATCACCCAGGTCCGCGCCGAAGGCACCGCGATCCGCGCGCTGTTCAAGACACTGGCCGCGGGCGGCGTGGTCGGCATCCTGCCCGACCAGCAACCCAAGGCCGGCGACGGCGAATTCGCACCGTTCTTCGGCGTGCAGGCATTGACCATGACCCTGCTCAACCGCCTCGCGCAGCGCACAGGCGCCACCGTGCTGCACGCATGGTGCCAGCGCACGGACGACATGCCACGCTTCCGCGTCTGCATCGAGCGTGCCGATCCCGAGATCGCCAACGACGATCCGAAGATCGGCGTTGCCGCGCTCAACCGCGACATCGAGCGCATCGCCCGCCGCGACCTGGCCCAGTACCAGTGGACGTACAAGCGCTACACCCTGCGCCCGCCCGGCAGCGGCGAAGACAATCCCTACCGCGATTTCGAAAAGCACTCGAGGCCGTGATGAACGACCTCGCATCGAAGCCACCGGTGACCGGGGTGGTGATCGCGAAGAACGAAGGCGATCGCATCGGCCGCTGCGTCGCCAGCCTGGTGCCGTTGTGCCGCGAGGTGATCGTGATGGATTCGCAATCCGACGACGACACCGTTGCGGTCGCCGAACAGGCCGGCGCGCGCGCGGTGCAGCAAGCGTGGCTGGGCTTCGCCGCGCAGAAGAACGCGGTGGTCGCCTTGGCGCGGACGCCGTGGGTGTTGCTGCTCGATTCCGACGAATGGCTTGCCGAAGGCGCGGCCGGGACGATCCGCGATGCCTTCGCTGATGGCCACGTCGAACAGGCCGATGCCTGGAACCTGCTGCGGCGCACGCATTATCTCGGCACCGCGCTCGATCACGGCGGCTGGGGCAAGGAGAAAGTCGCGCGCCTGTTCCGCAACGACTTGCGCTACAGGCCCGCCAGCGTCCATGAAGCACTCGATCTGACCGGCAAGCGGGTCGCCACGCTGGACGCGCGCATCGAGCACGACACCGCGCGCAACGACGAGGAATACGCGACCAAGCTGCAACGCTACGCCGCGCTATGGGCGCAACAACGCCATGCCCAGGGGCGACGTGCCGGCGCGATCGACGCGCCTTTGCACGCTGCCGCTTACTGGCTGAAGAACTACGTGCTGCGCGGCGGCTTCCTCGATGGCGGCACGTCTGCGCGTTATCACGCGTTGCATGCGCGCTACGTGTTCGACAAGTACCGCACGCTGCGGGCGCTGGCGAAGAGCTGAACAACAGCATCGCACGCGCTGGTGCGTGGGTGTTGTTGCTTTAACAGAGAGATGCGAAAAGCTTCCACCGGCGACGCCGTGCGGTTCGTCCGCTGTGGCCGACCATACGAGGCATGGATGCCGAGTCGAGCCTCCATGGACGGATTCACGGCGTGTCGGCCGCTGCGGATAACCACTAAAGGCACTCAGCCGGGCAATGCTTTTCGCGATGACGCGAAGCCAGCGCGCGCCTCAGTGCGGGCACTCCAGCACCGCCCCGCCGCGCACCAGGTACCAGGTGCGGCGATTCGAGTGCGGCACCTGCTCCAGCGCCGAATCGGGAATGCATTTCGGCAGCACCGTGTCCTGCACCAGCAGCCAGCGATGCTGCGGATCGGCCTGCAACCAGTGGATCGCGTCGGTGGTCTGCGCCTGCATGTCGCGGGTGAAACCGAAATTCGTCGCCGGCCGATCGGCCATCAGCAGGTTCTGCTCCTTCCAGCCAAGCAGCGCGAGTTGCGCATCGGGACCGATGCGGGCACCGACATCGCGCATCAATCCGCGCGCCGACGACGAATCGTTGAGCAGCGGATAGCCGAACACCCCGAACAGCACCCACATCGTGCCCAGCGAAACGATCGTCGCGATCTCGAGGCGACGGCGCCACCACGCCAGCGCGACGATCACGCCTGCGCCCATCGCCAGCAGCATCCAGCCGATGCCGACGCCGGATTCGAGGCCTCGTTCCGTCAGGAAGCGCGTGGTCGATTTCGAATGTCCGAAGGCCATCAGTCCGCCGCCGACCACGAAGCCGATCGCCATCGCTGCCAGCACGGTTGCCAGCAATCGACGCGGCCACGCCTTCTTCAGCAATCCCGGCAACAGCGGCGCCAGGGCAAGCCCCCACATCGGCAGCACCGGCATGATGTAGACGTCGCGCTTGCCCGACGGAATGCTGAAGAACGCCACCAGCAACACACCCCACGCCAGCGGCAGCAGATAGCGCGCATCGAATCGCTGCAGGCGCCGCCTCCACGCCGGGATCGCCCACGGCAGCGCCAGCATCGCCGGCAACCACATCCCGACCACCACCACGATGAAATACCACCACGGCTGGGCGTGGTCCCACGACTGCGCGTAACGCTTGGCGGTCTGGTGGAACAGGATGTCGTTGAGGTAGGCGTCGTAAGCGGGATCATGGCTGGCACGTACCGCCATCACCATCGGCAGCAGCCAGATCGCCATCGCCGCGACCAGGAACAGCGGCGCAGCCCAGAATCGCCAGTCGCGCAGATGCAGTGACACGCGTTCGCCGCGCGACTGCCAGCCGCGAACGCTGGCGAAGATCGCCGGAAGCAGCATCAGCAACGCGAGCACGCCGACGCCCTTGGTGATGGTGCCGAGTCCGGCGAAGAACCAGCCGATCCACCACCAGCGCCAGTTCGGGCCAAGCAGCAGGTGGCGCAGCAAGCCGTAATTGGCCACGGTGATGAAGCAGGTCACCAGCGGATCGATCTGCGCCTTCTTGGCCTGATAGGTGAACTGGAAGGCGAGCAGCACCGCCCACGCCGCCCACAGCCCGATCTTCGGTGTCCACAAACGCCTGCCGAGATCCTTCACGCAGGCGAGCGTCGCCAACGTTGCCAGCAGCGACGGCAACAGGAAGGCAACGCGCCAGTTGCGGAAGAGCTCGAAGAAGGCTGCCTGGAGCCACATCAGCATCGGCGGCTTGTCGGAATACAGTTCGATGCCGCGGTGCGGGAACAGCCAGTTGCCGCTCTCCACCATCTGCTTCGCGGCAAGCGCGAAACGCGGCTCGTCGGCGGGCCAGGGATCGCGCAGGCCGATGCCGGCGCCGACGATCAGCAACGCGGCGATCCAGAACAGCCAGGTGTCGCGGGAGGTGCGGAGCTTCAGCATGGCGCGATGATACGGGAAGACCCGTGCGCGATTATTGCTTGCGCAAACGCGCGTAGAAGAACCCGTCCATGCCGTCCTCGCCGGGCAGACGCTGGCGGCCGAAACCGGTGTCGTGGCCGAACGCCGCATCGAGTGGTTCGAGCTGCGCGGCCGGCGTGCGCTGCAGGAACGCCCTGATCTGGCGATCATTCTCGCCGCGCAGGATCGAACAGGTCGCGTAGACCAGCGTGCCGCCAGTCGCGAGCATCGACCACAACGCATCGAGCATGCGCGACTGCAACGCGGCAAGCGCGGCGACGTCTTCCGCGCGCCGGTGCAGCAGGATGTCGGGCTGGCGCCGCAGAATGCCGGTGGCACTGCACGGCGCATCGATCAGGATGGCGTCGAACGGTCGGCCGTCCCACCATGCGTCCGGTTGCGTGGCATCGGCAACGAGTGTTTGTGCCGAGAGGTCAAGCCGCTGCAAGCCTTCCTCGACGCGACGCAGGCGGCGCGCATCGATGTCCGCTGCGATGACCTGCAGCCCCGGTTCGCGTTCGAGCAGATGCGCGGTCTTGCCACCGGGCGCGGCACAGGCATCGAGCACGCGCATGCCGGCCTTCAGCGCAAAGGCATCGGCGATCTGCTGGGCGCTGCCGTCCTGCACCGACACCAGCCCTTCGCCGAATCCGGGCAATGCGCTCACCGCCACCGGCGTCTCCAGCAGCAGCGCATCAGCGGGGTGATCCGGCATCCGCACGTCCATGCCCTGTTCGCGCAGTCGCGCAGCATAGGCATCGCGATCGGTCTTGCGATGATTCACCCGCAACCACATTGGCGGCGACACGCGACTGGCACGCAGGATCGCGTCGATATCGCCTGGCCAATCGGCGTGCAAATGCTGCAACAGCCATTGCGGCCAACCTGCCTGCGCATCGGCGCGCACAAGCGCTTCGCGCGTCGCCCGGCGCAACACCGCATTGACCAGACCGGCCTGATGGGTGCGCTTGAGCAGGCGCGCGGCCTCCACCGTCGCATCAACCGCCGCGTGGCTCGGCAAGCCCATGACATCGAGCTGGGCGAGACCCGCGTAGAGCAATGCGCGCAGTTCGCTGTCACGCTGACCGAGCGGACGCGGCAGCCAGGACTTCAACGTCGCTTCGTAATCGGCGCGATTGCGCAGCGCCGCCATCACCATCGCTTCCAGCAGCGCGCGATCCCGGCCATCGTCGATCCGCGATTGCGCCGTCGACAGCTCCACCTTCAGCGAACGACCGCGATGCATCACCGCATCGAGCACGCGCGCGGCATCGGCGCGCACGCCGGCACCGCGGCTGTCGCCAGGTCGCGCTTTCTCAGAATTGGCCACGGCGGGCGTTCAGATAGTCGGCGGCGGATACGGCGCGCCCGCCTTCGCGCTGCAGCATCAGCAGGCGCAGCACGCCATCGCCGCAGGCGACATCGATGCCATCGCGGCTCGCAGCAACCACCGTTCCCGGCGCGGCGGCGCTGCCCGCGGCGATCGCTTTCGCCGCATGGATGCGTGCACGTTCGCCCGCCAGCACGGCTTCCGCCACCGGCCACGGCTGGAAGGCGCGCACCTTGCGCGCCAGCACTTCGGCGGATTCGTTCCAGTCGAGGCGCGCTTCCGCTTTCTCGATCTTGGCGGCATGCGTCACGCCCGCTTCCGGTTGCGGATGCCGCTGCGGAGGTGTCCCGGCGACAAGCATGTCCAGGCCCTTGGCCAGCACGTTCGCGCCGATGCCGGCGAGGCGTTCGTACAACTGCCCGGAGGTTTCATCCGTGCCGATCGCGGTCGCCTCGCGCAACAGCACCGGCCCGGTGTCGAGCCCCGCTTCCATCTCCATCAGGCAGACGCCGGTTTCGGCATCGCCGGCTTCGATCGCGCGCTGGATCGGCGCCGCGCCGCGCCAGCGCGGCAGCAGCGAACCATGCAGGTTCCAGCAACCATGAAGCGGAATCTTCAGCACCTTCTTCGGCAGGATCAGGCCGTAGGCCGCGGTGACGATCAGGTCCGGTTCGAGTGCGCGCAAGCGCGACTGCACTTCGGGATCGCGCAGGGTCTCCGGCTGGCGCACTTCGATGCCGCGCCGCAGTGCTTCCTGCTTCACCGGCGATGGCGTCAGCGCGCGCCCGCGTCCGGCGGGGCGATCGGGCTGGGTATAGACGGCGACGACTTCGGCGCGTTCGCAAGCCGCGCGCAAGCCCGGCACGGCGAACTCCGGCGTGCCGGCGAACACGATGCGCAATCAGGCCGCCTTCTTCTCGCGCGCCGCCTTGGCCAGCTTCTTCTTCACCATTTCGCGCTTGAGCGGCGACAGGTAATCGACGAACAGCTTGCCGTCGAGATGGTCCATCTCGTGCTGGATGCACACCGCCAGCAGACCATCGGCATCCAGTTCGAACGCCTCGCCCTTGCGATCGAGCGCGCGCACGCGGATGTTGGCGGCGCGGGTGACGTCGGCAAAGATGTTGGGCACCGACAGGCAGCCTTCCTGGCAGACCTCCTCGCCCTCTTTGGCAAGGATTCCCGGGTTGATGAAGACCATCGGCGAATTCTTGTCCTCGCTGATGTCGATCACCATGAAACGCTGGTGCACGTCGACCTGGCTGGCGGCGAGACCGATGCCGGGCGCCTCGTACATGGTCTCGAACATGTCGTCCAGCAGCTGCTGGAATCCGGGCGCGGCAATGCCGGCAACATCGACCGGCACGGCTTTCGTGCGCAGTCGGGCATCTGGGAATTCGAGGATCGTGAGCAGGGCCATGGTTCGGAGTCCGGAGTGCGGGCGGGGACGAACACCGCCGTCGCAGGCCGCCAGTGTAACGCGTCCCGCCACCCGCTCCAGGAACGCCGGCTGGCTGCCCAGCCCCGGCAAAACGGGGATTTAAATGTAAGGGTCTTGTGAAACTGTGAACTTTGTGGTGTAAATGGCCGTCCGTATTGGGGATTTGTCGGGGAACCTCAGGCTATGGCCTCGCTCCTTTCGCGCTTCAACCTGTCGCTGAAAACCATCGCCGCCACCGCGGCGCTCACCGTCGCCGGCCTCGCCATCGCCGGGAATCCGGGCATTCGCCCCGATCACCCCGACACCTACGTGGTGAGGAAGGGCGACACCCTGTGGGACATCGCCGGCCGGTTCCTCAGCCGGCCGTGGCTGTGGCCGGAAATCTGGCAAGCCAACCCGCAGGTGAAGAACCCGCACCTGATCTATCCGGGTGACATTCTCAGCCTGGCCTACATCAATCGCACCGCCGAGGCGCAGCACCGCACCGAAGCGCCGATTCCCGGCATTCCGCTGGCGCAGGTCGAGCCGTGGCTCAAGGACGTGCGCGTGGTCAACAGCTTCGACCAGCTGCCCTATGTGGTCGGCATCGAGGACGATCGCCTGCGCGGTTCGCAGGGTTACGTCGTCTACGCCAAGGGCCTGCCGGCCAACGCCGTCGGCCAGCGCTTCCTGATCGTGCGCCCGAACATGCGTTACGCGCGCCTCGACCGCCGCCAGGGCGGCGACATCATGGATACCGCCGACCTCGACTTCCGCGGCAAGCGCACCATCGACTTCCAGCAGTTCTGGACGTCGGCGATCACCCCGGACCGCGGCCACGACCTGCTCGGCTATGAGCTGCAGCGCGTCAACATGGGCACCGTGACCCGTGGCGAGGTCGGCGGCATCGAGGCCTCGACCATCCGCCTCGACGAAGCCGGCCGCGAAGTCCGCGAAGGCGACCGCCTGATCCCGGTCGATGCCCAGGCCTACGATCCCTACTTCGTCCCCCATCCGCCCAAGGCGCAGTTCGAATACCGCCACGCCCAGGTGCTGGCCGTCGCCGATCGCCTGCGCACCGCCGGCCCGCGCGATGTCATCGCGATCTCCGTCGGCAGTCAGGACGGCATCGACAACGGCACGGTGTTCTCGCTGTGGCGCATGGGCAGCAACAAGGTCGACCGCGTGAAGTACCAGCGCACCGACGAGCTGGTCGGCAATTACGGCCGTGTCCGCCTGCCCGACGAGTTCTCCGGCCACGCGATGGTGTTCCGCACCTTCGACCATGTCAGCTACGCGCTGGTGATGGACGGCATCAAGCCGACCCAGGTCGGCTACGAGCTCAAGCATCCCGATGCGCCGTACTGAACCCCGTTAAGCCGATTCGGATTTTTCCGACACGTTATCGAGACGGCGCCCGAGGGCGCCGTCGTCGTTTCCGCCCCAAGCTGGCGGCATGGTCGATTTCGATATGCCCGAACTGGCGGCACGGCTGGCGTTCCTGTGCGCCGGTGGCCGCCGCGCGCCCCGCCGCGAACTGCTGCAACACCATGGCAGCGCCAGCGCGGCGCTGGCCGCGGGTCCGCACGCGTGGCGTGCCGCAGGCCTGTCGGAGGACACCTGCATCCGCCTGCGTCGTGGCGCCGATCCCGATGTCTGGTTGCGCAGCGCCGAATGGCTGCAACGCCCCGGCCATCGCTTGATCGCCTGGCACGATCCCGACTACCCCGCCACCTTGCGCACCATCTCCGGCGCGCCACTGATGCTGTTCACGGCAGGCGATGCCGAGCTGCTGCAGGACCCCGCCGTCGCCATCGTCGGCACCCGCTCCGCCAGCACCGGCGGCCGCATGCTCGCCCGGCAGTTCGCCCATCGCTTCGCCGATGCCGGACTGGTGGTGGTCAGCGGGCTGGCCGCGGGCATTGATGGCGCCGCCCATGAGGGTGCGCTCGAGGCCGGTGGCGACACCATCGCCGTACTCGGCAGCGGCCCCGATCTCTGCTACCCCGCCCAGCATCGCGATCTCCATGCCCGCATCGCCGCGCGCGGCTTGCTGGTCAGCGAATACCCGCCCGGTACCCAACCGCTGCGCGACCATTTCCCGGCGCGCAACCGCATCATTGCCGGGCTTGCCCAGGGCACCTTGGTCGTCGAGGCCGCGGCGCGTTCGGGGGCACTGATCACCGCGCAGTTCGCCGCCGACGCCGGCCGCGACGTCTGGGCCGTGCCGGGATCGATTCACGATCCGCACGCGCGCGGCTGCCATCGCCTGATCCGCGACGGCGCGCAACTGGTGGAAAGCGCCGACGACGTGTTGCTGGCGCTGGCACCGGTCTTGAAACGGACACTGCGGCGCCCGAAAGCGGCGACGGACGCGACGCCGGCACCACCCGTTCAGCCTCCCAAGGACTGGGACAGCGACCACAAGAACGTGTGGTCGGCACTTGGTCACGACCCAATCCCTATGGATGCGCTGGCGGATCGCACCGCATTGACGCCGGCCCGACTCTCCTCCATTCTCCTGACCATGGAGCTGCAGGGGACGATCACGGTCAGGCATGGCCGTTACCTCCGCACTCCAGGATGAAGCAAGGCTTCTGCCATCCACGCGCCCGCGGGCGCAGGCCGGGGATCGATGAAAGAGAGCATTCTGGACGTCCTGCTGTATCTCTTCGAACACTGCTTCACCGATGACACTGCGCCTCCGCAGGATCGTGACGGACTCCAGTCGACCCTGATTTCGGCCGGCTTCAGCCCCGCCGAGGCCAATCGCGCCTTCGACTGGCTGGACGGCCTCGCCGAGCGCCGCCCCACCTTCGCCACCCAAGGGCCGTCGGGTCCGACCCGCGTCTTCACCACCGGTGAACTGGCCAAGCTCGACCTCGACGCGCGCGGCTTCCTGATCTACCTCGAGCAGCATGGCGTGCTTGATGCCGAGCAGCGCGAACTGGTACTCGATCGCGCGATGGCGCTCGATCAGGACGAGCTCGATCTCGACGACCTGAAATGGGTCGTGCTGATGGTGCTGTTCAACCAGCCGGGCTCGGAAGCTGCCTACGCGTGGATGGAAACGCAGATGTTCGCGGACGATCCCGAACCGCTGCACTGATCGGGAACGTCGACGCCTCCGCTGCCGCCGGCTTGCCGCGAAGAGTGGGCTCGCGCAGACTGCGCCTTCGCAACAGCGAATCGACAGGGGAATCGAATGAGCGAGTGGTATTACGCCGACCGCCAGGGCCAGCAGCGCGGTCCGGTGCAGTCGCAGGATTTGCTGGGCCTGCGTGACGCCGGCCAGATCGACATGGACACGCTGGTCTGGCGCAACGGCATGGCGAACTGGCAGGCCTTCGCCACGATCGCGAACGAAGTATTGCCGCAGCCTGCGGAAGTGGCTTCCGCTCCGGCACCGGCCGTGGCGCCCGTCGTCGATGGCAGCTATTCGATGTACGACACCGCGACGCCGATCGCGCGCAAGGATGTCCAGGCCAACGACCCCTATGCGGCGCCACGCGCGCAGGTCGGCAGCGGCACTGGCGTGCAACAGGATGGACATGTGGTGTACGCCGGTTTCTGGAAGCGCGTGGCGGCCGCGATCATCGATACTTTCGCGATCGGCATTCCGGTTGCCATCCTGATTGGAATCGTCGCCGCAATCTTCGGCATCCAGAACAATTTCGGACGCGGATTCGGCAGCACCAATCCGGGCATGACCGTCGTCTCCTGGCTGCTGCAGGCCGTGGTGTTCGCCTGGTTCTATTCCAGCGCATCGATGATGGCCACGCCGGGCAAGCTGGCGATCGGCATCAAGGTGGTGCGCAGCGACGGCGAAACGCTGACCTTCCTGCGCGGCTTCGGGCGCTACTTCGCCTACATGTTGAGTGGCCTGATGATCGGCATCGGTTATCTCATGGCCGCGTTCACCGATCGCAAGCAGGCCCTGCACGACATGATCTGCGACACCGTCGTGGTCGACAAATGGGCATTCACCGAACATCCCGAACGGCAGGACGACACCCTGGGCACGGTGACCAAGATCGTGCTGGGGCTGGGGATCGTGCTGTTCGTCATCGGCTGTCTGGCGATGTGCTCGATGATCGCCGCGCTGGCCCATTACCGCGGGTAATCGTCTCATTATTGATTGAGACGGCTTGACAGCCGCCCCACGGCGTGATTCCACTATAAATAGAAGGTTGATCCAGACGCCCGGGACCCATGTCCCGGGCGTTGGCGTCTCGACCACCCCATTTCGCCGGTACATGCCGGCTCCGGAATCACGCCGCCATGCCCAAGCACCTGCTCGTCGTCGAATCGCCTGCCAAGGCCAAGACGATCAACAAATACCTCGGCAAGGACTACACCGTCCTCGCCAGCTACGGTCATGTCCGCGACCTGGTGCCGAAGGAAGGCGCGGTGGATCCGGAGCACGGCTTCCGGATGCGCTACGACCTGATCGAGAAAAACGAGAAGCACGTCGAGGCGATCGCCAAGGCCGCCAAGACCGCCGATGAAATCCTGCTGGCGACCGACCCGGACCGCGAAGGCGAAGCGATCAGCTGGCACATCGCCGAGATCCTCGGCGAGCGCAAGTTGCTGAAGGACAAGCCGCTGCATCGCGTGGTGTTCACCGAAATCACCCCGCGCGCGATCCGCGAGGCGATCGCCCATCCGCGCAGCATCGCGATGGACCTGGTCGATGCCCAGCAGGCGCGTCGTGCCCTCGACTATCTGGTCGGCTTCAATCTGTCCCCGGTGTTGTGGCGCAAGGTGCAGCGCGGGTTGTCGGCGGGCCGCGTGCAGTCGCCGGCATTGCGCATGATCGTCGAGCGCGAAGAGGAAATCGAGGCGTTCAAGGCGCGTGAATACTGGACCATCGAGGCGGAATGCACGCATCCGTCGCAGGCGTTCACCGCCAGGCTGGTCAAGCTCGACGGCAAGAAGTTCGAGCAGTTCACCATCACCGATGGCGACAGCGCCGAGGACGCGCGCGCGCGCATCGCCCAGGCGGCACAGGGCCGACTGCACGTCACCGATGTCGCGAGCAAGGAACGCAAGCGCCGGCCTTCGCCGCCGTTCACCACCTCGACCCTGCAGCAGGAAGCGGCGCGCAAGCTCGGCTTCACCACCCGCAAGACCATGCAGGTCGCGCAGAAGCTGTACGAAGGCGTCGCGATCGGCGAGGAAGGCACGGTCGGCCTGATCAGCTACATGCGCACCGACTCGGTCAACCTGTCGCAGGACGCACTCGGCGAGATCCGCGACGTGATCGCGCGTGATTTCGGCACCCCTTCGGTGCCGGACAAGCCGAACTTCTACACCACCAAATCGAAGAACGCGCAGGAAGCGCACGAGGCGATCCGTCCGACCTCGGCGTTGCGCACGCCGGCGCAGATCGCGCGTTACCTCAGCGACGACGAACGCAAGCTCTATGACCTGGTGTGGAAGCGTGCGGTCGCCAGCCAGATGATCCCGGCCACGCTCAACACGGTGTCGGTGGAACTCGCGGCCGGCAACCAGCATGCGTTCCGCGCCAGCGGCACCACGGTGGTGGTGCCGGGCTTCCTCGCCGTGTACGAGGAAGGCAAGGACCAGAAGAACGCCGACGATGACGACGAGGGCCGCAAGCTGCCGGCGATGAAGACCGGGGACAACGTGCCGCTCGATCGCGTGCATGCCGACCAGCATTTCACCCAGCCGCCGCCGCGTTTCACCGAAGCTTCGCTGGTGAAGACGCTGGAGGAATACGGCATCGGCCGACCGTCGACCTACGCCTCGATCATCCAGACGCTGCTGTTCCGCAAGTACGCGGAAATGGAAGGCCGCGCCTTCCGCCCGACCGACGTCGGCCGCGCGGTGTCGAAATTCCTCAGTTCGCATTTCACCCGTTACGTCGACTACGACTTCACGGCGAAGATGGAAGACGAGCTCGACGCGGTCAGCCGCGGCGAGGAGCAGTGGGTTCCGTTGATGGAGAGGTTCTGGGGCCCTCGCGAGCCGGCGTCACTGACGCTGGAGGAAGTCATCCAGCTGATGGCGGACACCGGCAAGCCGGCGCGCAAGGGCTGGGGGCGCAAGACCGCGGCCAAGACCGTGGCCAGGAAGGCGTCCGCAAAGAAGGCTGCGACCAAGGCACCGACGAAGAAAGCTGTGACCAAGAAAACCGCGGCGAAGAAAGCCACCAAGAAAGCTGCAACGAAAAAGACCGCAACGAAGAAGGCTGTCGCAAAGAAAACCGCGAACGACGACGCGCCGCCGTTCTGAGCAAGTGGTCTATCGATTTCGTAACAGGAACGGGCGCATCATCGGCGCCCGACCCCGCCAACTCAGGAATGATCGATGAATACCCTCGACAAAGTCGTATACACCGCCCGCGTCCACACCAACGGCGGCCGCGAGAATGGCCATGCCCGCAGTGACGATGACCATCTCGACGTGCGCTTGACCACGCCCGGCAAGGGTGGTGGCACCAATCCCGAACAGTTGTTCGCGGCGGGTTACTCGGCCTGCTTCATCGGCGCGATGAAGGCGGTTGCCGCGCGCCAGCACCTGCAGGTTCCGGAAGGCGTCGGCATCGATGCCGAAGTCGACCTCGGCCCGGTCGGCCAGGCCTTCGGCGTCGCCGTCCGCCTGAACATCCACCTGCCGGGCATGGATCGCGCGGCCGCGCAGAAGCTGATCGATGACGCGCACCAGGTCTGCCCGTATTCCAACGCGACGCGCGGCAACATCCCGGTCACGCTGACGCTGGCCTGATCGATCTTCGTGGATGTGCTTGATGCCGATTCCGCCGCCGCGCTGCTCAAGCATGGTGGCGTGATCGCTTACCCCACCGAAGGCGTGTGGGGCCTGGGCTGCGATCCGCGCAACGAACGGGCGGTGATGCGCATCCTCGCGATCAAGCAACGCGAAGTCGAGAAAGGCCTGATCCTGATCGCCGCGAGCGAAGCGCAACTGGCGCCGTTTGTAGCGCTGGAAGCATTGGGTGATGAACAACGCGCGGCGGTCCGCGCGAGCTGGCCGGGCGCCGCGACCTGGATCGTGCCGGCGTCACCGTCGGCGCCACGCTGGATCAGCGGCGCGCACGACGGCATCGCGGTCCGTGTGTCCGCACATCCGCCGGTGATTGCACTCTGCAATGCCTGCGGCGGCGCGCTGGTCTCGACCAGTGCCAACCGCGCGGGCGGCGCTGCGCCAACACGAAAAACCGGCCTCGATCCCGAAGTTGTTGCCTTGCTCGACGGTGTGCTTGATGGCGAAACCGGCGGATTGCTGCAACCGACGCCGATCCGCGACGCCCGCAGCGGAGCCGTGCTGCGCGGCTGAAAAACGTGGTTTCGTTTCGCCTGAAACGAAAATTGTGGCACTGCACAAATTGTGGTTTAGTCGGGTGAAAAGGCGTTCCGCACACACGCGAGCTGCCCTCGCCTCACCGACACGACTGGACCACGATGGACGACCGGCGCAACCCACTGGCTGGCGGTCTGTATGACGCCGGAATCGAGCACGACAGCTGCGGCTTCGGCCTGATCGCCGATGTCGCCGGTCCGGGTTCGCGCGCCATCGTCGACACCGCGCTGGAAGCGCTGTCGCGGATGGAACATCGCGGCGGCGTGGCTGCCGATGGCTTGAGCGGCGACGGTTGCGGCGTGCTGCTGCACGGTTGCGAAACTTTCGTGCGCGCCTTGGCGGACGGGGCTGGCATCGTGTTGTCCGAAGGACGCGTCGCCGCCGGCAATGTCTTCCTGCCACGTGACGAAGAAGGCGCCGCGCGTTGCCGCGACGCGCTGGAACGCGAACTGACGGGCATCGGCGCGCGGGTTGCAGGATGGCGCGTCGTGCCAACCGACGATCGCGTCTGCGGCGCACTGGCGCGTTCCAACATGCCGCGCATCGAACAAGTCTTCGTGGTCGATCGCGGCGGTGATGCCGATGCCTTCGAGCGTCATCTGTATCTCGCCCGCCGGCGCACCGAACAAGCATTGCGCGATGTCGCCGATTTCCATGTCATCGGCCTGTCGGCGAAATTGCTCGGCTACAAGGGCATGGTGCTGCCGGAGCATCTGCGCACGCTCTATCCGGATCTCGCGCATCCGGCGTTGAGTGCACGCGTGGCGGTGTTCCACCAGCGTTTCTCCACCAACACCCAGCCGCGCTGGCCGCTGGCGCAACCGTTCCGCCGCCTCGCCCACAACGGCGAGATCAACAGCATCGCAGGCAATCGCGCCTGGGCGCAGTCGCGCCGCAATGTCTGGAAGTCGCCGCTGCTCGACGTCAGTGAATTCGAGCAGGCGGTCACCACCAACGGTTCCGATTCGCAGAGCCTCGACAACGCACTGGAGTGGCTTCAGCTGGGCGGCATGGACCTGCTGCAGGCGATGCGCATCCTGATTCCGCCGGCGTTGCAATCGCTGGAATACAAGGACGCCGACCTGGTCGCGTTCTACGAGTACTACGCGATCAATTCCGAGCCGTGGGACGGCCCCGCCGGCATCGTCATGTGCGATGGCCGCCACGCCGCCTGCACGCTCGATCGCAACGGCCTGCGCCCGGCGCGCTGGACGCTGTCGCGCGACGGCGTGTTCGTGATCGCCTCGGAAACCGGCGTGTGGGACCTGCCTGCGGAAGAGGTCGAAGCGAAAGGCAAGCTCGGCCCCGGCGAGATGATCGCGATCGATCTCGAACAAGGCAGGCTGCTCGACACCCACGCCATCGACGCCATCAACCGCGCCCGCGCGCCGTACAAGCAATGGCTGCGCGAAGGCATGTCCTATCTGCACACCGAACTGATCGATCCCGCGCTCACCGATGCGCCGTTCGATACCGAAACCCTGCTCGGTTTCCAGCGCCTGTTCCAGTTGAGCCGCGAGGAACAGGAGCAGGTGCTGCGTCCGCTCGCCGAAACCGAACAGGAAGCCATCGGATCGATGGGCGACGACGTGCCGATGGCGGCGATCAGCCAGCGGATTCGTCCCTTGTACGACTGTTTCCGCCAGGCCTTCGCCCAGGTCACCAATCCGTCGATCGATCCGCTGCGCGAGGGCAGCGTGATGAGTCTGACCACGCAGATCGGCCGCGAAGGCAATCTGTTCGTGGACGCGCCGGGCAACGTCAATCACGTCCTGCTGAATTCGCCAGTGCTGTCGCAACGCAAGTTGCACCAGTTGCTGGCGCTCCCGCGTTTCGCCGAATCGCATCTCTACATCGATCTCTATTTCGACGCCAGCACCTCGCTGCAGGAAGCATTGCAACGGATCTGCAGGCAGGCCGAGGACGCCGCCCGCGCCGGCATCGAACTGCTGATCCTCAGCGATCGTCGTCCGTTGCGTGACTGCGCCGCGGTACACGCCTTGCTGGCGACAGGCGCGGTGCATCAACACCTGGTGCGCCACGACCTGCGCTGCATCAGCAACATCCTGGTCGAGACCGGCACCGCGCGCGATCCGCATCATTTCGCCTGTCTGGTCGGCTGCGGCGCGACCGCGGTCTATCCCTACCTCGCCTACCAGTCGCTGCACGCGCTGGCGCGGCGCGGGATCCTCGGCGGCAAGACCAATGGCGAACCGCTGCAGGTCGGACGCAGCTATCGCCGCGGCGTGAAGAAGGGACTGCTGAAGATCCTGTCGAAGATGGGCATCGGCACGATTGCGAGTTATCGCGGCGCACAGTTGTTCGAGATCGTCGGACTCGATCCGGAAGTGGTCGCGCAGTGTTTCGCCGGCACGCCATCGCGGATCGGCGGCGCCGGTTTCGCGCGCCTCGAAGCCGATGCACGCGCACTGGCGGAACAGGGCTGGGATCTCAACGCACTGCCGGAAGCCGGTGGCCTGCTGCGCTATCTGCCCGGCGGCGAATACCACCAGTACAACCCGGACGTGGTGCAATCACTGCAGCGTGCGGTGCTGACCGGCGACCGCACAGACTGGAAGCGCTATTCCGATGCGGTGGATCAGCGCCCGCCAGCGGCATTGCGCGACCTGCTGCGCGCGAAGCCGATCGGGCCCGCGGTGCCATTGGATGAGGTCGAACCGATCGCAGCGATCATCCGTCGTTTCGACAGCGCCGGCATGAGCCTCGGCGCGCTGTCGCCGGAAGCGCACGAGGCGCTGGCGATCGCGATGAACCGCCTCGGCGCGCGCAGCAATTCCGGCGAAGGCGGCGAGGATCCGGCGCGCTACCACGACGAACGCCGCAGCAAGATCAAGCAGATCGCGTCGGGGCGTTTCGGCGTCACGCCCGAATACCTGATCAATGCCGACGTCCTGCAAATCAAGCTCGCGCAGGGCGCCAAGCCCGGCGAAGGCGGCCAGTTGCCGGGCAGCAAGGTCGATCCGCTGATCGCACGCCTGCGCTACGCCAAGCCCGGCATCGGCCTGATCTCGCCGCCGCCGCACCACGACATCTATTCGATCGAGGATCTCGCCCAGCTGATCTTCGACCTGCGCCAGATCAATCCGCGCGCGCTGATTTCGGTGAAGCTGGTCAGCCATGCCGGTGTCGGCACGATCGCTGCCGGCGTCGTGAAAGCCGGCGCCGATCTCATCACCATCTCCGGTCACGATGGCGGCACCGGCGCCAGTCCGATCGGATCGATCCGCTATGCCGGCGTACCGTGGGAACTCGGGTTGTCGGAAGCCAGACAGGCGCTGCAGGGCAATGACCTGCGCGACAAGGTGTTGCTTCAAACCGATGGCGGCCTGAAGACCGGGCTCGACGTGATCAAGGCGGCGCTGCTCGGCGCCGACAGTTTCGGTTTCGGCACCGCGCCGATGATTGCGCTCGGCTGCAAATACCTGCGCATCTGCCACCTCAACAATTGCGCGACCGGCCTGGCGACCCAGGATGCGCGCCTGCGCGAAAACCACTTCAAGGGCCTGCCGGAACGCGTCGAAACCTTCTTCCGCGGTGTCGCCGAAGACGTGCGCGAACACCTCGCTGCGCTTGGCGCGCGTTCGCTCGGCGAACTCGTCGGCCGCAGCGATCTGCTCGAACAGTTCCTCCGCCACACCCGCGATGATGTCGACATCGACCTCTCGGCGTTGTTGCGCAGCGATCCCGGCAAGGCCGCGAGCCATTGCGGCGCGACGGCATTGCAGGCGCCGCCATCCGGACTCGCGGCGACGCTCGAACGCGAACTCGCGGAGGCCATCGCAAGCGGAACGGGTGGCGAAGCGAGCCATGCGATCCGCAACGTCGACCGCAGCATCGGCACGCGCCTGTCCGGCCTGATCGCGCAGCACCACGGCAACACCGGGATGAGCGATCGCCCGATCACCCTGCACCTGCGCGGCACCGCCGGACAGAGCCTCGGCGCATTCAATGCCGGCGGCCTGAACATCGATCTTTCCGGCGACGCCAACGATTACGTCGGCAAGGGCATGGCGGGCGGGCGCATCGTGTTGCGTCCGGCAGCGGGCAGCCGTTATGCCAGCGAAGCCACGCCGATCCTCGGCAACACCTGCCTGTACGGCGCGACGGGTGGCGAGTTGTACGCCGCGGGCCGCGCCGGCGAACGCTTCGCCGTGCGCAATTCCGGTGCGATCGCGGTGGTCGAAGGCGCCGGCGACCATTGCTGCGAATACATGACCGGCGGAACGGTCGTGGTGCTCGGCGACGTCGGCTTGAATTTCGGCGCCGGCTTCACCGGCGGCATCGCCTATGTGCTCGATCGCGAACGCGATTTCGTCGACCGCTACAACCACGAGCTGATCGACATCCAGCGCATCACCGCCGAGCACTTCGACACCTATCGCCAGCACCTGCGCGAACTGATCGAAACCCATGCGCGCCTCACCGGCAGCGCCTGGAGCGCACGCATCCTCGACGGTTTCCGCGACTTCGTCGGCAAGTTCTGGCTGGCCAAGCCGAAGGCCGCCGACCTCGACGCGCTGGCCGAGGAACTGAGGCGCGCCGCATGAGTCGCAAGCTGCCCTTCCAGTTCCTCGACGCGCCGCGGCAGATGCCCGACAAGCAGCCGCTGCAATTGCGCCTGCAGGGCGACTGGAGCGAACTCTACGGACGCTTCGACGTGCCGGCGGCGAAGCAGCAGGCCGGGCGTTGCCTCGATTGCGGCAATCCCTATTGCCAGAACGCCTGCCCGGTGCACAACCACATCCCGCGCTGGCTGCGTCTGGTGGAGGAAGGCCGCATCATCGAGGCGGTCGAGCTGTGCCACGAAACCAATCCGCTGCCGGAAATCTGCGGTCGCGTCTGCCCGCAGGATCGTTTGTGCGAAGGCGCGTGCACGCTGGAAGACGGTTTCGGTGCGGTGACGATTGGTTCGGTCGAGAAATACATCGTCGAGACCGCACTCGCGCAGGGTTGGCGTCCCGACCTGTCGCGCGTGCAGGCGACCGGCAAGCGCGTGGCGATCATCGGCGCCGGGCCTGCGGGACTCGCCTGCGCCGATCGGCTGGTGCGCAGGGGCATCGCCGCGACCGTGTTCGACCGCTACGAACAGATCGGCGGTTTGCTGCAGTTCGGCATCCCCACCTTCAAGCTCGAGAAGTCGGTGGTTGCGCAACGGCGCGCACTCCTCGAAGGCATGGGCGTGCGTTTCCGTCTTGGCGTCGAGATCGGCCGTGACATCAGCCTCGATGCCTTGCTGCAGGATTTCGATGCGGTCTTCCTCGGCCTCGGGGCCTATCGCTATACCGATGGTGGGCTGCCCGGACAGGACCTGCGCGGCGTGATGCCGGCACTGCCTTTCCTGGTGCAGAACGGACGGCGTGTTGCCGGTGACGAAGCCGACGCATCGCATCCGATCGCCGGTTGGGAATACGGAATGCAACTCCCCGATCTCGCCGGCAAGCGCGTGGTCGTGCTCGGCGGCGGCGACACCGGCATGGACTGCGTGCGTTCGGCGGTGAGGCTTGGTGCGGCGAATGTCAGCTGCGTCTATCGCCGCAACGAAGCGAGCATGCCCGGCTCAGCGCGCGAAGTCGCCAATGCCCGCGAGGAACAAGTGGAATTCCTGTTCAACCGTCAGCCACTGTCCATCGAAGCAGATGACGATGGTGCCGTCGCCGGCGTGCGCGTCGCCACCACCGAACTCGGCGAACCCGATGCGCGCGGTCGTCGCAATGCCGTCATCGTGCCCGGCAGCGAAACCGCGATCGCCGCCGACGTGGTGATCATCGCCTTCGGATTCGCGCCGCGACTGCCGGAATGGCTGGCGGAGGCCGATGTGCAGGCGCAGGCCAACGGACGCCTGGTGGTCGCCGGCGAAAACCGTCGCGCCTGGCAGACCACCCATCCGCGCCTGTTTGCCGGTGGCGATTGCGTGCGCGGCCCCGACCTGGTGGTGACCGCGGTGCAGGAAGGCCGCGATGCCGCGGCGAGCATCGCCGCGATGCTGCTGGACGCACCGACGTTGCCGGGCGCGATGTAGCAAGATGGCGCCATGCGCCCGGCGGCTGCCATTGCCCTGTTGACCCTGTCGTTCGCCTGCACCTGCGTGCGGGCGATGCAGAACGACATCACGGTCTATCGCTGCACCGATGCCCGCGGGCAGGTCGAACTGCGTGACAGTCCCTGCCCCGCCAACCAGCACCAGCAGACCCGGCAGATGTTGCGCCCCAAGGACGCACCGCCTGCCCCGCCGGCATCGGCGACCATGGCACCGACGCCGCGGGAAACCGTGCGCGAAGTGCGTTACGTGTTGCGCCAGCCCGGGCCGTTGTACGAATGCACCGCGACCGATGGCAGTCGTTACACCAGCGAAAGCGGCGAAGGCAATCTCCGCTGGCAACCGGAATGGATCGCCGCGCCTCCCTGGGGAATGCGACCGCCGATCGTGCCGCTGCGCACCCGCCATGGCGGCGGAATCGGCATCTATCCGGGCATCGTCTATGGCGGTGGCGCCTGGGTGCGCGACAGTTGCACGCCGATGCCGCAGGAGCGCATGTGTGCGACGCTGGCGCAACGGCGCAATGACATCCTTCGTCGCAACGTGTTGCGCCAGCCGAGCGAACAGGCACGGCTTGATGCCGAGGAATCTTCCATCAACGCGAGGCTGCGCGAAGAATGTGGCGGCTGACGACTACGACGAAAACGATCCTCGCGACCGGCCTGCTGATGCTCGCCGTTGGCACCGGCGCCGGCCAATCCACGCGCACGCGCAAGACCAGAACAGTGGCGCATGATCCCAACGCCACCGTGATCTACCGCTGCACCGATGCCGGCGGCATGCTCAGCATCCAGAGCACGCCCTGCCCGCGCGGCCAACACCAGGAACGCAGCGTGCTCGCACGCCCGGTCGATCCGCCGCCTGCACCATCGCCCGCGATCGCGACCGGCGCGCCTGCCAATCCTGTCGCAAATGCAGTGCCTGCGACCCCGGCCGCATCGCCGCCGATCGACACCACGCCATTGCCGCCACCGCCGCTGTATCGCTGCCACACGCCTTCGGGCGGCAGCTATGTCAACGAGACCGACAATCCGCCGGAACGTTGTCGCGACGTGCCGTTGGTGAATATCAGCAGCTCGCAAACCGTACCCAACCACGAGTGCGAGATGGAACGCGACCGTTGCGAACGCATCCCCGACCAGGAGCTGTGCGCGAGCTGGAAACAGCGGCTGGGCGAGGCCAGGTCGATGCTGGAACTCGGCAACCCGGATCTGGTCGAACGGGCAACCCTGCAACGCGATCGGGCGGAGCGGGTGATGAGCCATTCATGTTTGACCACGAATTGAAAATTTGATAGAAGTCACACTTTGGAATGGATTGACGCGCGCACAACCGGATGCCCGAACCCGTGATGGAACTCGAGCGATTGACCATCCCCGAATTCAGTCTCGGGATCGCCCGCGAACCCGGCAGCGCGCGCCTGAGTGCGCACCTCATCGAACCCGGGCAGCTGCGCGACAGCGATCTGCCCCTGGCGATCGTCGTCCGCGGCCATGAAGGCGAGCTGTTGGCGAAGGCGAATCGCCTGCTTGACGCCTCCCCGAATGATGCCGTCGACCAGGCACCGTCACGACGCAGCGGCGCCGTGGCATCGATGCAGACGCAATTCCAGGTCGACCAGTACTTGCACTACCTCGGCTGGGCCAAGGCCCATCCCGCCGGCGAACTCGATGTCGGTGGCGTCCATTGCCACTGGGGACGCGCGCAGACCAATGCCTTGATCGGGACGCTCGAAGAACGCCTGAAGCAACTCGGCGTCCACGGCGATCGCCCGACCCGCGACAGCAGCCAGAGCGTATTGCACAACCATGTCGATCTCGCGCAAAGCCTGGTGGCACGCATTCCCGCCGCCGCGATCACGCGCATGGCGGCCGGTGTGCGTGCGGAGGACATCGCGTTTGCGCTGGCCGATGCCGGTCGCCGCGAGGGTTTCGTGCCGGCGACGCCGGTGTCGGTGGTGTCGTCCAGTGATGGCAGCCGGGTGTTCGCGGTGCAGGGCGATCTCGCCAACCCGGCGAGCATGCGCGCCAGCGTCGCGATCGACCAGGTGCGACCCGGCACCGCGGTGGCGTTGCGCGAATCGCTGGCGCAGTCAGAACCCGTAGCGCAGGAAGCCGCCATCCACCGCGATGCATTCGCCGGTGATGTAACTCGCGGCAGGTAGGCACAGGAAGGCAACCGCCGCCGCGACTTCCTCGGGATCGCCGACGCGACCCATCGGCGTGCGTTGCAGGACGTCGTCGAGATATTCGGGATCGGAAAGTTTCGCGGACGTGCGCCGCGTGCGGATGTACCACGGCGCCACCGAATTCACCCGCACGCCGTCTTCGGCCCATTCCACCGCGAGATTGCGCGTCATCTGGTGCAGCGCTGCCTTGCTCATGCCGTAGGGCGCGCCGGTGCGCACATGGGTGAGCCCGGACACGCTGCCGATGTTGACGATGCTGGATGCCGCGTGCTGCGTCAGCAACGGATGCGCCATCCGCGACAATTCGAAGGCCGAGAACAGGTTGGTCTCGAAGATCTGCCGCCACTCGTCCTCGCCGTATTCGACGGTGGCGCGGCTGCGATTGGTGCCGGCGTTGTTGACCAGGATGTGCAGTCCGCCCTGGTCCTCGACCCAGCCCATCAACGCGCCGCGTTCTTCCTCGTCGCCGACATCGCAATTGAAGGCGAACACGCCGCGATCGGGAAACTCGTCCTGCAAGTCTGCAACGACCTGTTCCAGCACGCCGCCATCGCGCGCGGCCAGCATTACTTCCGCGCCCAGCCCGAGCAGTTCGCGCGCGATCGCCAATCCGATGCCGGCACTGCCGCCGGTGACCAATGCGGTATGTCCGTCCAGTCGCCAACGCGGGTTGTGCATGTCGGACTCCGTGGTTACAGCGAATCGAAACCGCAATAGCAGTGCGCCATCGCCTGCACCGGCGAACGGGCACGACTGAACTGGTCGCGCAAATCGTTCAACTGGCGCGTGACGCGCGCGTCGGCGCTGCCTTCGGCCAGTCCGCGCAACCATGGCGAGTGCGCCAGCACGCCTTCGGCGATCCGCGATTCGACATTGCCCGAAAGCAAGGTATCGAGCGTGCCGGCGCGGCGCTCGATGTAACGCACGCGCACCTGGTCCCTGGCGATCTTCGCCTGGCTCGCGGCGAAGTCGACCGCGTCCTGCAGTCCGCCGAATTCATCGACGAGGCCACGCTCCTTCGCCTGTGCGCCGCTCCACACGCGGCCGCGCGCGATCGCATCGATCTGTTCGACGCTCTGCTTGCGCGCCTTCGCGACCTTGCCGGTGAAATCGCGATAGCCCTTCTCGATCACCGACTGCAGGATGGTGGCGACGCCCGGATCCATCGGCCGGGTGATGTCCATCGCACCGGCCAGCGGCGCGGTGGCGACGCCATCGGTATGCACGCCGATCTTGCCGAGCGCGCGCGATGCATTCGGGATCAGCCCGAAGATGCCGATCGATCCGGTGATCGTCGACGGATCGGCGTAGATGCGCGCGGCGTTCATGCTGATCCAGTAGCCGCCCGACGCGGCGACATCGCCCATCGACACCACCACCGGCTTGCCGGCATCGCGCAGGGCCTGCACTTCGCGACGTATCTGTTCGGACGCGAAGACTTCGCCACCGGGCGAATCAACGCGGAGCACGACCGCCTTCACCAGGTCGTCGAGGCGCGCTTCGCGCAGCAGTTCCGATGTCGAATCGCCGCCGACACGACCACCGCCCTGCTTGCCTGGGACGATTTCGCCTTCGGCCACCACGATCGCGACCTGCCTGCTGCCGTCACCCTTGGGCAATTGGGTCTGCTGGTTGCGCAGGTATTGGGCATATTCGATCTGGCGGAATCCGCCATCGGCGTCCTTGTCGGCAACGCCGGCCTTGACCAGCATGTCCTCGACTTCGGCGCGCGTCTTCAAGCCATCGACCAGTTTCTGGTCGAGCGCGTATTTGGCGAGATCGCCCTGCTCGTCGGCCACGCCCTGGGCGATGCCGTCGACACCGGCCTTGACCGCATCCGGCGTCACCTTGCGCGCAGTGGCGATGTCGCCGATGTAGCGCTGCCACAGGTCGTTCATCCAGAACAGGTCGGCTTCCTTCGCTTCCGGCGAGGCGCTGTCGCGCACGAACGGTTCCGCCGCCGATTTGTATTCACCGACCTTGAACAGCTTGAAATCGATGCCGAGCTTGTCCTGCAGTCCTTCGCGCATGTACGGGCGATAGCTCGACAGGCCTTCCAGCAGCAAACCATGTCCATCGGGATCGAGGTAGACCTGGCTGGCCTGCGCCGCGATCAGGTACTGGCCTTGCGTCATCCCCTCGGAAAACGCGATCACCTGCTTGCCGCTCGCCTTGAGGCGCTGCAACGCGGCGACGATCTCGTGCGTGCTGGCCATGCCCGACGGATACAACTTGTCGACATCAAGCAGGACACGCTCGATCGAAGTGTCTTTCGCCGCGGCATCGATCACCCGGATCAGGTCGCGCAGGCGCACCACCTTGCGACCCGGGTCTTCCTCGCTGTTCTGCGCGATCAGTTTCGTCAGCGCGTCGCGGCCATCTTCTTCCATCACCCTGCCTTCCGGCGCCAGCACCAGCGTGGTGCGATCCTGCACCGGCGTGATCGCCGCACGCCCGCTCATCGACAGGATGCCGATGACGACGAACAGCAACATGAAGAAGACGATGTTGAGAACGAAGCGGCGTGTGAAGTTGGCGACGTCCCAGACGCCCTTGAAGAAGCTGAAAATCGGGTTGGGACGGCGCGCTGCAGGCTGGTTCATTGATGAAAATCACGACTGGATGCCGACAGCCTAGCAGGCCCGCAGTTGCCTGCATGTGCCGGAAGATGACGCTGCCCCACTCGGCATTCAGACCAAGCGACGACTGCTGCGCCAGGCGCGCCGGCCGAGCAGGATCGCGGCGACGGTCAGGCCCGCTATCAGGCCCGCCCACATGCCCTGCGGTCCGTAACCGAGTCCGAGGCCCAGTCCGGCGCCGACCGGCATGCCGACGCCCCAGTAGGCAAACGCAGCCAGCAGCATCGGCACGCGGGTGTCCTGCATGCCGCGCAACGCGCCGGCCGAAATCACCTGCACGCCGTCGGGATACTGGAAGGCGATCGCGAACAGCAGCAGCTGCGCCGCCAGCGCCGCCACCACCGCGTCCTGGGTGTAGGCGCCGACGATCAGATGGCGTCCGAACACCATGGCCAGCGCGGTCATCGTCTGGGTGATCAGCAGCAATGCGTAGCTCGCGCGCAACGCGCGCCGCAGCGCCACGCCGTCCTCGCGGCCGCGCGCATGCCCGACGCGCACGGTGGTCGCTTCGGCGAGACCGAGCGGAATCATGAAGCACAGGCTGGCGACATTGATGGCGATCTGGTGCGCTGCCGCCGGCACCGCGCCGAGGCGTCCGATCAGCAGCGAGGTGACGATGAAAAGACTGCCTTCCATCGCCACGGTGACGCCGATCGGCAATCCCGTCGCCAGCAATCGCCGCAACTCGATCCGGTTCGGCGCCTCCAGATGCGCGAACAGCGCGAAGCGGGCGAAGCGCGGCGATCGCCACAAGTACAGCGCGAATGTGCACGCCTGCATCCACATCATCACCGCCGAGGCGATGCCGAGTCCGGCGGCGCCACGCGCTTGGAACCCGAAACGGCCAAACGCCATCGCGTAACCGAGCGGCGCCAGCACCAGCAGGCCGCCGAATCCGAGCAGCATGCTCGGCAACGTCCAGTGCAGGCCATCGCTGAGATAGCGCATGCACAGGTAGAAGGTGTACGCCGGAATGCCCCAGCGGATTCCGAGCAGGAAGGCCTGCGCATGGGGGCGCACCGCTTCGGCGATGCCCATCGTCGGCAGCAGTTTCGCCGCCAGCGTGAGGAAGCCGAACATCAGCACGCCGATCACCAGCGCCAGCCACAGCGACTGGCGGAACAGCGGGCCGATCTCATCCTGGCGACGCGCGCCATCGAGTTCGGACACGCGTGGCGGCAGCGACATCAACGTGCCCATCGGCACCAGCATCGGCAGCCAGAACAGCGCATTGCCGACCGAAACGCCGGCCAGGGTATCGGTGCCGTAGTGTCCCGCGACCGACGAATCGACGAACCCGATCAGGCCCGACGACAGGTGGCCGAGCGTGAGTGGTGCCGCCAGCAGGGCGCTGGTGCGCATTTCCTGCGCGAAGGAAGTCGGTCTGGATGCCACGGAATTGCCTGCAACATGCAACGGGATGGCCGCAACACGGCGCGGCCCGGTATCTTAGCGCCTCGCCCGGAGTGACCCGATGACCAAGCCGCTGGACCCAATCGAGCCCATCACCGCGACCATGCCGCACGATGGTCCGCATCCCACGCATTGCGAGAACTGCGCGGCCGCGCTGCAAGGTCCGTATTGCCACGACTGCGGCCAGCACGGCAACAATCCGCTGAAGAGCTTCCGCCACGCCATCGAGGACGTCTTCGAATCGTTCTGGCACGTCGACGGCCGCATCTTCCGCACCCTGCGCGACCTGTCGCTGCCGTGGCGCATCATCAACAACTACCTCGGCGGCCAGCGCGTGCGCTACATCCCGCCGCTGCGCATCTTCGTCATCCTCAGCCTGGTGACGTTCTTCGTCGCCCACTTTGCCATCCATTCCGAGGCCGGGCCGATCCGCTTCAACGATACCGACACCAACAGCATTTCCGCCGCGACCACGGTCGCGGATGTACAACGATTGCGTGACCAGGCCTTGGCCGAGATCGACAAGGGGGCCACCGAAGGCAACAACAATCCGGCCTTCGTCAAGGGCGTTCTGGCCACAGCACGCAAGGCGGTGCAGGCGCAGGCCGACGCCCGGATCCGCGCGCTCGAGGACGCCAGGACAAAGGGATTGCCGGTGCCGCCGCCATCCCCGGTGCTGGTGATGGACACGACGGACAATCATGACGACGGCGACTGGAGCATCTCGACCACGCCGATCCATGTCGCATGGCTGCCGGAGTTCGCCAACAACGCACTCAACGGCGCCGTGCAACGCGGCGCCAAGAATGCCAAGCGCTTCTCGAAGGATCGTTCGGAACTGTTCCAGGCCTGGATCGGCTCGGTCCCCACCGCGCTGTTCTTCATGGTCCCGGTGTTCGCCCTGCTGTTGCGCGTGTTCTACCTGTTCACGCCATGGACCTATCTCGAGCACCTGGTCGTCGCGCTCTACAGCCACGCCTTCCTGCTGCTGGGCAGCCTCGCATCCTTCCTGTTGTCGATGTCGATGCGCACGCTGCTTGGCTCCGGCGCCGTCAGTGCCATGATCACTTTCCTCGTGATGGCGATGATGGCGATCCTGCTGTGGACACAGAAGCGCGTGTACCGGCAGGGCTGGATGCTGACGCTGGGCAAGTATTTCGTGATCGGTTCGATCTACTGGATCCTGGTCGGTTTCGGCGCGCTGTTCGCGCTGCTGCTGGTCATCCTCAAGTAAGGCCGCCCGCGCTCAGCGCTCCGACACTCGCACCAACCATGCCGCGCGGCTCGCGGCCGGCACATCGATGAGTTCCTTGCGCAAGGCATCGCGCTGTTCCGGCGGCGTGCGCCAGGCGATGCGTCCCAGCATCGCCAATTCGTCGGCGCTCATCTCGTGGAGGATGCGCAACAACGGCGCACGCTGGTCCTCGGGCACGTAGGAGAACAGCGGCGACAGTTGCGGCCACAGCGCGCCGATCTGCGGACCCAGCAACCAGCCGCGCTGTTCGGCGCGATCGAGTTGCGCGAACTCGGCGCGGTAGCGCGATTGCTCGTCCGCGGGCAAGCCCGCGAATGCAGTCGCAGCGGCACGGATGCGCTGGCGTTCGGTGTCGCCCAGTTGCAGCCAGGCCGACTGGCGCTCGCGCTGGTCACGCTGGCGGGAAACATCGGCATCCTGTCGATCCGCCGGTGCCTGCGAAACCGGCGACGCCGGGCGCTGGCACCCCGCCACGATGATCAGCGCGGTCGCCATGGCCAGCCAACGCGCGCGTTCATTGCGCATCGTTGCCCTCCTGGGACTCGCTGTCGCTCATGGTTTCGGGCAACTCCGGCAGCGGCGTGGCGGCGGGCTTGCCGGCCGACTGGCGCTGCGAATACCAGGACAGGAATTCGAGATCACGCACCAGCGCGGCGTCACGGTCATCCGGCGCCAGTTCGCCGCGCGCGGATGGCGCCTGCACGCCATCCGCCGGCAATGCCGCTTGCGCCAGCGCTTCGGTGGTGATGCGAGGTTCGTCGCCTCCGGCAAGCCGGGCCGGCCAGTCGCCGACCCAGGTCGAGAGCAGCGCCGCTGCGGTCAGCACGGCGACGCCGGCCAGCCACGACCAGGTACGTCGGGTCGGTCGGAACACGCCTGGAACAGGGGTCACGGGGTCAGGCGTCGAGGCGCAGCATCGAGCTGATCATAGCGTGCAGCCGTTCGGTGTCCCGTGCCGGCGGTCATGCCCGGAGGGCTTGCATCGGAACCCGAACTGTGCATCTCCACGGAACGTTTTGCACAGGGGTCACGCCCTTGTCACGAAACCGGATACTTGGCCGTGATGACTCAGCGATTTCGCAGAAATCACATGTAATTCATTGATTTGAAAGGAATCAATGTGCTTGGCACTTTTTTCGCCATTCCCCGGATTACAGCGAAAAAGGCCCTGTTTCGCCCATGATCGGAATTACCTGCACAGACTTATCCACATCCTGTGTGGATAAACGATATCTGTATGGGCGCTCAAGGGGTTGCGGCCATCTGCTCACCCGCGGATGCGCTGCGTGGTGCAAGCCAGCATCGGGACGACATGCCAGAATCCCTGCATGTCCGATGCCGTTCGCCGGGTCGCAGTCGCGCTGCCACGGCCCTTGCCCACGCCTTTCGATTACCGCATCGATGCCACTGCGGCTGCATCCCCCCTGCGCGGTTGCCGGCTGCGCGTGCCGCTGGGCGGCGGCGAAACCATCGGCATCGCGGTCGATGAAGCACAGGAGGCGAATGACGGAGCCATCGCACTGAAAGCGGTGCTGGAACGCATCGATGACGCGCCCATCCTCCACGGCGAGCTGTGGTCGTCGCTGGCATGGCTGGCGCGCTATCTGCACGCACCGATCGGTGAAGTCCTGGCCACGGCATTGCCGGCCACCCTGCGCCAGGGCGCGCTCCTGCCGGAAACGCAGGCGCATGGCTGGCGCCTGAGCGAAGCCGGCCACACCGCCCTGCCGGGTTTGCGCGCCGGCGCGCCGCGGCGGCTTGCCGAATTGCTGGCGCGAGGCGTGCACGACGAGGATGGCCTCGATGCGCGGCACCCGGGCTGGCGCGCACGCGCGCGATCGTTGGCGAAACGCGGACTGGCGGAGCGCATCGTGATCGATGCCGTGGCCGCGATGCCCGCGGTCCCGCCGCCCGTGTTGAACGACGAACAACGCGCCGCCGCCAACGCCATCGCTTCGCATGAATCATTCAGCACGATCCTGCTGGACGGCGTGACCGGCAGTGGCAAGACCGAGGTCTATCTCGATGCCATCGCCCGCACGTTGGCGCGTGGCAAGCAGGCACTGGTGCTGGTGCCTGAAATCGGCCTGACGCCGCAGATGCTGGAGCGCTTTCGCAGCCGCCTCGGCGTACCGATCCATGCGCTGCACTCCGGACTCGTCGAAGGCGAACGCGCGCGGACATGGACAGCGGCACTGCGCGGCCAGGCGCGGGTGATCGTCGGCACCCGTTCGGCGGCCTTCGTGCCGTTGCCGGAGGCAGGATTGATCATCGTCGACGAGGAACACGACGGCAGTTACAAGCAGTTCGACGGCATCCGTTACCACGCCCGCGATTTCGCCATCGTCCGTGCCAGGGCACTGGACGTGCCGATCGTGCTCGGCAGCGCCACCCCTTCGCTGGAATCGCTGCACAACGCCCAAGCCGGTCGCTACGCGCATCTGCGCCTGCACCATCGCGCCGGCGCGGCGCGGCCACCGCGGGTGCGCGTGGTCGATATACGCAAGCGCCCGCTGCAGGCCGGGCTCGGGCCGGAAGCGGTCGACGCGATCGAAGCCGCGATCGCCTCCGGTGGCCAGGTCCTGGTGTTCCGCAATCGCCGCGGCTATGCGCCGGTGCTGCTTTGCCACGACTGCGGCTGGAGCGCGCAATGCCGCCGCTGCGATTCACCGATGACGGTACATGGCGCCGGCCGACGATTGATCTGCCATCACTGCGGTGCGCAACAGCCGGCGCCAGCAGCTTGCCCGCAATGCGCCAGCCTGGCGCTGCAACCGCAGGGGAACGGCACCGAACGCATCGAGGAATTCCTGACGCAACGGTTCGCCAGCGTGCCGGTGCTGCGCATCGATCGCGGCAGCACGCAGGCGCGCGACGGCCTGCAGAAACATCTCGCCGCGCTCGGCGCGCGGCCCGGCATCCTGATCGGCACCCAGATGCTGGCGAAGGGCCACGATCTGGCGAATCTCATCCTGGTGGTGGTGGTCGGCATCGACGAAGGGCTGTTTTCCGCCGATTTCCGTTCCGGCGAAAAACTCGCGCAATTGCTGGTGCAGGTCGCCGGGCGCGCCGGGCGCGCCGACAAGCCCGGTGCGGTATTGCTGCAGACCCATCACCCCGAGCATCCGCTGCTGCAGACGCTGGTGACGCAGGGCTATCACGCCTATGCCGATGGCGAACTGGCCGAGCGCGAGGCTGCGGGATTCCCGCCTTGTGCGTACATGGCGCTGCTGCGTGCCGAAGCGAAACACGCGGATCCGGTCATGCACTTCCTGCAGGCGGCGAAGAAAGGGATTGCCGATGTCGCGGTCGATGCGCACGGGCCGCTGGCGGCGCCGATGCCGCGGCGCGCCGGCTACCACCGCATGCAGTTGATCCTGTCGTCGCCGTCGCGCGCGGCGTTGCAATCGGTACTGGATGCCTGGGTGCCATCGTTGTACCCGATGCCGGAAGCGCGACGGGTGCGCTGGTCGCTGGATGTCGACCCAGCCGATCTGTATTGATCGCCCATTACCAACTGAAGCCGCCGCCGACGGACACATTACTCTCGCTGCCGGAAACCGCACCCGACAGCGACACGCTGAAGGCGCGCCCGATCATCCGCTGATAACCGATCGCCATCGCGGTCTTGCCGTTCTGGTTGCTGAAGCCGACCCCGACGCGATTGGCGCCGGCCAAGCCCGCGGTATTCATCGCCGCAGCGGCGGCGGCACCGCCCATCGCGCCCATCCGGTCGATGCGCGCATCGACGACATGGAAGCGATTCCAGACATCGTTGCGCAGCGCGGTGTCGCCCTGCTGCATCTGCTTGATGCGACTGTCCGTGTAGCTGTTGGCGGACGCCAGCGTGGTCGCATCGCCAGCATCGGCGCGCGCGTTGGCTGAAGCCATGGTTTGCGCCGATTTGGTATCGGTATAGGTATTTGCCGATGAAAGCATCGCCGCCGACTTGGCATCCGTATAGGCGTTGGCGGATGACAGTGTGGCCACGTCGCCATCCAGCATCTGCCCCACGTTGGCTCCATCACTTCGCGTAGCGCCTCCTGCCATGTTGTGGACAATGTTGCCGCCCATGTCCACGTTTTGGCCTGTGCCCACGGCGAATCCGCCATTGGCCGTGAGCAACCCGCTGAAGGTCGGGTTGTTCACCAGGCTGTAGGTGATCGTGTTGCCCGTGCGCGTCGCGGCAAGATTGCTGCCGGCCGCGAAGTTCACCGTCGCGCCGCTGGCGATGTTCTGGCTAGCGCCACCGCTGGCACTCAAGTTCCATCCGCTATAGCTGCTGACCCCGGCGATCGCCGTGTTGAGCTGGTTGAGATTCACGGCATCGGTACCACTGGTGCCATTGGCGACATTGATGATGCGTCGCTGCTGGCTGCCGGAACCGACCGATACGACATTCGCCTGGCCGCCGTCGGTGCTGTTGGCACCGAGAGCCACCGAATTGCCTCCGCTGGCAGTGCTTCCGTAACCCAGAGCGGTATTGTTGCTCCCTCCATTCGCGCCGTCCCCGCCCCAGGTTGCGCCGGCCACGCCATCTGCACCCACGCCCGCGCTGCTGTCGGCACCTATGGCGGTATTCCCGGAGCCTGCATTGCCGCCGTTGCCGCCCCATGTGCCGCCGGTACCGCCGTTGCCGCCATTGCCGGCACTGCTATTGGCGCCGGTGGCCACGTTGTTGTTGCCGCCACTCCCGGCATCTTCACCCCACGATCCCCCGTAGCCGCCATTGCCGCCATTGCCTGCACTGCTGTTGACGCCGGTGGCCATGTTGTTGTTGCCGCCATTCGCCGCATCCCCACCCCAGCCCCCGCCATTGCCGCCGTTGCCGCCATTGCCGGCGGTGCTTCCCTGCCCCACCGCTGCATTGCTGCCGCCTGCCGCTCCGTTGGAACCGTTGAAAGATCCGCCGATGCCGCCAGCACCCGCATGGCCGGCATCACTGGTATTGCCGCAGGCCAAGTTGTTTGCGCTCGCATCCTGATTGCAGGGTTGTGTTGGCGTGGTCCCCCCAAGCGCCTGTGCCCACCCCGGCGCAGCAGCCGACAACATCAATACCGAAACCGCCACCATCAACGGGCGACGACGCAACTGGGCAAGACGATTCATGAGGTTTCTCCCGAACATCCAGGATTGGATGCGGGAAAACTAAAGTTCATTCTTGGAAAGAGACATCCCCGAAATCAGGTGTTCGGCGAGGAATGGAACCTGTCTCCCAACATTCGCCGAAACGTTCACCCATTGGTTCTGCTGTCTTGGCAGCATGCGAGTGACCCCCTCCCTGGGTCACCCGCACGTGCCTCCCTTTGTTCCGCACTGCAGTCGAGTGACTGCGCGTGCGTGGTGAGTCCCTTCACCTGCACCACGAAGCGACGCCATCCTGTCATCGCCACCGTGTTGACCTTGCCGGCCGGAACCACCTCGTCCCGGGTTGCCCGGCAATGGTTTCTACCACCCCTCGCAACGGTGCAGAGACTGCGCACATTCGCAGGAAAAAAACACCCCTAAATTCAGGTGTTTTTCCGGTTCTATGCCATCAGCGGCATCAGAAGGTTGATCGCCGTTCCATGTTCGCTCCGGACGATATCGAACACCGCTCCCAGCCTCTGTGCCCGCGTTCGCATACTGGTCATCCCGGTGCCACCCTCGCGGGTTTTTTGCGGTTCAGCTTGACCAGCCGTTCGGTTGTTCAAAACCGCCACCGCGATGCCAATGCCGTCGTCGCGCACCTGCATGCGCAGGCTGTCCGCAGTGCATTCCAGCGTCACCTCCACGTGTCGCGCACGACTGTGCTTGAACACGTTGGTGAGCGCTTCCTGCAGCAGGCGCAGCAGATCCAGGTTGCGGGCAGTGCCAAGATCCACGCCCTCGAGCCCTTCCAGCGTCCAATGGTCCTCGATGTCTGCCGCTTCCAGCAGGCGGCTTGCGCGGTGGCGCAAAGGTATGACCAATTCGGCGAGATCGGCATGCTCGCGCGCGGTGCTGTCGATCACCAAACGAAGATCTTCACGCATCTCGCTGAGGATCCCGATGACGCGTGCCTTCGGCATGTCGTCCGGCGCCTGCTTCAATTCGGCGATGGTGCCGACCAGGGTGCCGCCGAAACCGTCGTGGAGATCGCGCACCAGTTGCAGGCGCTCGCCGGCACGGCTGTGCGCGAGTTCCAGTGCGTGCTGCTGGCTCATCGTCTGGGCAAGCTGCGACGTCGCCGCATGGACTTCGTGGGTGAGTTCGGCATTGAAGCCTTCGACCCGCTTCATGGTGTTGGCGAAACGGTAGGCCAGCACGAAGCCCATGCCGAGGATGGTCAGCGGCGACAGCAGGGCGCCAAGGAAGGTCGACGCCTTCATCCAGCACAGGTAGACGGCAAGGTCATGGACGGACATCGCCAGTGGCACGCTGACGCATGCCGCCAGCACCAGATAGTCGCTGCGACGATTGCGCAACGCGTAGACGATGAAAGCCAGGTTGACGGCGTACACGAAGACGATCGCCGGCAGCAGATAGGTGTTGCGCTGCGGTCCCATCCAGTCGGGAATGATCGGCACCAGCACCAGCGCCAGTACCGCACACGACAATGCCGTGCGCTCGATGCGCGGCCAGCGGCGATTGCAGTAGCGCAACAGGAAGATCGAATGCGCCACCACCATCGCCACGAAGCAGGCGGCGATGAACGACTGCCACATGTTGGTGGTCGGGAATGGCCAGGTGCTGTTGGCGATGTAGTTGCTGCCATACAGCCCGCCGAACAGGCCGCTGAGTGCATACCAGCCATAGGTCGTGTCCTGCCTGCGCAACAGCCAGAACAGTCCGAACAGCGAGGCCATGACGATGCCGATGGCAAAGTCGAGGACCTGCATGTCGCGGCGAATGAAGACGGCATCGTTGAAACCGGCCTGCAATGTCGCGGGATCACCCATGGACACGGCACCGAAGCCCGGCGCGTATTCGCTGAGGCCCGACACCCGAACAAGCAACTCGTTCTGTCCCTGCTTCAGCAGTGGTGCCTGCACCACGAAATAGCGCGGGACATGCCACTTGCGCGACAGCGGCTCCACCAGCGAGGCATCGCGGTCGATCACGCTGCCGTTGAGCCGGATTTCGGCGGCCATGCAGGTGTAATCGAGGAGGAGTCCGATCGGCGCAGCGGTATCGGCCTGGTTCCAGCGGATGCGATACCACACCACTCCGGAATATCCCGGCCAATGCGAATTCCACTCGTCCATCAATTTGACCGGCACCCAGCCCGCGGCTGGCGGCTGCGTCGCATTCCAGTCGGAACGGACCGCCTCGGCGTGGTCGATGGTGACGACATCAGGCGTGGCCGCGCAGGCGAGGTTCGCCAGCAACCCCAGTACCAGCGCACACAACAGCCGGATCATTCCAGCAGGCCCAGCGTGCGCGCCTCATGGACGGCCGCGGTGCGCGAGCGCACCGCGAGCTTGCGATAGATGTTCTTGGTATAGCCCTCGATGGTCAGGCGCGACAGGCTTGCCCGCGCGGCGATGTCGCGATTGCTCAGGCCCTGCGCCACCCATTGCAGGATTTCCAGTTCGCGCGGGGACAATTGCGGCACGGATGCAGTATCCAGCGGCGACGGCATCGTGGTCGGCACCATGTCGAGGATGCGGCGCGCGATCATCGGGTCGATCGACGCACCACCACGTTGCAGGCTGCGCAGCGACAGCACCAGCTCGATGTCCTCGCGATCCTTGAGCAGATAGCCGATCGCGCCCGCGCGCAAAGCGGCGAGGATGGT
The DNA here is from genome assembly GCA_019510195.1 of Lysobacterales bacterium. Lineage (GTDB taxonomy): Bacteria > Pseudomonadota > Gammaproteobacteria > Xanthomonadales > Xanthomonadaceae > Solilutibacter. The sequence continues at coordinate 1,518 of JAEKKW010000067.1, read as the reverse complement.
TTCCTCTTCGGCGAATGCGGAGACGATCACCGCCTGGGTGTCCGGCGACTCCTGCTGCATGTGCCGGATCAGTTCGATGCCGTTGCCGTCGGGCAGGCGCACGTCGACGAGGGCAAGCGTCGATCGCTGCTCGCACAGGCTGGCGCGGGCAGTGGCGAGATCGGGAGCGATGACGATGCGGGCTTCCGGCCCGGCAACCTCGCGCATCAATGCGCGCAGTCGCGCCTGCATCGCGGAATCATCTTCCACGATCAGGATCGACGTCAGCTGGATCGGCTCCGGTTCCACCACACTCCCCTTGTGCCGCGACAGTCTAACGTCGTGGCGTCCATGCTGCCGTGCGCTTGATCGCCAATGCGCGACAATGGGCACTCTTTCCGCACGCAGGAGCTGACGTGGCCCATCAACTCGACCAACTCCGCGACCTCTCCGCCGTGGTTGCCGACAGCGGCGACATCGAGGCGATCGCCCGTTTCCACCCGCTCGACGCCACCACCAATCCTTCATTGCTGCTCAAGGCGGCCGCGTTGCCAGCCTATTCGGGGCATCTGGATGCCGCCTTGCGCGACGCCCAAGGCCAGGGTGATGCCCGCATCGCCGATGCCTGCGACCGCTTCGCGGTGGCGATCGGTGGCGAGATCCTCAAGCTGATTCCCGGACGCGTCTCCACCGAGGTCGATGCCCGGCTGAGTTTCGATACCGCAGCGACGATCGCCAAGGCTCGCCACCTGGTCGATCTCTACCAGCGCGCCGGCATCGGCGGCGATCGCCTGCTGATCAAGGTCGCCGCGACCTGGGAAGGCATCCGCGCCGCGGAGCAGCTCGAACGCGACGGCATCCACTGCAACCTCACCCTGCTGTTCTCGTTCGCGCAGGCAGTGGCGTGCGCGGAAGCCGGCGTGTTCCTGATCTCGCCTTTCGTCGGCCGCATCCTCGACTGGCATCTCGCCAATGGCATGGCGAAGCCGGCGACGCCGCAGGACGATCCCGGCGTGCAGTCGGTGATACGCATCTGGAACTACTACAAGCAGCACGGTTACCAGACCGTGGTGATGGGCGCGAGTTTCCGCAATACCGGCGAAGTGCTGGCGCTGGCCGGCTGTGACCGCCTGACCATATCGCCGGAATTGCTCGGCGAACTGGCGCAGTCCGATGCGGTGGTCGAACGCGCGCTGATCGACGATGGTACGCGCAAGGCAGCGCCGCCTCCATTGGCCGAATCGGCATTCCGCTGGCAGCACAACGAAGACGCAATGGCCACCGACAAGCTCGCCGACGGCATCCGCAAGTTCGCGGTCGACCAGGGCAAGCTGGAAGCGCTGCTGCGCGACCGCGGCTGATCGCATCCGGCGATGGCTGCCATTCCCCACATCGTCATCAGCGCGCCGCCATGTCGACACTGTTGCTCGCCTTCGACCTGATCGGCACCTTCGTGTTCGCACTCAGTGGCGGCACGCTGGCGGTGCGCAAGCGGCTCGACCTGTTCGGCGTGCTGGTGCTGTCCTGCGTGGCGGCGGT
>JAEKKW010000107.1 GCA_019510195.1 Lysobacterales bacterium | reverse complement strand
TATGGAGAAGCGGTGGCCCGGCTGGCCGCTGGCCAGTACGCACAGGCGAACACCACCCTCGCGCCACTGCTGCAGAAACACCCGGACAACTGGTGGCTGACGGTCGGAATGGCCGAAGCCGACAATGGCGTCGGCCATCGCCCCGAAGCCGATTCACGCCTCGCTGCCCTGCTCCACCGCATGCCCGGCAATCGCGCCATCGCGATCGCCTATGCCCAGATCCTCAACCAGCGCGGCGGCCGCGACGCCGGTCAGCGCGCGGTTGAAATCCTGCGCCCGCTGGCTGCCGATGGTGGCGACGATCCGACCTTCCAGACCGCCATGGGGCGTGCAGCCGAGCAGGCTGGCGACACCATCCGGGCCGGCGAAGCCTATGCCCAGGCTGCCTACCTGAACGGCAATCCGCGGCGCGCCCTGCTCCAGTTGCATACCCTGAAGCGTCGGCCTGATCTCGACTACTACGCCCGCACCCGGATCGACGCCCGCATCGCCACCATCACTCCGGAGGTGCTGGAAATGCGCAAACAGGGCATCCAGGACATGGACGCCGGTCCGAACGATGACAGGAACCTTCGGCAAGCGCTTGATTCACTGAGATAATTCCATCGCACCCGAGCGACGATGACGCTGTCATCCTATTGTCAATAAACTGTCGTCTCCTGTCGCGATCCCGCCATCTGGGTTCATCCCGTGCAGAAGCGCATCCTGATCGTCGACGACGAACCCGCCATCCGTGACATGGTCGCCTTCGCCCTGCGCAAGGCCGAGTACGACGCCGTCCACGCCGGCGATGCCCGCGAGGCGCAGAACGCGATTGCCGATCGCCTCCCCGACCTGATCCTGCTCGACTGGATGCTGCCCGGCACCAGCGGCCTGGAACTGGCCCGGCGCTGGCGCAAGGACAGCATGACCCGCGACGTCCCGATCATCATGCTGACGGCGCGCGGCGAGGAAAACGACCGTGTCAGCGGCCTCGAGGCCGGTGTCGACGATTACGTGGTGAAGCCGTTTTCCTCGCGCGAGTTGCTGGCGCGCATCCGCGCGGTGATGCGCCGTTCCCGCGAGGACGACGAGGAAGGCAATGTCGCGCTGGGCGCGCTGCGCATCGATGGCGCGGCCCATCGCGTGTTCGCCCACGCGGGCGACGACAACGCGCCGGTGGCGATCGGCCCGACCGAATATCGCCTGCTGCATTTCTTCATGACCCATCCCGAGCGCGTCTATACCCGCTCGCAGCTGCTCGACCACGTCTGGGGCGGCAGCGTGTACGTGGAGGAACGTACCGTCGACGTGCACATCCGCCGCTTGCGCAAGACGCTGGAACCGCACGCGCTCGACCACATGGTGCAGACCGTGCGCGGAGCCGGCTATCGTTTCTCCGTGTCGACGTGACGCAGATCTGGGTCGCACTGGCGCTGGCTGCAATCGGCGCGCTTGCCTGGCACTACTGGCGGATGCGCGCGATCATCAAGCGGATGGCCGCGCGTCAGCGCATCCGCGCCCCCCGGGGATTGGGCATCTGGAACGAACTGGAACGCCTGCTCGCCCGCCAGCAGAGTGAAGTCCGCACCCGCAAGAAACGCTTGCTGGCGATGCTGCGCACCTATCGCGCCGCAGCCGATACCCTGCCCGATGCGGTGGTCGTGCTGAGGCGCAACAGCCAGCGCACGCTGTGGTTCAACAAGGCGGCGACGACACTGCTCGGCCTGCAATACCCCGACGACATCAATTGCCCGATCGGCGAACGCCTGCAGTCGCTGCCGTTGTCGCATTGGCTGGCTACCGGCCGCAACGCCGAACCGATGCACGATGCCGCATCGCCGATCGATCCGAACCTGCGGTTGAACCTGCGCCTGATTCCCTATTCGGACGAATACTGGCTGCTGATCGCCCGCGATGTCAGCAAGCTGCTGCATCTCGAACAGATGCGCCGCGATTTCGTCGCCAACGTCTCGCACGAACTGCGCACGCCGCTGACCGTGCTGCACGGCTATCTCGACATGATGGACGACGATGACGGCAGCGAGACGTCGCGGATGTTCGCCGAAATGCGCCAGCAATCGCAGCGGATGGCGCAACTGGTGGAAGACCTGCTGACGCTGTCGCGGCTGGAGTCGCAGGAACGTGCCAGCGACGACCACGTGGCGATGCCGCTGATGCTGGCGGTGCTGCGCCGCGAAGCCGATGCCCTGAGCCAGGGCCGCCACGCCATCACCATCGAGGACAGCGCCGGCGTCGACCTGTGGGGATCGAACAAGGAACTGCACAGCGCCTTTTCCAACCTGATTGGCAACGCGATCCGTTACACCCCGGCCGGCGGTCGCATCCATGTCCGCTTCGCGCGCGAAGATGATGGCGCGCTGCTGGAAGTCGCCGACAGCGGCTATGGCATCCCCGCCGCGCATATTCCCAGAATCACCGAACGGTTCTATCGTGTCTCCACCAGTCGCTCGCGTGAAACCGGCGGCACCGGGCTTGGCCTCTCCATCGTCAAGCATGTCCTGAACCACCACGATGCCCGCCTCGACATCTACAGCGAGGTCGGCAAAGGAAGCACGTTCTCATGTCACTTCGGAAAGGAACGCGTCGTCCCGCGACCAGTCGTGGAATGAAGGCATCGGCGCGCCGGGTCAAGCGTGACCTGCACGATCCCGCGTTGTACTTCAACCGCGAACTGTCGCAGCTCGATTTCAACTTCCGCGTGCTGGCGCAGGCCAGCGATCCATCGATCCCGCTGCTGGAACGCTTGCGCTACCTGTGCATTTCCTGCACCAATCTCGACGAGTTCTTCGAGATCCGCGCCGGTAGCCTGCAGCACGCTGAACACCTCGGGCTGCAACCCGGGCCGGACGGCCGCTCGCACGCGACGGTGCTGCAACAGATCCACGAACGCGCCGCCGAACTGGTAAAGGCGCAATACGTCATTTTCGATACCGAATTGCGCCCGGCCCTGCACGCCGAGGGCATCCGCCTGCTGCAGCGCACGCAATGGTCGCCGCAACAGGTGGAATGGCTGCGCAAGTATTTCCGCGAGCAGATCATGCCGGTCCTGTCACCGATCGCGCTTGATCCCTCCCATCCGTTCCCGCGCATCCTCAACAAGGCACTCAACGTCGTCGTCGTCCTGCGTGGCCGCGATGCCTTCGGGCGCCAGGGCCACCTCGCCATCGTGCGTGCGCCGCGCTCGCTGTCGCGCATCATCCAGATCCCCGACCTGGGCGGCGAAGGCGGCCAGGACTTCGTGTTCCTGTCGTCGGTATTGTCGGAATTCGTCGGCGAACTGTTCCCCGGATTGAAGGTCAACGGTGCCTACCAGTTCCGGGTGACGCGCAATTCCGAACTGATCGTCGACGAGGAGGAAGTCGACAATCTCGCCCACGCGTTGCGCGACGAACTGATCGGACGCGGCTACCTGAAGGCCGTGCGGCTGGAGCTGGCGGAAAGCTGCCCGCCCGAGATCGAGCGCTTCCTGCTGCAGAATTTTGAACTGACCGAGAACGCGGTGTATCGCATCAACGGGCCGGTGAACCTCAATCGCGTGGTGCAGGTGTACGACCTGATCCGCGATCGTCCCGACCTCAAGTTCCCGCCGATGATTCCCCGCCAGCTGGAGGAGGAATCGATGTTCCGCCGCGTCGCCGCCGGCGACGTGCTGCTGCATCACCCCTTCGATGCCTTCACGCCGGTGCTCGACCTGATCCGCGAGGCCGCCGATGATCCCGACGTGCTGGCGATCAAGCAGACGCTGTACCGCACCGGCAAGGATTCGGCGATCGTCGACCAGCTGATTCGCGCCGCGCGCAACGGCAAGGACGTGACCGTGGTGGTGGAGCTGCGCGCGCGCTTCGACGAAGAGGCCAACCTCGGGCTGGCCGATCGCATGCAGGAAGCCGGCGTGCAGGTGGTGTATGGCGTGGTCGGTTACAAGACGCACGCCAAGATGCTGCTGATCGTCCGCCGCGAAGGCAAGGGCCTGCGTCGCTACGCCCACCTCGGCACCGGCAATTACCACAGCGGAACCGCGCGCCTCTACACCGATTTCGGCCTGATCACCTGCAACAAGGACATCGGCGAGGACGTGAGCCGCGCCTTCCAGCAGATTTCCGGGCTGGCATCGGCGATCAGGCTCAAGCGCATCCTGCTGTCGCCGTTCACCCTGCACAGCGGACTGCTCGAGCGCATCGAACGCGAAACCGCGCACGCCCGCAAGGGCAAGCCGGCGCACGTGATCGCCAAGATGAACGCCCTCAACGAAGCGGAAGTGGTGCGCGCGCTGTATACGGCATCGCAGGCCGGCGTGAAGATCGACCTGATCGTGCGTGGCGCCTGCACCCTGCGTCCGGGCGTCCCCGGCGTCTCCGACAACATCCGCGTGCGCTCGATCGTCGGTCGCTTCCTCGAGCACCATCGCGTGTACTGGTTCGCCAACGACGGCAACCCGGAGATCTTCTGCTCCTCCGCCGATTGGCTGGAACGCAATCTGTTGCGGCGCGTGGAAACCTGTTTCCCGATCCTCGATCCGCTGCTCGCCAAGCGCGTCTACGACGAGGCCCTGGCGAACTATCTGGAAGACAACACGCAAGCGTGGGATTTGCAGGAGGATGGCGAATACCTGCACCTGCAACCGCTCGATGGCCAGCCGCCGCATTCGGCGCAGCTGTCACTGCTGGAGCGTATTGACGGACAATCGCCGGCATGAGTCCGAGCCGCGCCATCGCCGTCGAGACACCCCTGCGCGACGGCGACATGCTGGCGGCGGTCGATCTCGGCTCCAACAGTTTCCACATGGTGGTGGCACGCTACACGCTGGGCCAGCTGCGCGTGGTTGATCGCATCCGTGAAATGGTGCGAATGGCGGAAGGCCTCGACCGTTCCGGCCATCTCGACGGCGCGGTGCAGGAACGCGCGCTCGATTGCCTGTCGCGCTTCGGCCAGCGCATCCGCGACATCCCGCCGTGGCGCGTGCGTGCGCTCGCCACCAACAGCGTGCGCCGCCTGCGCGATCCCCAGGAATTCCTGGTGCCGGCGGAAATCGCCCTCGGTCATTCCATCGAAGTGGTGTCCGGCCGCGAGGAAGCGCGATTGGTCTATCTCGGTGTCAGCCACGCGCAACCGCCGCGCAACGGCGAACTGCGGCTGGTCATGGACATCGGCGGCGGCTCCACCGAATGCATCATCGGCAGCGGACTGGACCCGATCGAACGCGAGAGCCTGCAGGTCGGTTGCGTCGCCACCACCCGGCGCTTCTTCGCCAACGGCAAACTCACCCGCAAGAAATGGCGGCAGGCACTGACCGAAGTCGCCGCGGAATTCCAGCAGTTCGCCAGCACCTATCGCGAACTGGGCTGGGACGACGCGCTGGGATCCTCGGGCACCATCAAGGCGATCGGCAAGATCTGCGCCGGCACCGGCATGGGCAACGGCGAGATCACGCCGGAAGCGCTGTGGCACGTGCGCGAACTGATGCTTGCAGCCGGCAACATCGACAAGATCCAGTTGCCCGGCCTGTCGGAAGACCGTACGCCGGTGATCGCCGGTGGCGTAGTGGTGCTGGAAGCGGCGTTCGCGACGCTCGGCATCCGCCAGATGGACGTCAGCAAGGCGGCGATGCGCGAAGGCATTCTCTACGACATGATCGGCCGCGCCGGCGGCGATGATCCGCGCGACAGTTCGGTCACCGCGATGATGCAGCGCTATGGCGTCGACATGGCGCAGGCGCTGCGGGTGGAGCGTACCGCCGCCGACATGTTCGATCAGGTGCAGCGCAGCTGGAAACTCGATGCCGACGACGGCCGCATCCTCGGCTGGGCGGCGCGCCTGCACGAGATCGGCCTGGTAATCGCCCATAGCCAGTACCACCTGCACGGTGCCTACGTGATCGAGCATTCCGATGTCTCCGGCTTCACCCAGCAGGAACAGCAGATGCTGGCGATCCTGGTGCGCAACCACCGTCGCGGCCTGGCGAAGTCGGGATTCGATGCCCTGCCCGCGCGTCTGCGCCAGACCACGCGTCGCCTCGCAGCGCTGTTGCGATTGGCGGTGCTGCTGCATCGCTCCCACGAGGGCGAGGCCATCCCGCGACTGAAATTGCGTGCCGACAAGAATGCGTTGCGCCTGGACCGCGCGTGGTGATCTCGCCTTCGTCGCGCAAGGAGAACGGGTTGAAGCGGGTGGCGCGATCGTAGGTGTCGACGCCTTCCGCGCGCTTGAGGCGATTGATCACCAGGTACGTCACCGGCGTCAGCACGACTTCGACCAGCACCTTCATCGTCCAGTTGAACAGGATCACCTTGACCAGGGTGGTGCTTTCCCAGATGCCGAAGAATGCGATCGGATAGAAGGTGACGCTGTCGCAGGCCTGCCCGACCACCGTCGAACCGATGGTGCGCGTCCACAGGTGCCTGCCCTGGGTGATGATTTTCATCCGCGCCATCACGAAGGCGTTGACGAAGTCGCCGACCCAGTAGCCGATCATCGATGCCAACGCGATCCGCCAGGTGTTTCCGAACACGACTTCCAGCGCCGGCTGCAGCGTCTTGTTGAACGGCTCGGCCGGGCTCATCGGCATGTGCACCACCACCCACGCCATTACGGTGGCGAAGATCATCGCGCCGAATCCGGCCCAGATCGCGCGGCGTGCACGGGCGTAGCCATAGACCTCGGTAAGGACGTCGCCGAAGATGTAACCGATCGGGAAAAACAGGTTGCCGGTGCCGAAACTGAGCGGCCCGATCCCCGGCACGTCCATCACGCTGACCTTGGCCGGCCCGATCAGGTTGGAGCACAGCAGCACCGCGACCATGCCGGCGACCAGCATGTCGTAATAGCGGAATCCCTGGCGTGGTGCGCTGGTCACGGGTGCGCCAATGCGTAATCCAGCGCGGCGCGGACCGCAGCGACCTGCGCATCGTTGCACTGTTCCGGCGTGGCGCGCGGACTGTCGGGATAGACCTCGGTGGTGGTGGTATAGCGCGCACCGCTGATGCCCGCGCACAACCCCAGCGACACCAGTGCGTATTCGATCACGCCCGGCGCGACCACCGGCGAGCCGATGATGGTGCCATCAGGATCGGCAGGCGCGATGTGGGTCACCGGCTCCACCGCGGCGATGATCGCCTTCTGGAAGTCGGGCTGGCGGTTCCCGCTGTCGTCGACCAGGTAGAAACCGTCGGGAATCGTGCCCGGCTCGAACGGCTTGCCGTCGCGCGCGGCCAGCGCCGGACGGAATTCCGATTCGTCGCTGTCGGTGGTTTCGTGCAGGTCGATGTGCATCAGCACGCGGCCCTTCAAGGGTTCGACGAGCTGCAGCAACGCCGCCGATTCGCCACACGGGCTGTCGGCATGGAAGGAACGGTTGGGATCGAGCGCATCGGGATTCCAGCGATTGATGCGTGGCGATCGAGGAATTGCAGCGCGCCGTGCACGCCGCTGGTCTCGTAGCCATGCACGCCCCCCGTCACCAGCGCGACCGGCAGGGCATCGTTCCAGTCCGGGCTGCGCACGACGAACACTGGATACACGCCGTCCGGCGAATAGTCGAGGCGGCCATATTCGGCGACGTCGAAACGCGATCCGAAGCGCTCGACGGCTCTGACGACGTCATCGCCATAGTCGCGCTGCTTGCGCTGGCGGGCGCGCCATTCGACCTTTTCCGCCGCGCCCCAGGGTTGGTCGGGCGTACCGACGGGGTAGAAACGCTGAAGCGCCATCGAACGACTCGCTCACTTGATCCGGGAATGCATTGTAGGGCGGTCGTGGGGGCTTATCCCCTGCCGAACCGCGGCGCGCGCCCGATGACATCGTCCTGGATGAATGGACCTCCCGGCTATCGCCATTTTGGTACATCCAGTGGATCGCGCAAGCGCTACACTCGCAAGCATGGCCAGTCGGGCGACCGGCCAGCGCAAACACTCCAGCAGGGGTTGCGTATGCTCGCCTTGGCACTTTCGTTGTCGCTGTTTGCAGCGTCCACGCCACAGGTGGCGAATGCGGTTCCCCTTCAGGAACCGCCGGCCCAAGTCATGGCCCTGCCTTCCGAACTCCGGATGCGCCTGCAGCGCGACGTGATCGCGAGGTCCAGTTCGCCACGGGATCGATTCGAAAGCCTGCTCAAGCTGTTCCATGGTGCCAATGGCCTGGACCTGGCATACAAGGGTGATGCAACACAGACGGTGGCCCAGACCTACACCACCCGCAACGCCAATTGCCTGTCGTTCACCATGATCTTCATCGCATTGGCACGCGAAGCCGGCCTCGACGCCCAACCGCAGGAAATCCACAGGACATTGATCTGGCGACAGGACGGCGGGATCCTGTATCGGATCGACCACATCAACACCGTGGTCCGCTTCAACGGCAGCACTCGTGTCGTCGACGTCCTGGAAAACGTCGTGATCCCGCTCGAGAGCCCGGAGCCGATTTCCGATCGCCGCCTGCTTGCGCACTACTACAACAACCTGGCAATGACCTACCTCGAACAGCGCCAGTTCGGCAATGCGCAGCGATACATGGAACAGGCGCTGAAACTCGACCCGGATCATGCCGACAACTGGAGCAATTCCGGCGTCCTCGACATGTACATGAAAGACCTCGTCTCGGCACGCCGCGCCTTTTCACGGGCGCTCGAAATCGACCCGAAGGACATCAACGCGCTCACCAACATGGCATCGCTCGCCGAGCGGCAAGGTGACATATCGCTGGCCAAATCATTGCGGAGCCGCCTGGAACAGCTGCAGGAAACCGATCCCCTCTACCATTTCATGCAGGCGGAGCTCGACGAGCAATCCGGTGACTACCCGAACGCCATCACCCATTACTACCGTGCGATTCACCTGCAGGGCAACGAACCGCGCTTCTACGATGCCCTCGCCAGGACCTATCTGAAGGCCGGGGACCAGGCATCGGCGCTTGGCGCATTGCGTCAGGCAGCGCGTTGGAGCAGCGGGCCGGAACGCAGTGAATATCGCCAGCGACTGGAATCCTTGAAGGCGAAATAAACCTCCTTGCGCTACTTGAACGGCCGCGCCATCGCCTTCAGCAGGCTCTGTTCGTCATCGTCACCCGCCAGTTCCCAGGTGAAGACGCCGCGCAGGCCATGATCGTGCGCGAATTGCGCGCGGATGCCGATGGAGCGCGGGTTCTCGTAGCTGACGAAGACGTGCTCTCTGGCGTTGAACAGCCACGGTGATTGCGCGCCCGGATGCCAGTGCTGCCGCCATGCCGGATCACCCAGCAATTTCGCCTTGATCGTGCGCCAGTCGCCAACCGGGTATGTTCCGCTGTATGGCTGGTACAAGCCGTCGTTGGCATCGCTGCTGACGCGATAACCACGCCCGTAGAACGGCAACCCGACCACGATCCTGTCGGCAGGCACGCCATGCGCACGGTAATACTCGACTGCGCCTTCGACGCTGTTCCAGCGCCGCAGTTCCGGCGCCAGCGGATCCGCTGGCACTTCCCGCAACGGCGCATTGAACGACGCCACCGGCGAGAATGTGGTGCCCATGTCGTAGCTCATCAGGTTGATGAAATCGAGGATCTTCGCCACGGCCGCCAATTCGTAACTCTCTGCAGGATCGTAGGGCCCCGCCGATTCCATCCGTCCGCCCGGCAATGCGGCGGTGAGCAGGAAATGCTGCCCGCGCTGCTTGCCGAGCGCATCGAGTCCATGGCGGAATTCGCGCATCAGCAGCGTCATGTTGCGGCGATCCCCGGGACGCGCGGCGATTTCCTTCGGGCCGCCGGAGACCGGGAATTCCCAATCGAGATCGATACCGTCGAAGCTGCCGCGATGGCGATCGAACAACAATGCGACGCATGACGACACCAGGCGCTTGCGGCTGGCGTCGGTCAATGCCGCGTCCGAGAACCCGCCCGCGTTCCAGCCGCCGATCGAAATGATCGTGCGGAGCTTCGGGTGTTCGCGCTTGAGTTTGGCAAACTCCGCAAGATTGGCATCGGAATCCGCATCGACGCTGCATTGCCCGTCCCGAATCACAGCGAATGCATAGAACAGATGCGTGAGCGTATCGGCCGGAATCTTTTCGACCGGATAGCGCGACGCCACGTCGCCGGGGTAGTACGCCGCAACGACCTTGTCCGGTGATGCAGCGATGGCTTGCGTTGACAACACGATTCCGGCGACCAGGAACGCCGGGCGGATCAGAAAGCGTCGAAGCATGGAAATTCCTGCGGCCGGAGCGGACGGGCTTACCCAGCTTACGGCCTTGACCCCATCCCGGGAATAAAAGCGCGGCCGGAACGATCTACTCCCCGGGGACTCCCCTCGCCGACACCCGCCGGACCGCCATGACCACCGCTTCCTATACCCGCTCAGTCTGTACGCACTCAACCAATCGCCTTCTTCACCAGCGCGCGGATCGTCCTGTCTTCGGCATCGCCCAGGCTTTTCAGCGCGTAGGACGTCGGCCACATCGCACCATCATCGAGCGCCGCCGCATCGTTGAAGCCGAACGTGGCATAGCGATCGCCGAACTTCTTCGCATCCTTGAAGAAGCAGACGACCTTGCCGTCCGCGTTCGCATAAGCCGGCATCCCGTACCAGGTCTTCGGCATCAGGCCGGGCGCGACCGACGTGACGATCGCATGCAGGCGCGTCGCCATGGCGCGATCCGATGCGTGCATCGCCGCGACCTTCTCCAGCAGGTCGGCCTCGCCTTCGGCGCGGGTTTTTTCGGCCTTGAGCTCGCGGGCGCGTTCCTTCATTGCCTCCTTTTCGGCGGCAGTGAACCCTGTGGACGCGGCGCTCTTGGTAGCGGCTTTCTTCGCCAGCTTGCTCGCGGTTTTCTTGGTGGCTGGGCTCATCTCGAATTTCCCATTTAAGTTTGGATAGGTGGAAGACGCGGCCTCAGCCACGCTCCTGCACGCGCAAGAGATTCCCGGCGGGGTCACGCACCGCGCAATCGCGAACGCCGTAAGGCTGCATCGTCGGCTCCTCGACGATCTCGGCGCCGCTGGCCTGGATACGCTCGAACGCGGCATCGAGATCCCTGGTTGCCAGCAGCATGATGGCGTAGGTGCCTTTGGCCATCATCTCGGCGATGGTGCGCTTTTCCGCTTCGGTCACGCCGGGACTGGCGGCCGGCGGAAACAGGACGATCGAGGTGCCGGGCTGGCCGGGCTGGCCGGGCTGGCCGGGCTGGCCGGGCTGGCCGGGCGGACCCATCGTCAGCCAGCGCATGCCGTTGTAGCCGACGTCGTTGCGCAACTCGAAGCCGAGCACATCGCGATAGAAGGCCAGCGAGGCCTCGGGATCGATCTGCGGAAGGAAACTGGAATGGATGGTGATGTCCATGTGACTCATGCTCGTGCGTGGATGGAGCCATGATGCTAGGTGGGGTCGCGCTCCGGCGCTTCTCGATTCCTGATCGGTCGCGTCACCTGGCGGGCGATGCAGGACGGCATCCCCGCTGTCGCCTGTGCCGCGTCGCGCCGGTAGACACCGGGCGAAACGCCGACCAGTTCGGTGAACCGCGTGGTGAACGTGCCCAGCGACGCACAACCGACGGTGAAGCAGACTTCGGTGACGCCGAGATCGCCACGTCGCAGCAGCGCCATCGCGCGCTCGATCCGCCGCGTCATCAGGTAGCTGTAGGGCGATTCGCCGAAGGCCAGTTTGAATTGCCGGCTGAGGTGCCCGGACGACATGCCGATGTCGCGGGCCAGTTCATCGACGTTGAGCGGCCTGGCGTACTCGCGATCCATGCGGTCGCGGACACGGCGCAAGCGTGCGAGATCGCGCAACTGGACCGCATCGGGGGACGGACTGGCCTGTGTCACGCCCCACCGTATCATGGCGCATGATCGAATCGACAGACCAATTCCACGCATGACCCGCTATACCGGCCCCTTGCTGGTTCGACAGACCGGCGATGCCCTGCTCGCCGCTCGCGCCAGCGGCACATCAACGTGGAACGGTTCGCTCGATCTCGGCCGCAACAGCGACGAAGTACTGTTGTCTGCCGATGATTGGGAATATCGCGGCACGCGCTATCCCTATCCCGGCAAACTCAAGGACCGCACGATTCATTACTGGGATGGCGAGGAATTCGTCGCGGTCTCGCGCTATGCCGGCAAGCTGATCAAGCTGGTGCCGACGGAATGGAACGTCCCCACCTTCGAGATCGACGGCATCAAGATGCTGCCGACGTCGAAGGAATCCCCGCTCGACGACGCACGCCGCAAGATCGCGCTGATCCAGCCCTCAGGGAAAACGGTGCTGGATACCTGCGGCGGACTTGGCTATTTCGCCGCCTGCTGCCTCGATGCCGGCGTCACCCGCATCCAATCTTTCGAGAAAAACGAAGACGTGCTGTGGCTGCGCACGATCAATCCGTGGTCACCCGATCCCGATGCGCCTGCCAGTGGCGGTCGGCTGCAGCTTGCGCATGGCGATGTGTCGGTGGCGATCCTGCAATTGCCCTCCGCATCGTTCGATGCCGTGCTGCATGATCCGCCGCGCTTCGGCATCGCCGGCGAACTGTATTCGCAAACGTTCTACGACCAGCTGGCGCGCGTGCTGCGACGTGGTGGCCGGTTGTTCCACTACACCGGCAGCCCGAACAAACTGACCAGCGGCCGCGACGTCCCGCGCGAGGTGCAGAAACGCCTGGAGAAAGCCGGCTTCAAGGCCGAACTGGCGCTGGACGGCGTGTTGGCCGTCAAACGTTAGGGGTTGCCGAGGTCCTGCACGAAGCAACCGGCCGCGCCATCCCAATGCATCCGCAACTGTTGCGGCTTCATTCCCGGAGTGGAAAACGTCCGCGTGCATTGCAACGTGCCCGAATTGGTGGCGCCCACCACGCACTGCATCGTGATGGTGGAGTCCTTTGGATTGCCGGTCGCCGGACTGGTTCTCTGGATGAAGGTGTAGCCGAACGTCCCACCCTCGACCAGCGGGAACGGCTGGCCCTGCAATGCCTCGACGGAAATGGTGCGGACGGCGAATTGGCTCGTGCCGTACGCATTGGAGCTGCGTACGGTCGAGTCCAGCGGCAACAGTCCGGCCCAGGCTGCCCCCTCCACGGTGGTCGTGGCCGACGTGCCACCACTGCCCGCAGTGGATTCGCTGTGAATCTGGCACTGATTGCCGCCCGCCATGCGCTGCACTCTCATCGTGGTCGTCACCGGGACCGTGCCGACCATGCGCTTGCCGGAACGTTCGATGGGCGAGCCGTTCCCGGCGGGAATCTGGAAGAACTTTTCGGTCGCGACGCGTCGCGACAAGGCATCGTTAACAGCATGAGCCTGCGGTGTCTGCACCACCGGGGCGGCGGGCGGCGCCACGCTCGCATCGACAGTGCCGCCGAGGCGCCTGATTTCCATCCTTGCGATCGGGGCGTGGCGTCCCTGCGGGAATGCCGCCAGATAATCCTTGTAATCGGCGATCTGCCTGCTCTTGCCGATGCGCGCCCAGAACTCGGCCTCGACGTCATCGCCCGCACCTGTCGCGGACGCTGCACTCGCGGGAACATTGGCCACAGGCGTTGATCGCTGCACCGCAGTCGCAGGCGGCGATGCGAGCGCCGGGTCCGGCGTCCAGGGCAGTTCGATGATCTTGATGCCGGAAAACGGGAATGCATGGCGATAGTCGTTGCGGCTCTTGTCCGCTTCGGCCTGCGTATCGCTGGCGATGCATAGCGCGTCCGGCGCAACGCGATGGCTTGCTGCGGCGCTGCGGGCGAAGGCCTGCGCGTAACGGGTCAGCGTTGCGTAATGCTCGCTATCGCTCATCGGCGGCAATTTCGAGACAAAGATCCCGCTGGTGACCTGCTTGCGCGCGTCGGCATCGGTGGTCCGGCAATAGACGTAGCTGTCGCTGGCAACGGCTGGCGCAGGCGCGGTCCGGGCATACATCGACGCACTGGGCGTCCACTGCACGTCATGCCATTTGTAGACGCGGATGCCGAACGATCGCTTGCCCATGATCCCGGCGATCTTGACCCGCAAATCCTCGAGTGCCTGGCGCGGCGCAACCACGCACGACTTGTCGCCCGAGCCACCGAGCGTGCCGACATAAGAATGGAATTCGGTCGCGAGCTCGTTCCCCAGCGGATCGGTATTCGGCGGCGCCGGGAAAATCTGCGACACCCAGATATTGCGGCCGCCGGCATCGTTCACCGAGCAATACGCGAACTGGGGTTCCGCCGCATGCGCAAGTCCCGATATCGAACACAGGCACAGCAAGGCGAACACGCCCGAAACGAAATGTCGCATGCAGAACTCCCCCGGTGGATAGCACGATAGTTGCATCGAACCCGGCGAATGGGCATCTCCGGCACCGGGACATTCATGCAAAGTGACGAGGGTCGACTCAATATCCGGATCGACATCACACCAGGCCCGATCGAGATGTTGTCCGCAAGGAAGACAGCAGGCGTTCAAGCTGGCAGGACTAGCGTGTCGGCATGGCCTCCATCACGGCGGGCAAAGGAGTGATTCGGTGAAGTTGATCCTGCCCGTGCTTCTCTTGATGATCGCCACCTCGCCTGCCTTGGCTGCAGGCGGCGGACAGTCCGATTCCGCATCTTCCGCGTCCGCGAAAGCACTCGATCTCA
>JAEKKW010000135.1 GCA_019510195.1 Lysobacterales bacterium | reverse complement strand
TCGAATACACCGGTTGGGACGTCCTGATCGTTCGCGATGGCAAGATCGCAGCGCTCTACGTCTTCCTCGACGACACGTCGGACGAGTTTCGACGGGCCAGCGCCCAGCCCGCGGTCTGATCCGCGTTCCCGACAACGCGCTCGCCCTCGCCAGGGCGAGCCCCGGCAGCAAGGAGTTGCCCCGTGTTCAATCCGCTCTCCCCCAACCTCCCCTCAGCCTCGCGCCGGCAAGCCCTGCGCGGTCTGGCCGAAGGGTTGGCGGTCGTCACACTGGCTGGCCTCTCATCGGAGGTTCGCGCGGACGTCGCCACGCCCATCACCCCGCGCGCAACAGCCGCCATCACCCAGTTTCGCGTCGCCGTTCCACAAGCGGCGATCGACGATCTCAAGCAACGCCTGCGCATGGCTCGCTTCCCCGAAAAGGAGACCGTGACCGACTGGACGCAAGGCGTGCCCTTGAACAAGGCCAAGGCGCTGGTCGCCTACTGGCGTGACCACTATGACTGGCGGCGCTTCGAGCGGCGTCTCAACGCGGTTCCGCAATTTCGCACCGAGATCGACGGACTGGGCATCCACTTTATCCATGTGCGCTCCAAGCATCCGGCCGCGCTTCCCATGATCCTGACGCACGGCTGGCCCGGTTCGGTCGTCGAGTTTCTGAAGGTGATCGGACCGCTCACCGATCCCACCGCCTATGGCGGCCGCGCCGAAGACGCGTTCGACGTCGTCATCCCGTCGCTGCCCGGCTTTGCCTGGTCGGACAAGCCCACCGAGACAGGTTGGACGGTCGAACGCACGGCCCGTGCCTGGGCCACCCTGATGCAACGGCTTGGCTATACCCGGTGGGTCGCCCAAGGCGGAGACTGGGGCTCGGGCGTCACGCATGCGCTGGCCCATCAACGGCCTGAGGGCCTGGCTGCGGCGCATGTCAACTGGCAGTTCGTCATTCCCGAGCACCTGCCCGAGAACCCGACCGCCGAGGAACGGGCCGCCATCGAGGCCTTCCAACGCTTCACGAGCGATGGCCATGGGTACTTCCGCGAACAAGCCACTCGACCGCAAACGATCGGGTATGCGCTGACCGACTCTCCGGTCGGGCTGGCGACCTGGATCTACGAGAAGTTCCAGGCCTGGACCGACAATCGCGGCGCCCCGGAAGACGCCCTGAGCCTGGACGAGATGCTCGACGACATCTCGATCTACTGGTTCACGGACTCGGTGGCCTCCTCCGCCCGGTTCTACTGGGAGAATGCGCGCAACGGCCGTGGCGTGAACGCCGGTCGTATCGACTTGCCGATGGCGGCGACCGTGTTCCCGCGGGAGATCTTCACTACGACCAAGGCCTGGGCGCAGGCGCTGTGGCCCAACCTGATCTACTGGAACAAGGTCGATCGCGGCGGCCACTTCGCCGCCTTCGAGCAGCCCGCGCTTTTCGCCAGCGAGATGCGCAAGGCGTTCGTCACCGTCCGCGGCGGCTAAACGCCACCGCGTTTCGGCTCCCGCGCTTCCCACACCTTCCAACAGCCTTCGTGCCGCCGGGCCCGTGTCCGGATCGGCGGCATGACCCCTCACGCCCGGACACAACCCCTGCAACCCAAATCAAGGATTAAAGACATGAATACCCAGACCCTTGCCGATGCGCCGAACGCTACGGCTTCCAACCTGACCTCGACCCTGGTTCCGCTCGTGGGCCGTGGCATGATCAGCGCCATCTTCCTGCTGTCGGGCCTGTCGAAGATCGCCGCGCCGGCCATGACCATCGGCTACATCCAGTCGGTCGGTCTACCGATGCCCAGCGTCGCCTTCGGCCTTTCAGTGTTTCTCGAGCTTGCTGGGGGCCTGGCCCTGCTGCTGGGCTATCGCACCCGGGCCGTCGCGGTCGCGCTGGCGCTGTTTTCGCCCGTCACCGCAGCGGTCTTC
>JAEKKW010000106.1 GCA_019510195.1 Lysobacterales bacterium | reverse complement strand
GTTATGTCGCGCGTACGTCGGCATCGAAGGAATACACCCAGCGTCATCGCGCCCGCCTGGCCGACCCGCGCGTGGTCAACGGCTTCAAGCCGCTGCTCAAGGAAATCACCTACCAGATCGTGATGGAACGTTCGAAGGGCGCGCACCTGACCGATCTCGACGGCAATGATTACGTCGATGCGCTCAACGGCTTCGGCATGAGCCTGTTTGGCTGGCAGCCCGATTTCGTGCTGGATGCAGTGCGCACGCAACTCGATGCCGGCTATGAAATCGGCCCGCAGCACGTGCTCGCCGGCGAAGTCGCCGAGCTGTTCTGCGACGTCACCGGCAACGATCGCGCCGCGTTGTGCAATACCGGGTCGGAAGCAGTGCTTGGTGCGTTGCGCATCGCCCGCACGGTGACCGGCCGCGACACCGTCGTGGTGTTCAGCGGCGCCTACCACGGCATCATCGACGAGATGATCGTGCGTGGCACCCGCACCCATCGCGCGGTACCTGCGGCGCCCGGCATCCTGCGCAATACCGCCGAACACGTCGTCGTGCTCGATTACGGCACCGCGGAATCGGCGCAGTGGCTGCGCGAACACGCCGATGAACTCGCCGCCGTGCTGGTCGAGCCGGTGCAGAGCCGGCGTCCGGATTTCCAGCCGGTCGAATTCCTCAAGGATTTGCGCGCGATCACCGCGGCATCGGGCGCGCTGCTGGTCTTCGATGAAGTCGTCACCGGTTTCCGCGCGCATCCCGCCGGTGCCCAGGGCATGTTCGGCATCCAGGCCGATCTCGCGACCTACGGCAAGGTGGTCGGCGGCGGTTTCCCGATCGGCGTGATCGCCGGCAAGCGCGATTACATGGACGCGCTCGACGGCGGCGACTGGCGGTTCGGCGACGATTCCGTGCCCACCGTTGGCGTCACCTATTTCGCCGGCACCTTCGTCCGTCATCCGCTGGCGCTGGCTGCCGCGGCCGCGGTGCTGAAGCATCTCAAGGCGCAGGGGCCGGAACTGCAGGCGCGCCTGAACCAGCGCATCGGCGCGTTCGTCGGCGACCTCAACCGCCACTGCGCCGCAGTCGGTGCGCCGGTGGAAGTCCGCCATTTCGCGTCGGTGTGGAAGACCTTCTTCCTCGAAGATCATCCGCTGCAGGACCTGTTGTTCGCGATGATGCGCAGCCGCGGCGTGCACATCCTCGACAATTTCCCCTGCTTCTTCACCACCGCGCACAGCGAAGCCGATTTCGCCCGCATTGGCGATGCATTCAAGGCATCGATCGACGAACTGCAAGATTCGGGCTTCCTGCCCAGGCCCAAGGCAACGACGCAGACGGTGATGGATTCCAGCGCGCCGAAGATTGCCGGTGCGCGGCTGGGACGTGATCCGCAGGGTCAGCCTGCCTGGTACGCACCCGATCCCGAAGCGCCCGGCCAGTACGTGAAGGTGGAGGTCTGAGACATGAGCGCCGATACCACCGTCGCGACACCGGCCGCCACCCACGACCCCTTCGCGCAGGCGCTGTTGCG
The DNA here is from genome assembly GCA_019510195.1 of Lysobacterales bacterium. Taxonomy (GTDB): domain Bacteria; phylum Pseudomonadota; class Gammaproteobacteria; order Xanthomonadales; family Xanthomonadaceae; genus Solilutibacter. The sequence goes on along the minus strand of JAEKKW010000106.1, from coordinate 5,932 downwards.
CGTGGTGCCGACCACCGAAGGCCAGCGCGAGATCTGGCTGGCCGATCACCTCGACCGCGAGGCCTCGTTGGCCTACAACGAAGCGCTGACGATCCGCCTTGAAGGCACGCTCGACCACCCGGCGCTGAAGCGGGCGCTGCAGGCACTGGTGCAACGTCACGATGCCCTGCATTCGGTGCTGTCCGGCGACGGCCAGACGCTATGCGTCCTCGAACACCTGGCGATGCCGCTGGCCATCGAAGATCTTTCCGGCCTCGATTTGCTGGAGCAGAGCGAGCGATTGTCGAAGGCCGAAACCGAAGCGGTTTCGCGCCCGTTCGATCTCCAGGATGGCCCGTTGTTCCGCGCTGCGCTGTATCGCCTTGGGCCGCAATCGCATCGACTGCTGCTCTCCGCGCATCACGTCGTCTGCGACGGCTGGTCGTGGTGGGTGATCGTGCGCGACCTTGGCGCGTTGTACGGGGCCGCGTCGCAGGGCCGCGAAGCAACGCTGCCGCCGATCGAGTCGTTCGCCGACCATGCCCTGGCCGAAGCTTCGCAGTCGACGGCCACAACCGAACGCTACTGGCGCGATCGCTTCGCCGATGGCGCGCCGGTGCTGGAATTGCCGATCGATCTGCCCCGTCCCGCACACCGCCATTTTTCCTCGCGTCGCGAGGATCTCGAACTTTCGCCCGAGTTGTTGCACCTCTTGCGCGAAACGGCAGCGAAGCAGGGCAGCAGCCTGTTCTCGCTGATGCTGTCGGCGTTCGCACTGCTGGTCGCGCGGATCTCCGGGCAGGGCGACGTGGTCATCGGCATTCCCAGTGCCGGCCAACCCGCCAGCGGCAAGTTGGCGATGGTCGGCCATTGCGCCAACACCTTGCCGATGCGCTTCGCGCCGAACCCGGAGGAAACTTTTTCCGCCTTCCTGAAGCGCGCCAACGATGACCTGCTCGATGCAGTCGAGCATCGCGACTACACCCTGTCGACCCTGCTGCAACAACTGGCGATCGTGCGCGATCCGTCGCGGGTGCCGCTGGCGCCGGTGTTGTTCAACATCGACCAGAGCCTGGATGGCGAGAGCGCCGCTTTCCCCGGGGCACGCATCGAATGCCATGGCGTGGCACGCGTCGCCGACAATTTCGAATTGTCGCTCAATGCCGTGCAGACGCCATCAGGCCTGCGCCTGGAATGCCAGTACGCGACCTCGCTGCTGCACTCCGCAACCGTCCGCCGCTGGCTGCGCGCCTATCGCGCCTTGCTGGGTGGGTTGGGCGAGAACATTGATCGTCCCTGCTGCGTTTATGGATTGCTCGACGCCAACGATCTCGACGAACTCGCGGCATTGTCGCCGGCGGCCACATCGTTCGATCGCCAGCGCCTGATGCACCAGCATTTCGAGGCGAGCTGCGATCGCCAACCGGATGCCGTCGCCGCGCATGACGGCCAGCGCAGCGTCCGCTATCGCGAACTCGAAAGCGAAGCCAATCGCATCGCCCATTTGCTCGCGACGCAGGGCGTCAAGCCCGGCGACCTCGTCGGCCTCGCGATCGAGCGTGGCATCGCGATGCTGGCGTCGCTGCTTGGCATCCTCAAGGCCGGCGCCGGCTATATCCCGCTCGACCCGGCATTCCCGCAGGCGCGCCTGCAGCACATGCTGGACGATGGGCGTCCCGCGGCCATCCTCACCACGCAGGCACTCGCCAATGCATTGCCGTTGCAGGGCCAGCGCGTGGTGCTGCTGGATGCCGCCGTGCTGGCCACGCAGCCGGATACGCGTCCGAATCTGGTGGGTGATTCCGAAGCGATCGCCTACGTCATCTACACCTCGGGTTCGACCGGGACACCCAAGGGCGTCGAGATTCCGCATCGCGCGGTCGCCAATTTCCTCCACGGCATGGCCGCACAACCGGGACTGTGCAGCGACGACGTGCTGGTCGCCGTGACCACGCTGTCCTTCGACATCGCCGTGCTTGAATTGATGTTGCCGCTGCATGCCGGCGCGCAGGTGGTGATCGCCGATCGCGAGACCACGCTCGACGGCGGCGCGCTGGCTGCCTGCATGGCCGAACATCGCGCCACCGTGATGCAGGCGACGCCGGCGACCTGGCGCATGCTGATCGAGGCCGACTGGGCGGGCGGGGCGAACTTCCGCATCCTCTGCGGCGGCGAACCGCTGCCGCCAACGCTGGCCGCGCAGCTGCTGGCGCGTTGCGGCGAATTGTGGAATGTCTATGGCCCCACCGAGACCACGGTGTGGTCGACTTGTGCGCGCATCGCCGCGCCGGTGCGTGGTGCCTTGCCCGACATCCAGATCGGCAAGCCGATCGCCAATACCGGCGTATGGATCCTCGACGAAACGCGCCTGCCGTGCGTGCGCGGCGTGCCCGGTGAACTGTGCATTTCCGGCGCGGGACTGGCGCGCGGCTACCGCAACCAGCCGGCGCTGACCGCCGATCGCTTCATCGACTGGAATGGGCCGGATGGCCGCATTCGCCTGTATCGCACCGGCGATCGTGCGCGCTGGCGTGACGACGGCATGCTCGAACACCAGGGCCGCCTCGACCACCAGGTGAAGCTGCGTGGCTATCGCATCGAGCTCGGCGAGATCGAAACGCGCCTGGTCGACCATCCCCACGTGCAATCCGCGATCGCGCTGGTGCGCGAGGAGGGCGAGGGTGATGCCCGGCTCGTCGCCTATGCCGTGCAGGAAACGGACCGCAGCATCGATCCGGCGCAGCTGAAGGCGCACCTGCGCGGCAGCTTGCCCGATTACATGATCCCGCAGCACATCGTGGTGCTGGCCCATTGGCCGTTGACCGCGAACGGCAAGATCGATCGCAAGGCGCTGCCCGACCCCGACATCGGGGTCGCCGGCAATGACGTGGCCGTGGCCCCGGAAACACCACTGCAGGAACAGCTGCTTGACGCGTTCAAGTCGGTGCTGCGAATTTCAGCGATCGGCATCGACGACGATTTCTTCCTCAGTGGTGGCCATTCCCTGCTGGCAGCGCAATTGACCACGCGCCTCAACAAGGAATTGGCGCTCAGCCTCTCGCAACGGACCCTGTTCGATGCACCGAGCGTGCGTCGCCTGTCAGTGAAGATCGAGGGCGCGCGCGCGCGCGGCGCCGATGCTTCCGCGCCCCAGAACATCATCGTGCGCAGGCCGCAACAGGAATGCGCGCCGTTGAGCATCCTGCAGAATCGCCAGGCGTTGATCCACGAATTCCATCCCGAAGTGCTGGCCTACAGCCTTCCTTCCGGACACCGGCTGAGTGGTGCGCTCGACGTCGATCGCTTCCGCCAGGCGCTGATCCAGGTGATCGAGCGGCAAACGGTGTTGCGCACCGCCTTCGAACGCCGCGGCGACGACCTGGTCCAGGTCGTGCGCGCGAACGTGGATGCACACGTCCTCGATCCCGTGGTGGACCTGACCCATCTCGCGCCCGGACAGCGCCAGGCCGCGCTCGAGACCGAAATCCGGACGCTGGTCGCGCGTCCGTTCGAATCGCTGGCGGAGGCGCCGCTGTTCCGATCGCGTCTCTATCGCATGGACGAAGACGAACATGTCTGGTTCTTCATGCCGCACCAGATCATCTGGGACGGCTGGTCGTTCGATCTGCTTTATGCCGAACTGTCGGAAAGCTATGTCGCGCTCTGCGAAGGGCGTCCGCCACGGCTGCCGGAACTGGCGGTGACCTATGGCGATTACGCCGAATGGCACAACGCATGGATGGGCAGCACGGCCTATCATGGCCAGCGCGAGCAATGGCGCAAGTGGATGTGCATGCCCAATCCACGCGGAGGCTGGCCCTGCGCATTGCCGACCGACAAGCCGCGCCGCCGGTTGATGACCGGAACCGCGCGCGCGATCCCGCTGGCGTTGTCGCCGGCGCAAGCGCAGGCATTGCGCAAGGTGGCGCGCGAGAACGATTCCACGGTGTTCGTGGTGATGCTGGCGGCGTACTTCCTCGCGCTGGCCGACTACAACGGCGACCCCGACATCGTCGTCGGAATGCCGGTGCGCGGCCGCAACCACGCCGAGACCGAGCCGTTGATGGGGCATATCGTCAACCTGCTGCCGGTGCGGATCGATGTTCCGTCCGCGGGCACGCTGCGCGACGTGGTGCAACTGGCCAAGGCGACACTGCTCGACAGCCTGTCGGCGCCGGATATCCAGCTCGAGGACATCGCCGAAATGCGCGCCGGCTTGCCCGGTACCGCCAGCAGCATCCTCTATCACGCCCAGTTCTCGTTCCAGGACATCCGTGATCGCATCACGCACTGGGGCGCGCTGTCGCACCAGCGCTTCGACATCGACCAGCCCAGCATTTCCGAGGACCTCAACCTGTGGGTGGTCGATCGCGGCGAGCACGGACTGCAGGGCACCCTGCTGTACAACGCGGATCTGCTCGAGGCGGCCACCGCCAACCGGATCGCCCGTTGCTACGAGCAACTGCTCGCGGCGCTGGCCAACGATCCCCGTAGCGCGATCGCATCCATCCTTGCCGGCATCCGCCAGGCAAGCACCATCCAGCCACCGCAACAGGAAGCCGCATCCGCCATGGAACTTGCCGATACCCGGGCCATCAACGACGAACGCATCGACTATGTCCGCAAGTTGTGGGCGCGCCATCTCGGCACCACGGTTGCGCCGGAAGACAATTTCTTCGACCTCGGCGGGAGCTCCATGCTGGCGATCAAGGTGCTGGCGGAAATCCTGCGCGATACCGGCGTGAAACTGAAACTGCCGCAGCTCGCGGTGCAGACGGCGACGGAAATCGCCTGGCAATTGCCGGAACGCGGCGGCGAGTCCTCCGGTTCGGGCTGGTTCAAGCGTATCTTCGGACGCGGATGAAGATCATTGGACGGATCGCACTTGCCAGCCTCGACGATTCCCGCGCTTGAGCCATTGTTGCTGCCGCATGGCGACGGGCAGCTGTTCGCGATTCGCCACCGCTGTTCCGGCCCGCTGCGGGCGCGCCTGCTCTTGAGCCCGCCGATCCTGCAGGAACATGCCCGCAGCTATCGTTTCTTCGCCCAGTTCGCCGAGCAGTTGGCGCAGCGCGGCGTGGAGGTGATCCGTTTCGACTATCGCGGCAGCGGCGACTCGAGTGGTGCAAGCACGACGTTCAGCCCGTCCACCGCGATCGCCGACATCCGGGCGGTCTGGGATGCATTGATGGACGATGGCGCGCGGGTTCCGCGCATTCTCTGCGGCGTGCGCTTCGGCAGCCTGCTGGCCGCCCACGCCATCGAACGCGGGCTGCCGGCCGATCTGGCTTGGTGGTGGCAGCCGGTGATGTCCGGCGAAGGTTATCTCGAGGACATGGAAGCGCTCGACTGGCGCGAACGCACGTCCCGCAGCCGCTTTCCCAATGGCCCGGCGCCGGATGCCACGCCCGGGGAATTGATGGGATTCGCGCTCGATCCCGCATGCCTGCAGGAGATCCGTCGCCTGCGCTGGCCGGACACGAACGTGGCCACGACCTGGCTGATCGAAAGCGATCGCGAATGGGATCCCGCGATGCACCGCGACACCATGCGCCTGCCACCGGGATATTCCGCATGGAGCGGGCAGGTCGATTTCGAAGCGATCATCCCGATCAAGCTGGCGTCGTCGATGTGCGACCAACTGGTCGCATCGCTGGCGGGCATCCCGCGATGACCCGCGTCGTGCCGCTGCCGGATTGCAACGGATACGGTTTCCTCCATCGCGCCGATCCGGCGCGGACGCCGGCGGCCACTGTCGTCATGCTCAATGCCGGATTGATCCATCGCGTCGGACCGTGGCGGATGAATGTCGATCTTGCCGAACGCTTGCGGTCGCTCGGGCTCGACCTGTTCCGCTTCGACCTGCCCGGCGTCGGTGACGCGCCACTCGGCGGCAGCGCACACCACGCCGATCGCGTCAGCGAGGTGCTGGACGCGATTGAAGCTGCCACCG
>JAEKKW010000105.1 GCA_019510195.1 Lysobacterales bacterium | reverse complement strand
GAACGCGATGAGACCGCCGGCCAGCAGGTAAACCTCCTTTTCCAGCACGAAATGCCGGATCGCGAACAGCACCGCGATACCCGCCAGCAGCAGAAGCAAACCCGGCCGCCCAGCGCGTGATACATCCACCGATGGCCCTTCAGGCACGGCATCGGTGAACGAGCGCAGCTGCGCGGGTGGGTATTCGCGCGTGGTCAGCATGGTCCACAGCACGGCACCCAGCAGTACCGCGCCGCCCACGTAGAACGCGTACTTCACCGTATCGGGGATGCCTCCGTTCGGTGCCACGTTGGCGACGCCGAACCGTGCGAGGACCCAGGGCAGGATGGAGGCGATCACGGCACCCGCGCCGATGAAGAAGCTCTGCATCGCAAAGCCAGCGGGGCCTTGTTGCGTGGGCAGTTGGTCGCCGACCAAGGCCCGGAACGGCTCCATCGACACGTTGATCGACGCGTCCAGTATCCACAGCAATCCGGCGGCGATCCACAACGCCGGCGCGTTCGGCATCCACAGGAGCGCCAGCGAGGCGAACACCGCTCCGGCCAGGAAGTACGGCCGGCGCCGGCCCAGGCGATTCCAGGTGCGGTCGGAGTAGTGGCCGATGATCGGTTGCACGATCAGCCCGGTCAGGGGCGCGGCGATCCATAGGGCGGGAATGTCGTTCACGTCCGCACCCAGGGTCTGGAATATCCGGCTGACGTTCGCGTTCTGTAGTGCGAGGCCGAACTGAAGGCCGAGAAAGCCGAAACACATGTTCCATATCTGCCAGAACGACAGTGCGGATCTCTCCGTCATCGGTGGTCTGCGCTGTGGTTGATCCAGGTCATGGGTTCCTCCTCCAGCGACAGTTATGTCATGGGCCGTCCGATCCCGCATGCTGCGGTCGCAGCATCAGGGCCGGTGCCCACCCTTGTAAAGCAGAGTGCTCTGGCGGCATAGTCGATCGACAGTGTGATGACAGCGGAGAATCCATGCGGGTACGCCTCGAAGATGTGGCGCGCGCGGCGAACGTATCGCCCAAGACCGTATCGCGCGTGCTTAATGACGAGGCCAACGTCACCGATGCCACGCGCGAGCGCGTGCGGGCCGCCATGGAGGCCATGGACTATCGCCCGCATCCGTCGGCGCGCAGCCTGGCGGGCAATCGCTCGTTCCTGGTAGCGATGTTGTACGACAACAACGACAACCCGTCCTCGACCTACCTGGCCGAAATCCAGGACGGCGTGCTCGAGGCCTGTGACGCGCATCGCTACAGCATGATGGTACGGCCGCTTCGTATGCGCGATGGCGATTTCATCCGTCGCTTCGACGCGCTGATTTCCGACCATCACCCCGACGGCGTCGTCCTGACGCCGCCGATCACCGACTATGCGCCGCTGCTGAAACGCCTGCGTGAGCGCAACGTGCCTTATGCCAGCGTGTCGCCGCTGCGGCGGGGCAAGACCCTGGGCGTGACGATGGACGAACAGCACGCCGCGCGTGCGATCGTGGAGCATCTACTGGCGCTGGGCCACCGGCGGATCGCCCACGTGGTCGGCATCGCCAATCATGGAGCAAGCCGTTGGCGGTTGGCGGGCTATCGTGAGGCGATGGCCGCCGCGGGCTTGACCGAGGACCCGGCCCTGGTGGTGCAGGGGGCTTTCACCTTCGGCTCGGGTGTGGAGGCCGCGCGACAGTTGTTCGCACTGGCCAAGCGGCCGACGGCGGTGTTCGCCGCCAACGACGACATGGCCACCGGCGTGATGTGGGCGGCGGGCGAGTACGGCTTGAAGGTGCCGCACGACCTGTCCGTCTGCGGGTTCGACGATACGCCCCTGTCGCGACAGTTGTGGCCGGCGCTCACCACCATTCAACAACCCAGTCGCGAGATGGGAAAGATCGCCGCCGAGCAGTTGCTGAGCGAGTTACGCGGTCACGGCACCGGTCGGCTCGTGCAACTGCCTTTCTCCCTGCAGATTCGCGGCTCCACCGCCATCGCACCCTAGACCCTGACGCCACGGGTGAGGCAGGGTCATGCTGCAACGCAAATTGACAGCGCTGTCATTCCTGCCAGGATGCGGCTCGGAAGCGTACCGCCGGTGCGCCAGCAGGGAACTTTGCCGTGCCATTGCTGCAGCGATCGAGCCTGTTTTTACGAAGCATCCCCATGGCGCTGTCCTTTTGCGGAGCGTTACTCATGACCGTTCCTGCCATGGCTGGCGATGGCACCGTCGTTCATCCCGAGCAGTGGCCAAAAGGCGAGTCGCCGCTGCCGGCCGATCCCGCGATCGAATCCCGGATACAGGCTCTACTGGCGAAGATGTCGGTGGAAGACAAGGTCGGCCAGATGATCCAGGCCGACATCAAATACGTGACGCCGGACGATGTACGCGAGTACCGCCTGGGCTCGGTGCTGGCCGGCGGCAACTCCAAACCGCCCGGCCAGCCGTTCCCCGTCGCCTCGCAGTGGCAGGCGCTGTCCGATGACTTCTACCGCGCGTCCATGGATACATCGCGCGGCGGTCTGGCGATCCCTGTGCTGTTCGGCATCGACGCCGTGCATGGCCACAACAACCTGGTCGGCAGCACGCTATTCCCGCAGAACTCCGGGCTCGGCGCCACGCGCGATCCGCAACTGATCCATGACATCGGTGAGGTCACCGCGCGGGAACTGCGCGCCAGCGGCATCAGCTGGACGTTCGCGCCGACGCTCACCGTGCCGCAGGATGGCCGCTGGGGTCGTTCGTACGAAGGCTATTCGCAGAACCCGAAGCTGGTGGCGGAATACGCCGCCGCGGTGGTCAGTGGGCTGGAAGGCAAGCCGGGTACTCCCTCATTCCTCGATGCAGGACATGTGATCGCCACCGCCAAGCATTTCGTGGGCGATGGCGGCACCCGCAATGGCAAGGACCAGGGCGACGCCCAGATCAGCGAAGAGACCTTGCGCGACATCCACGCGGCCGGCTATGCGCCGGCGATCAAGGCCGGCGTGCAGGTGGTGATGGTCTCGTTCTCCAGTTGGAACGGGGTGAAGATGGCCGGCAACAAGGCGCTGATCACCGACGTGCTGAAGAAGCGCATGGGCTTCGATGGGATCGTATTGGGCGACTGGAACGCGCACGGACAAGTGCCCGGCTGCACCAACGAGGATTGCGCCGCGGCCTACAACGCCGGGCTGGACATGCTGGAGGCGCCCGACTCCTGGAAGGGTCTGTACAAGAACACCCTGGCCCAAGTGAAGGCGGGGGTGATTCCGATGAGCCGCGTCGATGATGCGGTGACTCGCATCCTGCGGGTGAAGATGCGTCTCGGCATGTTCGAGGCCGGTATGCCGTCGGCGAATGCGCTGGCGGTCAAGTCGGCCGAGGTGGTCGGGAGTGCTTCGCATCGCGCGTTGGCGCGCCGTGCCGTGCGCGAGTCGTTGGTGCTGCTGAAGAACAACCGGGGGGTGCTGCCGATCGATCCGCGCAAGCACATCCTGGTGGCCGGTGACGGCGCCGACAACATCTCCAAGCAGAACGGCGGCTGGACGCTGACCTGGCAGGGCACCGGCCTGACCAATGCGAATTTTCCGGGAGCCACTTCCGTCTGGGCGGGTCTCCAGGCACAGGTGAAGGCGGCTGGCGGCAGCGCCGAGTTGTCGGTGGATGGCGATTACAAGCAGAAGCCCGACGTCGCCATCGTGGTATTCGGCGAGGACCCTTACGCCGAGTTCCAGGGCGACCTGCCGAACCTCGCCTACCGCCCGGGTAACGATCGCGACCTCGACCTGCTTCGCAAGCTGCGCGGGCAGGGCGTTCCCGTGGTGGCGGTGTTCCTGACCGGAAGGCCGCTTTGGGTGAATCGCGAGATCAACGCCGCGGATGCCTTCGTCGTGGCGTGGCTACCGGGCAGCGAAGGGGAGGGCATCGCCGATGTGCTGCTGCGGACCGCGGACGGCCATATCGCGCACGATTTCCACGGCAAGCTGGCCTATGCGTGGCCGCGTAACGCGATACAGGTACCGGTCGCGGCAGCCGCACGAGGCGAGCGTCCGCAGTTCCCCTATGGCTTCGGTCTGACCTATGCCGATCGTGGGAACACCGGTGCGTTGTCCGAGGATGCTGGGATCGTGCTGAGTTCCGGACAGGCCGGCGTCTACTTCACCCGCGGCAAGCCGGCACAGGATTTCGTGGTGCGCCTGACCGGCGCGAACGGCAAGGCCATGAATGTCGGCGCCATACCGGCCGCGACGCCGGACGGCAGCCTGCAGATCAGCGCGCTCGATTACAAAGCGCAGGAAGACGCACGCAGCCTGACCTGGTCGGGCGCCCATGCCGGTGCCGCACGTGTCGAACTGGTGGCGCCCGCGCCGCTCGATGTGGACCGCGAAACCAACGGCGACGTCTTGCTGGTGACCACGCTGCGCGTCGATGCGATGTCACCAGGGGATACGTCGACCGTCGGCATCGGCTGCGGTGCCGGTTGTGGTGGCGAGGTATCCGTCGGACAGCAGCTTTCCGCCTTGCCTAAAGGGCAGTGGCTGCGCGTGGGCATTCCGTTGAAATGCTTCCGCGACGCTGGCGCGAACATGAGCAAGATCGATCGGCCGTTTGAATGGTCCAGTCATTCCGGCGGGCAGGTCGCCATCACCGATGTGTCACTCGGCACGGTAGCGGACCGGACGTTGACGTGCCCGACTCACGGTGACAAGCCATGAAGCTCGTCTTCGTGGTTCGGGTGCCGGCTGTTTATTTGCTCTGCACCAATATCCACTTGTTGAAAGCCGCGACAAGCAGCTCGCGGGGCTGTGCAGCATGAGTTTGTAATGCGTCGATGACGTGCTGCCATGCGGCAAGCATTCATCGGCATGGCGCTCTATCATCCAGCAATGACAGCGCTGTCATTCTGGGTATGGGCGCCGTGGGGAAGTAGGGGAATCTTTGTCATGGCCGACGTGTGCGGCGGACAACACTTATCCGAACGACTGTTGGGGAGAGCCAGATGAATCTGCATCGCAAGTTGTTGTATGTCGCCATGTCACTCGCGTTCGCTCCGGGCACGCTGTTCGCGGCGGACCAGGACACGACGGCGCAAAACCCGCCGTCCAGGAATCCAGGGGCCGCTGACAAGAAAGTACAGAACCTGGACGCCGTGTCGGTCACGGCGACCAAGCGCGAGACGCCGCTTCAGAAAACACCGGTGGCGGTGACGGCGATCACCGTCGACACGCTCGACAGAGAGCGTGTCATGACCGTGCAGGACCTGACCAAGCTGGTACCCGGCCTGCAAGGTACGTCGCAGGGCGATCATGGCGTGGTGACGCTCACCATGCGCGGCATCGGCAACGACAGCGCGAAGACCGAGTACGCCGATCCGGAAGTCGCCACCTTCGTCGACGGCGTGTACGCGCCACGCGCCGAGGCCGCGTCGGGTCTTCTGCTGGACATGGATGGCGTCGAAACGCTGCGTGGCCCGCAGGGCACCCTTTGGGGTCGCAACTCCACCGCCGGCGCCATCAGCTTCCAGACGGCCAAGCCGGATATCGGCGCGGGCTTCTACGGCAATGCGCAGGTCGAAGCGGGCAACTTCAACCAGACCGGCGCGCGCGCAGCGTTCAACCTGCCCATCAGCAACACCTTCGCCATGCGTGTCGCCGTGGTGCACCAGGAGCACGACGGTTACGTCGATTACCAGAAGCCGTCGGGCCAGTTGCCCACGGTGACGCAGCAGCAGCAGGCATATCTCGCGTCGCCCATCTCCGGGGGCTCGCTGGTCAACTTCAAGCCGATCGACCCGGGCCAGTACGTGCAGGGCGGCAACAAGTACAACTCGCAGGACCAGTCCGCCGCGCGCGTCAGCGCGTTGTGGCAGCCCAGCGATGCATTCAAGTGGAACCTGTCGTACGAGTACTTCCGGGATCGTGGCACGCCCAGCCTCAGCCTGATGCAGACGCCGCGCCAGGGACAGGATTTCTGGTCCGCGCTGATCGATACCGCGCCATACCTGGACCGTACGTCCCATACGGTGCGCAGCCGCATGGACTGGAACATCAACGACGGCGTGCAGCTCAGCTACATCGCCGGCTACAACAAGTACTCCGGCAAGAGCGACTTCGACCAGGACGTCGGTGTCAGCGTGCCCACCAGCTTCACCACCAATGGCGTCTACCAGGACGATCGCACCAACGACTCCAACTACAAGAGCTGGAGCCAGGAAATCAACCTGAAGTCCGTCGGGCCGCAGACGGTGGACTGGATCCTCGGTGCGTACTACGGCTACGAAGACAACGACATCCGCTTCGACATCCCCATCATGAACGGTACGCGCTACGGCACCGTGAGCTGGCAGGGTTCCTTCATCCAGCCGAAGGAAACGGTGGAGTCGTACGCGTTGTTCGGCCAGGCCACCTGGCATCTCAGCGACCACTGGCGCCTCACCGGCGGCGTGCGCTGGTCGCACGACGACAAGGAGAACAAGGGCGGCATCAACTGGGGTTGGAACTACGACCCGAACGTGCCGCAGGTGCCGATCTCCCCGGACGTGTATCCCGATCCGTCGAACGGTTTCAACATCTCGCAGCGGAACAGCGCCAAGTACAGCAAGAGCAAGCCGACCTGGCTGGTCCGCCTGGATACCGACGTCGGCGAGAACGGCCTGCTCTATGCGAGCGTGTCCACCGGCTACAAGTCCGGCGGCACGCAGGACGCGGGCACGCTGTACAAGCCCGAAACGCTGACCAACTATGAAATCGGCAGCAAGTTCACCTTCTTCGATGGCCACATGACGTGGAACTCGGCCGTCTATTACGAAGACTTCAAGAACTTCCAGCTTTCCGCGCCCATCGTTTATCCCGACGGCAACCACGGCCTGGGCTTCTCCAACGTGGGCGGCAGCACCAAGGTGTTCGGCATCGAGTCGGAACTGGCTTATCAGCAGAAGGACGATCGCTTCAACCTGATCTTCTCGGCCATTCCGAAGAAAGAACTCGGCAGGCTGGTCTATGCCGGGTCCAACGACTACCAGGGCCTGCCGGCATGCCCGCCGGAATCCAACCTCGCCAACTGCATGAACGTCACCGGCAACGACCTGCCGCATGCGCCGAACATATCGCTCACCGGCATCTACGAGCACACGTTCCACCTTGCCAACGGCGGCCGCCTCACGCCACGCGTCAGTGCGCAGTACCAGAGTTCGCAGTGGCTGAGCTACTTCAACCTGGGGTCGGGCGACCGGCAGAAGGCGTACACGCGCGGCGACCTGTCGCTGCGTTACAGCGAGCCGGGCGATAAGTGGTGGGTCAACGCGTACGTGCAGAACGTGTCCGATGAGAAGACCCGCACCAGTGCCGGCCGCTTCCAGATGGGTGACGGCTCGCTGCAGTACGTGTCGCAGTACCTCGCGCCACGCACCTACGGCGTCCAGTTCGGCGTGTGGTTCTGACGTGATGCGCGGCAGCCCCCATGATGCACATGCCGTCTGAGGTTTGCCGTTCCTATCTTCCCTATGAATGGCGTTTTTGCCGGGCCCGCGTGGGGCGGCCCGGCAGTTCTTTCCGGGAAACATCAT
>JAEKKW010000066.1 GCA_019510195.1 Lysobacterales bacterium | reverse complement strand
ATCGGCTTGGCGCCGAAATGGCCCATGTCGGCGTACAACGCTTCGCCGCCGGTGACGGCCAGCACCACCGCACCGAGGATGAAGATGCCGTGCCAGCCGTGTTCGCCGAAGAAGCGCGCGCCCCACCACGGATTCAGCGCGTGGATCACTTCCGGCGCATCGACGATGTTGTGGATGCCGATCGCCGCCAGCGCCAGGAACCACACCACCATGATCGGCCCGAACACGCGCCCGACCTTGGCCGAACCGAAGCGCTGGCTGACGAACAATCCGATCAGGATGACGATGGTGAGCGGCAGGATGAAACGGTGCAGCGCCGGCGCCGCGACTTCGAGGCCTTCGACCGCGGACAGCGTGGTGATGGCGGGCGTGATCACGCCATCGCCGAAGAACAGCGACGCACCGAAGATGCCGAGGATGCCGACCACGTAGAACGAGCGCGAGGTCTTGCCGAGCGTGCGCTGCGCCAGCGCCATCAACGCCATGATGCCGCCTTCGCCTTCGTTGTCGGCGCGCATGATGACGGTGACGTACTTCAGCGTCACCACGATCATCAGCGCCCAGAACGCCAGCGACAACACGCCGAGCACGGTGTCGTGATCGGGGGTCAACCCGTAGTGCGGGATGAAGGCTTCCTTGAGGGTATAGAGCGGGCTGGTACCGATGTCGCCGAAGACCACGCCGATCGCGCCCAGCACCAGGCCCGGCAATCCGCCCGGCGCCTGGTGTCCATGGCCGGGTTGCGCGTGTTCCGGGGGGTTCGGGTGGTCGTTCATTTCGGGAGGGAGACCGTCCAGGGGCGCATGGTACGCCGACGCCGTGATGGCATCAGCGCAGCGCCTGCTGCAGGGCCTTGCGGATGATCGCCTCGACGCTGTCGCCGGCAACGGCCACCGCCTTGACCATGCGCTCGGCCTCGGCCGGCTTGTAGCCCAGCTGCTGCAGCGCGACCAGCGATTCCGACTGCGGGTCGGCCGGGCCCTGCGCGGTGAAGGCCGGACCGCTGCCGACGAGATCGGCGGCGCGATCGCGCAACTCGACCACCATGCGCTCGGCGGTCTTCTTGCCGATGCCGGGAATGCGCGTCAGCGCGGTGACATCGGAGGACTGCAACTGCCGCGCGAATTCGTCGACGCTGACGCCCGACAGCACCGCCAGCGCGATCTTGGCACCGATGCCGCTGACACGCTGCACGTCGCGGAACAGCCGGCGCTCGCCTTCGGTCAGGAATCCGTAGAGCGAGACACTGTCTTCCTTCTGCGCGTAATGGGTGAACAGCACCACCTCCTTGCCGACTTCCGGCAGGTCGTAGAACGTGCTCATCGGCGCTTCCAGCTCATAGCCGATGCCGTGGACATCGACCACCAGCCACGGCGGTTGTTTGTGGATGATTGTTCCGCGCAACCTGCCGATCATCGCTTCATCTCCTCGCCCACGCCTGGCGCACGCCGACGCCCAACCGCGCCGCGCTCGCGCGCACGTGCGCATGCGTCACCGCGATCGCCAGCGCATCGGCGGCATCGGGCTGCAATTTGCCCTTGAGATTCAGCATCGCGCCGATCATGTGCTGCACCTGTTCCTTGTCGGCGCCTCCGCGCCCGACCAGCGCCAGCTTGACTTCCTTGGCGGCGTATTCGCTCACCTTCAGCCCGCGGCTTGCACAGGTCGCGATCGCCGCGCCGCGCGCATGGCCGAGCTTCAACGCCGACATCGCATTGCGGGCGATGAAGACCTGTTCGATCGCCACTTCGTCCGGCTGCCATTCGACCAGCAATTCGCCGAGGCGGGCGACCAGTTCGCCCAGCCGCTGCGGGAAATCCTCGGCGCCGAGCAGGTTGATCGCGGCATGATGGACATGCGCGAGCTTGCCGTCCGCGGCGACATCGATGATGCCGACGCCGGTGCGCTGCGACCCGGGATCGATGCCGAGGATGCGTATTTTCCCCGGCACGATTGCGCCGCTCACGGGCACATCGTCACTCCGGCAGTTCCGCGTTGGAATACACCGACTGCACGTCGTCCATTTCTTCCATGCGCGCGAGCAGCTTGCGCACCTGGTCGGCGGTATCGCCGCCCACGGCAATGTCGTTGTCGGCGCGCAGGGTGACTTCGGCGAGATCGGGGGCGAGTCCGGCCGCGACCATGGCGTCCTTGACGTCGTTGAATGCTTCCGGCGAGGTGATGACGTCGATCGCGCCATCGTCGTACACCACGACATCGTCGGCACCCGCCTCGATCGCCGCTTCGGTGACGCGATCCTCGTCGGCGCCGGCGGCATAGCTCAGCGCCCCGAGCTTGCGGAACATGAAAGCGACCGAGCCTTCGGTCCCCATGTTGCCGCCGAACTTGGTGAAGGCGTGGCGGACGTCGGCGACGGTGCGCACACGGTTGTCGGTGAGGCAATCGACGATCACCGCGACCCCGCCCGGCGCATAGCCCTCGTAGCGGATTTCCTCGTACTCGACGCCTTCGAGCTCGCCGGTCGCCTTCTTGATCGCGCGCTCGATCACGTCCTTGCTCATGTTGGCGGCAAGGCCCTTGTCGATGGCGCTGCGCAGGCGCGGATTGCTCGCCGGATCGCCGCCGGCCGCACGCGCGGCCACGGAAATCTCGCGGATCACCTTGGTGAAGATCTTGCCGCGCTGGGCATCGACGGCGTTCTTGCGCTGTTCGATCGAGGGACCACGACCCATGGATGCAACCGTCTTGTTGGTATTGGGAAAGTCGCGATTTTATACGGTTTGCGAGATTCGGTTCAGGCGATCGCCGCCAGTGCCGGTATCGACCCCAAGCGACCGTCGCCGAGGAAACGGACGGCGTGGTTGGCCGCTTCCCGCGAGAAAATCAGGCCACTGTGGCTGGCCGCGGCCAGGCACATGGTCGGCCAGCCCCGGAATCCGGGTTTCCGTCCGCGGCGGCCCGGCTTCCCGCCGGCGGCGAACCCAGGCACACCACGCGCGGACGCGGCATCAACGCTTGCCGAGCAGCTTGCGCAACCAGTCGTCGATCACGCGCTTCTCGTAGCGCAGCGGATCGCTGTTCCCCGGCAACCCCGGGGCGTTCATCATGAAAGCGAGATCGCTCAGCCTTGCATCGGCATTGGTCGCAGTCACGCCATTGCCCGACAGGCGGTAATGCAGGGTGATCCGCGGCGGATACATGTCGCGGATGACGCGGATCTGCTCGGCGCGGCCATTGGGCAGGCACTCGCCGGCACGATCGATGTCGATGAAATGCACGTCGAGGCGGGCGCCGCCCGGCAGGCTCTTTTCGGCGCGGTCGCGGGTGTATCTGGCAAGATCGCCGACCCAGGCCGTGTCACGGCCACCGGGCGCGAAATCGCAGCTGTGTTCGCTGAAGGTCGCGGGATCGGCCCAGGACACGTTGACGCGATCGTTCGCGGGCAGCTGCAGCGCCTGCGGCTCGCGGGTCCGGGTACTCGCGCACGAGGCCAGCAACAACGCGGACATCGCAAGCATCATCGTTGTGGATCGCATGGACGTTCTCCATGATCGGGGCGCCCAGTATGCACCTGCGTCCATTCATTCCATGTCGCGGCGGAAGATGAACTCCAGGTCGCTTGCATTGCCGACCTCGTACAGGTATTCGCCGACTTTCGTGAAGCCGTGGCGCTGGTAGAAGCGCTGGGCGCCGAGGTTTTCGCTCCACACCCCGAGCCAGCAGGATGCCGGGCCGTTGGCCGCGATCCATTCCATCGCCTGCGCGAACAGGCGCGCGCCGTGGCCGCCGTTCTGGAGTTCGCGATGCACGTACAGGCGCATCAGTTCCATGTCACCGGGACGGACGCCGGCGTGCGGCAGCTTGCAGGGACCGGCCATCACGTAGCCGCGTGCACGACCTTCGTCTTCCAGCAACCAGAGCGCGCAACCCTGTTCTTCCATCTGCGCGGCATAGCGTGCCGGCGCATAACTGGCATCGAGGTAATCGCGCAGATCGGCCGGCGCATAGAGATGGCCGAAGGTTTCGGTGAAGGTATCGCGCGACAATGCCGACAGCGTTTCGGCATCGGCGGCATTGGCGCGACGGATGATCACTTTTCCTTTGCGCGCACCTGGATATGCACTTCCGCCAGCTGCTTGTCCGGCACTTCCGATGGCGCACCCGTCATTAGGCATTGCGCGCCGGTGGTCTTGGGGAAGGCGATGACGTCACGGATCGATTCGCTGCCGGCCATCAGCGCGGCGATGCGGTCGATGCCGAAGGCGATGCCACCATGCGGCGGCGCGCCGTACTTGAGCGCGTCAAGCAGGAAGCCGAATTTCGCTTCCGCTTCCTCTGCGCCGATGCCGAGCAGTTCGAACACCGCCGACTGCATCTTCGTATTGTGGATGCGGATCGAACCGCCGCCGATCTCGTTGCCGTTCAGCACCATGTCGTAGCCGCGCGACACCGCCGTCTTCGCGTTGGCGCGGAGATCGTCGATGCTGTCGACCGCCGGCGCGGTGAAGGGATGATGGAGGGCGACGTAGCGCTGCTCCTCGTCGTCCCATTCGAACATCGGGAAATCGGTGACCCACAACGGCGCCCAGCCTGCGGCGACCAGGCCGAAATCCTTGCCGGCCTTCAGGCGCAGCGCGCCCATGAAATCGCTGACCGTCTTGTACGCACCGGCACCGAAGAAAGCGATATCGCCATTCTTCAAACCGATCGCGTCGACCAGGATCTTGAACGCATCGTCGGAGAAGAACTTGGCGATCGGCGAGTTGACCGCACCGGCTTCGTCGATCTTGACGTAGGCGAGGCCCTTGGCACCGAACTTGGCGGCGTGGGCGGCGTATTCGTCGATCTGCTTGCGCGACAACGACGCGCCACCGGGAATGCGCAGGGCGACGACACGGCCATCGGCGTCGTTGGCGGCATCGGTGAACACCTTGAACTCGCTGCCCCTGACCAGCCCGGCGACGTCGACGAATTCGAGCGCGATGCGCAGGTCAGGCTTGTCGGAACCGTAGCGGCGCATCGCTTCGGCATAGGTCATGCGCGGGAATTCACTCGCCAGTTCGACGCCGATCGTTTCCTTGAATACCGCGCGGATCATGTCTTCCACGGTGCCCTGCACCGTCTTCTCGTCCACCCACGCGAACTCCATGTCGAGCTGGGTGAATTCGAGCTGGCGGTCGGCGCGCAGCGCTTCGTCGCGGAAGCAGCGCGCGATCTGGTAGTAGCGGTCGAAGCCCGCCATCATCAGGATCTGCTTGAACAGCTGCGGCGACTGCGGCAGCGCGTAGAACTCGCCCGGATGCATGCGCGCGGGAACCAGGAAGTCGCGCGCACCTTCCGGCGTCGCCTTGGTCAGGATCGGCGTCTCGATGTCCTGGAAGCCGCGCTCGTCGAGCCAGCGGCGCAGGTTCGCGACCAACTTCGTGCGCGTGCGCATCTTGCGCTGCATCTCCGGCGCGCGCAGATCGAGATAGCGATACTTCAGGCGCACGTCCTCGCCCGGATTCTCGTGGTGATGGAACGGCAGCGGCTCGGCCTTGTTCATCACCTCGATCTTCGTCGCGACGACTTCGACCTGGCCGGTGCGGATCTTGTTGTTCACCGATTCGCGCTTGCGGACCACACCCGTCACCTGCAGCGCATCCTCGTAACCGATCTGCGCGGCGACGGCCAGCACTTCGGCATTGCCTTCTGCGGACGACGGCTCGGCGACGATCTGGACGATGCCCTCGTGGTCGCGCAGGTCGATGAAGACCAGGCCGCCCATGTTGCGGGCGACATCGGCCCAGCCGCACAAGGTCACGGTCTGGCCGATCAACGTTTCGTCGATCAGGCCGCAGAAATGGTCACGCATGGAAACTCCGGGGAATCAGCTGCAAGCCCGGCCAGTGCCGGAGTTTGCTTGATAGAAGCCGCGTATTTTAGCCCGGACGCCGCCGGGATCAGGAATCCGACGGTTTCGGCGTTGCAGGCTTCGGTGCCGGGGCCAGAGTCGGACTCGGTGTGGCCTCGGCCTTGGGCTTCGAATCGCCGCCGCCATCCCCGGCCAGGTTGCGCTTCCTGTCGCCGTCCTTCTTGAAATCGGTCTCGTACCAGCCGCCGCCAGCGAGACGAAAGCTGGGCGCGGTCAGCATGCGCTTGACCGTGTGGGCGCCGCACTTCGGGCAGGTGTCGGGATCAGTGTCGGACATCTTCTGCAGGCGGTCGAATTCGTGGCCGCAGGTGTCACAGACGAAGGCATAGATGGGCATGGCGTGTGTTGCGGGGTGCAAACCGCTATTGTGGGGCCTGGCGCACCGTTTTCAACCGAAGCGCCGCTGCAGGATATCCATACGCCATCTATGAGGGAGGGGTTGTCATGGTTTCATTGCTCAAATCGCTCGTCTTTGCGTTCTCCCTGGCCTTGCTCGTTCCGGCCACCGCCGGCGCCCAGGTCCAGGCCCGCGCCTATGCGCCGGAGAACCTGCGCACGTTGTCGCAGAACGACCAGATCCGCGTGATCAGTCTCGAATATTCCGAACAGTCGCGCGGCCGCGCCATCCCCAATGACCAGCTGCGCTTCTATCTCGACCAGGTCAATCGCTCCAACTGGACCTTCAGCCAGATCAAGTCGGACATCGCCAGATCGCTGGCCGGCAATGGCGGTGGCGTTCCCGGCCCGGGCCCCGGACCGGGCATGCAGACCATCCGCTGCGAAAGCACCGGCAATCGCATGAACACCTGCCGCACGCCGTGGCAGGGGCAATCGCGCCTGGTGCGGCAACTCTCGAACAGCGGCTGCGAACGCGGGCGTGGTTGGGACTCGCGCAATGGCCAGGTCTGGGTGAACCACGGTTGCCGCGGCGAATTCGCCCGCATCGCCAACAATTATTCGGTGACTTGTTCCAGCCAGAATTCGCGCCACACCACCTGTGCCTGGGATCGCAACCAGGGCCGGCCCTATGTAATGCAGCGCTTGTCCGGGTCCGCTTGCACCGAAAATCGCAGCTGGGGTTACAACACCCGTCAGGGCCTGTGGGTCAGCAACGGTTGCCGCGCCCGTTTCGGCGCCCGTTGAAACCGTGATCGCAATCAATCCGCGCGCCATGGCAGCGATCGTGGCCGCATTGGCATGGATGGGGCTGCTGTTGCAGCTGTTCCTGTCGCTGCAGCTGTCGCTGGCCAATGGCAACGGCATCGTCCATGGCGCGTGGATGTATCTCGCCTACTTCACCGTGCTGACCAATCTGCTGGTGGCGGTCGTCGCGACGGTCGCGGCACGACGCGGCGATGGCGGCCGCGATCTGCCGTGGCGCGGCTGCGCGGTCAGCGCGATCGTGCTGGTCGGACTCGGCTATTTCCTGCTGCTGCGCGGTCTCGCCGATCCCGAGGGACTGGACTGGCTGTCCAACCTGCTGCTGCACTACGTGGTGCCGCTGGCTGCACTGGCGTGGTGGCTGGTGCTGCCGCCACGCCGACGCATCGCGGCGACGGAGCCATGGCGCTGGCTGCGATGGCCGGCGTTCTATGCGGCATACGCACTGGTCCGGGGCGCGATCAGCGGGTTCTACCCCTATCCCTTCATCGACATGGCCGCGCTCGGCATCACCCGCACCCTGGTGCATTGCCTCGTCCTCGGTCTGGCCTTCCTCGCCATCGCCTGGCTGTTGCGCGCGCTGGCCCGCCTGCGCGCCTGAGCTGCAAGGCCCAACGTCACCCGTACAGGGCCAGCAACTCGCCTTCGGCCTGTTCGAGTTCTCCGCGCAACTGCATCTGGATGCGACCGATATCGGCGACTCGGGCGCCATCGGCATACACCGCCGGATCGGCCAGTTGCGCGTCGCATTCGGCGAGTTTTTCCTCCAGCCGGGTGACCCGCGCTTCGGCCTGCGACAGCTTGTGGGGGTTGATCTTGTTCGCAGGTCTTTTCGCGACTGGGGCAGGCGCGGGGGCCGGTGCAGGCGCGGTTTCCTTCTTCGCTTCCGGTTTCGACTCGCCACCCGCAGGGCGCGAACGCAACCACGCGGCGTAATCGTCGAGGTCGCCGTTGAACGGCTCGACCTCGCCATCGTGGACGCGCCAGAACTGGTCGCAGACCAGGCCGATCAGGTGGCGGTCGTGGCTGACCATCACGATCGCGCCGTCGAAATCGCTGAGTGCTTCGGCCAGGGCTTCGCGCATCTCGAGATCAAGATGGTTGGTCGGTTCGTCGAGCAGCAGCAGGTTGGGCTTGCGCCAGGCGATCAGGGCCAGCGCCAGTCGCGCCTTTTCTCCACCGGAGAAATTGTCGATCGCCTCGAACGCGCGATCGCCGGCGAATTGCCAGCGCCCGAGGAAGTTGCGGAACTCCTGGGTCGCGGTGTTCGGCGACAGTTCCTTGAAGTGATCGATCGGCGAAGTGCCGGCGACCAGCGATTCCACCGTGTGCTGGGCGAAGTAGCCGATGACGAGATCGGGATGCGCGCTGCGCTCGCCCGACATCGGCGCGAGGTCGCCGACCAGTGTCTTCACCAGCGTCGATTTGCCGGCGCCATTGGGACCAAGCAAGCCGATACGGTCGCCCGCCTCCAGCGCGAAGCCGACATCCGAAAGAATCTTCGCGTCTTCCCCATAACCGGCGTCGACATGGCGCAGCGACAGCAGCGAATTCGGCATCCGCGCCGGTTCCGGGAAATCGATGTGGATGCCGCGTTCGGCGCGCACCGCTTCGGTGCCGGTGAGTTTTTCCAGACGCTTCATGCGGCTCTGCGCCTGGGTTGCCTTGCTGGCCTTGGCCTTGAAGCGATCGATGAACTTCTGCAGGTGCGCGCGCTCGACCTGTTCCTTCTCGAAGGCGATCTGCTGCTGGCGCAGATGTTCGGCGCGCTGGCGCTCGAACGCGGTGTAGTTGCCGATATAGAGCTTGGCCTTGCCGTCGTGCAGATGGAGGATGTGGGTGGTGACGTTGTCGAGGAACTCGCGATCGTGCGAAATCACCAGCAGCGTGCCGTCGTAGCGACGCAGCCAGTCTTCCAGCCATACCACGGCGTCAAGGTCGAGGTGGTTGGTCGGTTCGTCGAGCAGCAGCAGGTCGCTCGGCGTCATCAGCGCGCGCGCCACGTTGAGGCGCACGCGCCAGCCACCGGAGAAATCGGAGACCGCGCGATCATGCGTGGTCGCCGGGAAGCCGAGGCCGTGCAGCAGGCGGCCGGCACGCGCGTCGGCGTCGTAACCGTTGAGTTCGGCCAGCAGGTGATGCGCTTCGGCGACCTTCTCCCAGTCTTCGCTGATCATCGCCTCGCGCTCCATGCGCACGGCGTCATGCAGCGAGACATCGCCCGACAGCACGAAGTCGAGCGCGGGATCGGGCAGGTGCGGCGTTTCCTGGGCAACGCTGGCGATGCGCGCCTTGCCGGGAAGATCGAGGTCGCCCTTGTCGGGCTCGACATCGCCCAGCAACGCGGCGAACAACGAGGTTTTGCCGGCGCCGTTGCGGCCGACCACGCCGACGCGATAGCCGGCGTGGAGGGCCAGGTCGACATCGGACAGCAGCAGGCGTTCGCCCCGGCGCAGGGCGAAATTGCGGAAGGAGATCATCCGGCCATTTTAGCCGGTCAATCTTTATCGGGGTCATCCACCTTGAACGGATTGCTCTTGCTCGGCGCGGTCGGCAGCGGCGGGCGCGGCAGCACGGCGTCGCTGTTCGCCGCCTGCCACAGCATCGCCGCCAGCACCGTCGCTGCCTGGCGCACGTCGTCCGGCGGGGCGTGGTCGAGGGTGTCGATGCTCGAATGGTGGACGCGGCTGCCGTAATCGAGCGGATCCTGGATGAACTCGAAGCCCGGCAAGCCGACCGCCTGCATGTACTCGTGGTCGGTACCGCCGGTGCGGCTGGTGACGACGGTGCCCGCGCCCATGTCGGCGAACGGCCCCAGCCATTTCTTCAGCAGCGGCTCGGCCGCCACGTTGTTCTCGGCGTAGATGCCGCGGATCTTGCCGGCGCCGTTGTCGAGGTTGAAATAGGCCTTGAGCTGGTCGTAGTCGGCACCCTTGGTGATCGGGAACTGCGTCGTCCATTTGGCGAAACGCTCGACGCCGTAGGCGTTGCGATCGACCGGGCGGGTGGCGAGATGCTTCTCGATGTAGGCGATCGAGCCGAGCAGGCCCTGTTCCTCGCCCGACCACAACGCGAAGCGGATCGTGCGCTTCGGCTGCACGCCGAGGCTCTTGATGATGCGCGCGGCCTCGATCACGATCACACTTGGCACGCCGTCGTCGGTCGCGCCATCGGCGGCGATCCAGCTGTCGAAGTGGCCGCCGGCCATCACGTAGCCGGCCTTGGGATCGCTGCCGGCGATGTCGGCGATCAGGTAATCGGCCGTGGTGTCGGCGTCATTGGTATGCGCGGCGATCGCGAGGCTGATCACCGGCGGCTTGCCCGTCGTCTCCAGTCGCGCCAGCCGGCGATAGTCTTCCGACGACAATTCCATGAACGGCAATTCGAGCCGTTTCGCCGGATCGATGTTGTAACCCTCGCCGCTGACGAGGCCGTTCTCGCGATAGCTCTTGCGCACGATTGCCAGCGCGCCTTCGGCCTTGAGGAACTGCGACAGTTCGCGCGCGAACGAGACGGACTTCGTGAAGCCCTTGTACGGCTCGAGCTCGTCGTTCGGCAGGTCGTACTTGTCGAGATCGGCGAGATCCTTGCTGTCGAGGCGATGGAACTGGCCCTTCTCCGACTGGCTGGCCTCGCCCGGCAAGCTGACCAGCACGATCTTGCCGGCGAGCTTGCCGCGCCATTTCTCGAAGTGTTCCTTCTTGCTCATCGGCGCAAGGATCACCGGCGCGGTGATGGTGCCATTGGTCGCCGGCGTCCATGCGACCGGCATCGCGCGCATCTCGATCGCGCGCGGCTGCACCATCTTCGCGTTCCAGGAATCGAGGTTCCAGTTGACGCCGAACGGATACGACTCCTTGTGGACGTTGCTCAATCCGTAGGTGCGGAACTTGCCCAGCGCCCAGTCGGCGGCCCTGTCGAAATTCTCGGAATTGGTCAGGCGCGGACCGATGCCATCCATCAATTCCGACGCATTGGCCATGGCCTGACTGTGGCTCAGCCCTTCATTGACGATCTTCGCGATCTGCGCATCAGTGGCGTCGGTGGGCGCCGCCTGCAACGGCTGGGCGAGCAAAAACAATGTTGTGGCGACTGCAAGGAGTTTGCGTTGCATGGATGCGTTTCCTTCAGGAGTTCGGGTCACTTCGCCGGCGCTTCGACCGGCACCTTGGGCAGGTCGGCGGGCAACCTGGCGTCCGGGCGCGCGACGCGATACATCTCCCACGCGATCACCCGCGACAACGCGCGCTTGTTGTCGCCGATGGCGTAGAGATCCATGTGCGTGCGATCAGGCACGAAACGGAAATCGGTCTTCGCGCCCACCGACTTCATCGCCGCCTCGAGCTTGCGGGCGGCACCGTCGAGATAGAAGGTGTCGGCGGTGCCGACGATCAGGTGGACCTTGCCATCGAGATCGGGCTTGAGCATGTTCCATTGCGTGGTGATGCGATGGGCGACGTCGTAGTGGTCACGCCAGTAGGCGACCACCTGCGGATCGACCGCACCGGTGCGGCGATCGAACATCGGCATCGGCCGGCCATCCGGGCCGCGCGGCGAGAACACCCATTCGAACGAAGCCATCTGTCCGCCCACCGGACCGGTGACTTCTTCCAACTTGGCGAACTGTTCGAAGCTGGCGATCACCTTGGCGTGATCACGCACCAGCGGGATCGGCGTGCCGTCGGCATGGCGGTAGACATTCGCGTTCGACGCATAGAGATCGGCGCCGGTGAAATCATGGAAATCACTGGGATCGGGCGAAGTCGGCCAACCGCCACCGAACACCTTTGGGTAACGCACCTGCAGCCATAGCGAGGCCCAGCCGCCCGAGGAATGCCCGGTGACGAAACGGCTCGCGGTCTTGCCATCGGTGCGGTAATCGCGATCGACCTGCGGGATCAACTCCTCAGTGAGTGCCGCGCCCCATGGTCCGTTGTTCACCGAATCGGCGAATTCATGCGTGCCGGTGGCGCTCGATTCGTCGAGGAACACCCAGATCATCGGCGGGGTGTCGCCCTTCTCCATGCTCGCCGACGCCGCGGCCGCCGGATACAGCGAATTGCGCAGGTTGCCGCCGAAGCCGTGGGTGGAATAGGCGATCGGATAGCGATCCTTGCCGGCGTCGTAACCGGGCGGCAACACCACCCAGCCGCGCATGTGGATCGGCCGGCCCCAGAACGCGCTGAGCTTCGGACTGACGATGTCGAGTGGCTTGACATGCGGCTTGGCGGCCAGCACCTGTGTGCGCATCGCTTCCGGCATGCCTTTCGGCAGATCCCAGTAATCGCCCGGCGCCGGTTCGCGCTGGTCGAGCACCAGCAGTGGTAGGTCACCGCCCTTGCCGAGGGTGATTTTCTGCGGCGCGCTGGAAATGTCGTCGCTGCCGCCGCCGTAGTTGTTGTCGCGCGCGGTATCGAGCACCGCCTGCACGTAGTAATCGCCCGCCGGCAATGTCGAAAGCCCCGATGGATACGCCATCGTTTCGGTATCGACCAGCAATGCCTTGCCGGCATCGAGTCCCGGCACGTCCATGCCGATCAATGCGCCGCCGGCATAGCCGAAGGGACTGACTTCGACATGCGTGACCTTGCCGTCCTTCGCCGCCTTCTCGGCTTGCGCCGCTGGCAGCAGGCTCACCAGCAGGCGGCCATTTGCAGCTGCGCTGCCCGCGGGCAATTCGACGCGCAACGGTGTCCCGGCGAATGCGGACTGGGCGGCGACGATCAGCGCAACAGCCAGCGCGTGGCGCGGCAACGATTTCGACATGGCACGACTCCCCGGGGGTGATTTCCCGAGTGTGCGCCGGGAGGTGGCCTGCGGCATATGCCACAGGTCACCTCCCCATGCCCGGGGATTACTGCTTCGGCGACCAGCGTGCCGAGAACATCAAGGTGCGTCCGGCCTGGTTGTACCAGCGCGCGGTTTCGTAGGCCTTGCCGAAGATGTTCTGCGCCGTCAGCTGCAGCGTCCATGCCGCGTCCGGGCGATATGCCACGCGCAGGTCGCTGGTGGCGTAGCCGCCCATGCGTACCTTGTTGGAGGGATCGTCGAAACGATGGCTGGCGGCGTTGATCGATCCGCCGACGCTCCACTGGCCGGACGTGCCCAGCTTGCGGTCGGCATCGATGCGTCCCATTCGTTGCGGACGGCGGTTCAACAGGTTGTCGTAATCGGCGCCCGGCGTGCGGTTGCGCGGATCGATCACGCTCGCGGTCGCGTTGATCTCCCACTGCGCCAGCGTGGTGCCGAGCGTGGTTTCGATGCCATCGACGCGTGCGCGCTGGATGTTGTCGGGCATGCCCCACGGACTGCGCGGCGAGGTCAGGAACGGATTGAACGCAATCAGGTTCTGCAATTCGTTGCGATACGCGTGCACGCCCCAGCGGCCCCAACCCTGCGAACCGTCAAGACCGAGTTCGATGCTGCGCGAGGTTTCCGGGCGCAGATTCGGGTTGCTGAAACCGGGGTAGTAGAGATCGTTGAAGGTCGGCGCGCGGAAGGCGGTGCCGTAGCTCGCGCTTGCGCGCAGCGCCTTGGTGATGTCCCAACCCCAGGCGGCGTGGCCGGTATCGTGCTTGCCGAACTGGCTGTTGTCCTCGTGGCGCGCGCCCAATTGCAGGTGTTGCGAACCGAAGTCGCCGCGCCAGTCGGCGAACAGCGCGCGGGTGTTGCGGCGCGTGGCATCGAAGACAGTGTCGCTAGCCAGCGAATCGCGCTGCCAGTCGACGCCGACAGTGGCGAGATTGGTGCGCGTACCGATGTCGGCCTTCAGGCTGGCGGCGTCGCGTCGCGTGTTGATGTAGCCCGCGAAACCGTAGTCGCCATAGTTCTTCGACTGGTCGTCGTTGCGGCCGGCATTGAGGTCGAACGCCAGCCACGCCAGTGGCGCGTACTGCACGTGCGCGCCGGCGACCTGTTGCACGATCTTGCTGCGGTTGGCCCAGGAGCCGTCGTACTGGTTGTCGCCCTCGATGCGCATCACCCGCGCATCGGCCTTCCAGGCATCGTTGAAGCGATAGCCGAGCGCGACGTTGGCGGAACGGTTGCGGTAGCCATCGCGATCTGGTTCGTAGGTGCCGCAACCGGCGAAGGTCACGGGATCACCATTGCAGGCATTGAAGCCGCGGGTGCGGTCGTAACCGACGTTGGCGGAATACCACAGGCCGCCGTGGCGACCGTCGATTCCGGCATCACCCTTCCAGGTGTCGTAGGTGCCGAAGGCAACGCCGACGTGCGGTGCCACGCCATCGACATTCGGATGACGAGTGAAGATCTGGATCACGCCGCCCATCGCTTCGGATCCGTACAGCGACGACATGGGTCCGCGCACGATCTCGATGCGTTCGATCTGCGATACCGGGACGTCGGTGAGCGCGGCGAAACCGGCCGAAACCGAACCGACCTTCACGCCATCGATCATCACCAGGGTCTGGCCGTTGCCGGTGCCGCGCAGGAATACCGCCGAGATCTTGCCCTCGCCACCTTGGTTGTAGATCGCGAGGCCGGGCTGGCCGCGCAGCAGTTCAGGCAGCGACGACGGCTGCAGGCGTTCGATGTCGGCGCGGGTGATCGTGGTGCTGGCGGCGAGCGTCGCCGGGCCGCGTTCGCTGCGGGTTCCGGTGACGGTCACGCTGTCGAGTGCGTTGTCATCGGCCTGTTGCGCGAATGACGGCGATGCGGCAAGCGCGAGCGCCACGGCAAGCGTGGTGCGGGAAAAAGTGGTGGTGGACGGCATGTTGGCTCCTGCTCCGCGCCTGCCCGCGCGGGAAAGTCGAAAGAAACGACATGCAGGAACGGGCAACGGAAATACGGCATGGCCGCGATCACCGCCACCATGCCCACCGCATGTCCGGGAATGCTTCGGCCGGTCTCCGGGCTCGCGAGCGTTGCGGATCCGGCGCCTTCCCATGCTCGAAGCACAGTGGCATTCGCCTGTCCTGAACCAATCGACTCCAAGAGCCGGGTTCTGCTCGCCTACCGTTGCGGGGGCAGCTCCGGAATTTCACCGGATTCCCGTTTCAACCGCTCGCGCGGTCACCGAGGCCCGGTCATTCTAACTGATCCCCGCCCGCTACACTGGAGGCTGGCAACGCTGCACGATCCGGACCCATGAGCCTGCAACTCCACATCGACCTCGCACGCTGGTTGCGCGACCGCCTCGACGACGGCACCTCGCGCGAGATGGTGATGGCATCGATGCTCGACACCGGCTATGACGCCAAGACCACCGAACAGGCCTGCGCGCTTGCCTTCGACACGCCGGAAAAGCTCGACTCGATCATCGCCAGGCAGGCCAAGGCCGCCGAGAACGCCAAGCCACCCGCCACCTGGGCCGAGGAATTCACGCCCGCGCATACCATTCCGATGGCCGAGGCACGCAACCGCGTCGCCTCCGACCACGGCGATATCCGGATCGTCGCCCGTTCCGGCCGGCCCTACGTGCTGGCGCTGGCGAACTTCCTCACTGCCGACGAATGCCGCGAACTGATCGAATATGCGCGTGGCCGCATGAGCCGCGCGACCGTGGTCAACAGCGTCGACGGTGGCGACCTGGTGGACGAGCGCCGCACCAGCGAACTGGTGATGTTGCGCCTCGCCGAAACCGCGCTGATCGATCGCATCGACAAGCGCATCGAGGCGCTGACCGGCATTCCGGTGCCGCACGGCGAAGGCCTGCAGGTGATGCGCTACGGCGTCGGCGCCGAGTACCAGGCGCATTACGATTATTTCGATTTCGCTTCGCCCGGCGAAGCCAGCCACCTGAAGTTCGGGCAGCGCGTCGCCACCCTGGTGATGTATCTCAACGATGTCGAGGGCGGCGGCGAAACCACCTTCCCCAACGGCGACATCGAGGTGGTCCCGCAGACCGGCAACGCGGTCTATTTTGCCTATACCGATCGCGATGGCCGCAGCGACACCATGTCGTTCCACGGCGGCGCGCCGGTGACCGCAGGCGAGAAGTGGATCGCCACCAAATGGATGCGCGAGCGCCCGTACCACGCGTAGATGCGACAGTGGCCGCCGCCCGCCCGCCAAATTGCGCTACCGGAGCATCGATGACGCAGTGCAACAAAATCGCATAAGCACATGACTTTCGTTGTGTTGACGCGCCAGCGATATGGGTTAATTCTGCGTTAAACCAATTACAAGGAGGTCAGCCATGACCCGTCTTTCCCTGCTTTCCGTGGCCATTGCCGCCGGGCTCGCCACTCCGTTGGCGGCCTTCGCCCAGGCTGCCGCCGCGCCCGCGCCGTCCGCCCAGGCCGACAAGAGCGAACTCGACAAGGTCGTGGTCACCGGCACCCGCACCAGTACCCGTACCGTCGTCACCTCGCAATCGCCGATCGACATCGTCTCGGCGGAAACGCTCAAGGCCACCGGGACCAGCGAACTCGCCACCGCGCTGTCGCGCGTGCTGCCCTCGCTCAATTTCCCGCGTCCGGCGCTGACCGACGGCACCAGCGCGATCCGCCCGGCGCAACTGCGCGGCCTCGCCCCCGACCAGGTGCTGGTGCTGGTCAATGGCAAGCGCCGCCATACCTCGTCGCTGCTCAACATCAACGGCTCGGTCGGTCGCGGTTCGGCGCCGGTCGATCTCAACACCATCCCGATGTCGGCCATCGACCATGTCGAAGTGCTGCGCGACGGCGCATCCGCGCAATACGGTTCCGATGCGATCGCCGGCGTGGTCAACGTGATCCTCAAGGGGACCGACCACGGCGGCAGCCTGTCGTATTCGCAGGGCAGGATGAGCGCAGGCGATGGCGAGCAGATCGAGGTCGCCGGCGATGCCGGCTTCAAGTTCGCCGGTGAACGCGGCTCCGTGCACCTGTCGGGCCAGGTGAACCGCCAGGAGCACACCAATCGCGCCGGCCCGTATGCGGGTGCGCCCTCGGCCTCGCAGGCAGCGGTCGGGCAGACGGCTTTCATCTTCGGCGATCCTTCCGTGCGCGCCCACGCGTTCTCGGTCAATGGCGCGTTCAAGCTCACCAACAGCATCGAGTTGTATGGCTGGGGAACCACCAGCAATCGCGACATCACTTCCTACGCATTCTTCCGCGCACCCGGCAGCGCCAACAATGTCCCCGCGGTCTACCCGCTCGGCTACGTCCCCGAGATCAACAACATTTCGAAGGATCAATCGGCGGTGCTGGGCGCACGCGGCACCATCGGCAACGACTGGGACTGGGACCTGAGCTACAACTACGGCTACAACCATCTCGACTTCTATACCCGCCACACGCTCAATGTCGGCCTTGGCACCGCGACCCCGCACGACTTCTACGACGGCGCGCTGGAAACCACCCAGAACGTGGTGAACCTCGACCTGCGCAAGCAGTTCAACATCGGCGCCGCTTCGCCGTTGAGTGTGGCCTTCGGCGCCGAATCGCGCTACGACAAGTGGAACCAGTCGCCGGGCGAATACCTGTCCTATGCCGCGATCAATCCGAATCGGCCGGGCGCGCAGGGTTTTGGCGGCTTCGCACCCTCGGTATCCGGCCACTACCACCGCCGCAGCTACGCGGTCTACGCCGATGCCGAAACCGACATCACCAGCAAGTTCAGCGCCGACGCCGCGGTGCGCTACGAACATTTCAGCGACTTCGGCAGCAAGACGTCCGGCAAGCTCTCGGCGCGTTACGCGTTCACGCCCAACATCGCGTTGCGCGGCACCCTCTCGACCGGCTTCCGCGCGCCATCGCTGGCGCAGCAGTACTTCCAGACCGTCAGCACCAATTTCCTGCAGGGCAATCCTGTGCCGTTCGAAATCCGCACCTTCCCGGCCACCAGCCCGGTCGCCAAGGCTTTCGGTGCCGAACCGCTGAAGCCGGAGACGTCGAAGTCGGCCAGCCTCGGCCTGGTGACGCAGCCGCTGCACGGCCTGTTCGTGACCGTCGACGCCTACCAGGTGAACGTGAAGGACCGCATCGTGCTGTCCTCCAACCTCACCGGCGATGGCGTGCGCGCGTTGCTCGAATCGCAGGGCATCTTCGGCGTGAACGGTGGCCGTTACTTCACCAATGCAGTCGAT
Organism: Lysobacterales bacterium; assembly: GCA_019510195.1. Lineage (GTDB taxonomy): Bacteria > Pseudomonadota > Gammaproteobacteria > Xanthomonadales > Xanthomonadaceae > Solilutibacter. The sequence goes on along the minus strand of JAEKKW010000066.1, from coordinate 7,569 downwards.
ACCCGCAGTCGCGGCGTCGACGTGGTCGGCAGCTATCGCTGGCGCACCGATGCCGGCACCCTCGACCTGACCGCCGGTTACAACTACGGCAGCACCAAGATCACCCGCGTCGCGCCGAACCCCGCAGTGCTTGCAGCGTCCGGGTTGAATCTGCAGCGCATCGACCGCACCGAAATCGGCCGCATCGAGGAAGGCTTCCCGCGCAACAAGATCACGCTGGCCGGCCTGTGGAAAGCGCACGACTGGGAAGCCACGCTGTCGGGCACGCGCTACGGCAGCGTGACCTCGCGCGTGGTTCCGCCCACCACCACGGTCGACCAGACCTACGCCGCGAAGTGGATCGCGGATGCTTCGGTGAGCTACAAGCTCGGCGGCTGGAAATTCACGGTCGGTGCGGACAATCTGTTCAACACCTATCCCGACGAGAACTATTTCGTCAATTCGACCAGCGGCCAGTTCCCGTACAGCAGCCTGTCGCCGTTCGGTTTCAACGGGCGCTACGTGTACGGGAAGGTCGGTTTCAGTTGGTGATCGCGAAAACCCATCGCAAGGCCAGGCGCCTTGCGATGGTTGTCATTTCACGAATACCAGCTTGCCGCCTTGCGCGTCGACCTTCACCACGTCGCCGTTGCCGAAGTGGCCCTGCAGGATCTCGCTGGCCAGCGGATTCTCGATCTGCTGCTGGATCGCGCGCTTGAGCGGACGCGCGCCGTAGACCGGATCGAAGCCGACATTGCCGAGCAGTTCGAATGCCTTGTCGCTGAGTTCGATGGTGATGCCGCGTTCGGCGAGGCGCTTCTCCAGGCCCTTGAGCTGGATTGCGGCAATCTCCTTGATCTGCGCCTTGGTCAGCGGATGGAAGACCACGATGTCGTCGAGGCGATTGATGAACTCGGGGCGGAAGTGCGCCTGCACCACGCCCATGACCGCGGCCTTCATCTGGGTATAGGCCTCCGGTGAATCGTCACCGGCAAGCTCCTGGATCTGGTGCGAGCCGAGGTTCGAAGTCATCACGATCACGGTGTTGCGGAAATCGACCGTGCGGCCCTGGCCATCGGTGAGGCGGCCATCGTCGAGCACCTGCAGCAGGATGTTGAACACGTCCGGATGCGCCTTCTCGACCTCGTCGAGCAGCACCACGCTGTAGGGACGACGGCGCACCGCTTCGGTCAGGTAACCGCCCTCCTCGTAGCCGACGTAACCGGGAGGCGCGCCGATCAGCCGCGACACGCTGTGCTTCTCCATGAACTCGCTCATGTCGATGCGCACCATCGCGTCGCCCGAATCGAACAGGAAATCCGCCAGTGCCTTCGTGAGTTCGGTCTTGCCGACGCCGGTCGGGCCGAGGAACAGGAAGGAACCGCTGGGACGATTGGGATCGGACAGGCCCGCGCGCGAACGCCGCACCGCATCCGAAACCACCTTGATCGCCTCTTCCTGGCCGACCACGCGGGTGCCGAGGTGCTGTTCCATCTTCAGCAACTTGTCGCGCTCGCCTTCCAGCATCTTGCTGACCGGAATCCCGGTCCAGCGCGACACCACCTGCGCGATTTCCTCGGCGGTGACCTTGTCCTGCAACAGGGTGAAACCGGTTTTCTCGGCCTCCTGCGCGGCCTTCAGCTGCTTGTCCAACTCCGGCAGCGTCCCGTACTGGATCTCGCTCATCCTGGCGAAGTCCTGCGCGCGCTGCGCCGCTTCCAGTTGCAGCTTGGCGTCCTCGATCTGCTCCTTGATCTTCGTCGCGCCCTGCAGCGTGGCCTTCTCGGATTTCCAGATTTCCTCGAGATCGTTGTATTCCCGCTCGAGTTTCGAGATTTCATCCTCGAGATCGGCCAGGCGCTTCCTGGAGGCGTCGTCCTTCTCCTTCTTCAGGGCTTCGCGCTGGATCTTGAGCTGGATCAGGCGGCGCTCCTTGCGGTCGAGCTCCTCCGGCTTGGAATCGATCTCCATGCGGATGCGCGATGCCGCCTCGTCCATCAGGTCGATGGCCTTGTCGGGCAATTGGCGATCGGCGATGTAGCGATTCGACAACGTCGCCGCGGCGACGATCGCCGGATCGGTGATCTCGACACCGTGGTGGACCGCGTATTTTTCCTTCAAGCCGCGCAGGATGGCGATGGTGTCCTCGACGCTGGGTTCGCCCACGTAGACCTTCTGGAAACGCCGTTCCAGTGCCGCATCCTTCTCGATGTACTTGCGGTATTCGTCGAGCGTGGTCGCGCCAATGCAATGCAATTCGCCGCGCGCCAGCGCCGGCTTCAGCATGTTGCCGGCGTCCATCGCGCCGTCGGCCTTGCCGGCGCCGACCATGGTGTGGATCTCGTCGATGAAGAGGATGATCTGCCCCTCGTTCTTGGCAAGATCGTTGAGCACCGCCTTGAGGCGTTCCTCGAATTCGCCGCGGAACTTGGCACCGGCGATCAGCGCGCCCATGTCGAGCGAGAGCAGGCGCTTGCCGCGCAGGCCTTCCGGCACTTCGTTGTTGATGATGCGCTGCGCCAGTCCTTCGACGATCGCGGTCTTGCCGACGCCGGGTTCGCCGATCAGCACCGGATTGTTCTTGGTGCGTCGTTGCAATACCTGGATGCAGCGGCGGATTTCCTCGTCGCGACCGACCACCGGGTCCATCTTGCCCTTCTCGGCGCGGGCGGTGAGGTCGATGGTGTATTTCTCCAGCGCCTGGCGCTGTTCCTCGGCATTCTCGTCCTGCACTTTTTCTCCTCCCCGCATCTTGTCGATCGCGGCATCCAGTTGCGTCTTGTTGCCGCCCGCCGCCTTGAGTGCGCGTCCGGCATCACTGTTGTCGTCGATCAGCGCCAGCAGGAACAGTTCGCTGGCGATGAAGGCATCGCCGCGCTGCTGCGCCAGCTTGTCGGTGACATTGAGCAGGCGCGACAGATCGTTGCCGACGCTGATGTTGCCGGCCTGGCCGCTGACTTTCGGCAATTTGTCGAGCGCTTCGACCAGCCGCTCGCGCAGCACCGGCACGTTGACGCCGGCCTGCGCCAGCAACGGGCGCGTGCCACCGCCCTGCTGGTCGAGCAATGCCAGCAGCAGGTGCGCGGGCTCGATGATGGAATTGTCGCGGCCGATCGCCAGCGATTGCGCGTCGCCGAGCGCCTGCTGGAACCGCGAGGTGAGTTTGTCCATGCGCATGGAAGATCCTTGTAGGGGCCGCCTGCATGACGGCCGACATTACGCCTGAAATATGGTTCCCGTGCACGAATTTCAAGGCAACATCCCGGGCCAGGCATTGGTACTCATACGTATTCACTTTTTGTTCCAGCCCCGTTTAGGAACACGTCCGCGACGACCGTTAGGATCGACGCATAACATTCATTTGTGGTGCTGGGGGCGCCGCTCAACCGGAGAGCCCGATGTTCGATGCCGTCGTCAATGATTTGTCCGATCGTTATGGATTGGGCGATCGCAGTCCCGAATTGTTCGGTCTGCTGGTCGGCTACATTTTCAATGACCGTCGCGGCGGTTTCGGCGGTTTCGTCGAAAACTTCCGCGAACAGGGCCACGCCGACATGGTCACCTCGTGGCTTGGCAATCCCGCCAATGGACGCCCCTTGAACGCGGGCGACGTCGGCACCGTATTCGGCCAGGGCCTGCTCAACGACTGGAGCAACCGCCTTGGCACCAGTCGCGCCACGCTCTCCGCCGCCATCGCCGGCGTGTTGCCGCACCTGGTCGGCGAACTCACGCCCGGCGGGCGACTGCCCGGCAACGTTGCACCCGCGCGCGCATACGAATCCGCGCGGGTCGACGAACCCGCCATCGAAACCATCGAATCCTCGATGATGGAAATACCGACGCCGATCATGCCGACGGTCGCGCCGCAATCGTCATCGCTGCGTTCGCCGAATTCGATACCGAAAATACCGCCGAACCGCGCCGAGGAAATGGCCGCGGCGATCGCCTCGCCCGCGATCAACCCCTCCGCGGGATTCGCCGCCGATCCTTACGCCGATCGCCATCACGCGCCAGCGCGCAGGCAGCAACGCGGCATGGGTTGGCTGGCATGGCTGATCGTCATCGCGATCGTCGCTGGCATTGGTTATTACGCGTGGTGGAGCGGCCAGCTCGATCCGTGGCTCAGGCAATATGGGTTGCTGCCGCGGTAAGCGCGGACTCAGGCCGTTCCTGCACCATCGTCCGGTTCCAGCCAGCCCTCGTAGCGGGCCAGCAGGCCCAACACCGGCAGCTTCGCCTCGACGAAGAAACAGTAGCGACCCGCGGCGTCCTGCGATTCGCGGCAACGCACGCCATCGAACAGTTTGGCCGGCAACGGCACGATGTCGAACAGGCGCGCACGTTCCACCGTCCACGCCAGCTCACTGCCGACGCGCACCAGCCGGTAGTCGAATGTGCACGGGCCCAGCCGCTCCTTCAGCAGGCCGTCGCGACGGCGCAAACGCGTCAGCATCGATGCCGCGCCGAAGCGGCGCTGCCACGTTTCGCCTTCGGAGCCTGCACTGAAACGGATCGCGATCGGTGCGTCTTCCATCGTCGGCGGCAATCCCGCGATGCGCGCCAGCAAGGCCTTCGGCAAGCCGCGTCCACGCCGGACGCTGGCGACACCGGCATAGCGGAATTCGCCACGACGGCCATGCAAGGTCTTAATGGCCGGTGCGAGGTGGAAGAACTCGGCGCCGAGCAGGCGCTGGAACAGGGTGATGCTCAAGGTTCGATCCATGCGAGCGTGGCCATGCGTCCGCTGTTGCGGCTTCCATCGGACGTGCTGCGGCGATGCGAGAAAAAAAGGGAGGATTCGCTGATGGTGCAATGGGCGCCGCCGTGCACCCCATGGATGCCTGCATCGGCGAGACGTTGACGCGCGAGCGCATGGAGATCGACCCGCCAGTGACCAGGACGCGTCGCCACGAAAGCCGACTCGGCACGGGGATCATGGGCGATGAAAGCGTCACGCACTTCCCCGCCGATCTCGTAGGCCTGCGGCCCCGCAGCCGGCCCCAGCCAGGCGACGCAGCGATCGGGCGCTGCCTGCATGGACGCCACGGTCGCTTCCAGCACGCCGGCGGCCAGGCCTTTCCAGCCTGCGTGCGCCGCCGCGACTTCGCTGCCGTCACGGGCAGCGACCACCATCGGCAAACAGTCGGCGGTGAGGATGGCGAGCACGACGCCGGGCGTCGATGTCACCGCGGCATCGGCCCGGGATTCGCCATCAGCGGATGCATCGTCGAAACGCACCACATCGACACCATGCACCTGGCGCAACCAGCGCGGCGAGGACGGCAGGTCGAGCGCGTGCTCCAGCAGGCGCCGGTTCTCCAATACCGATTCGACATCGTCGCCATTGCGCAGGCCGAGATCGAAATGATCGAACGGTGGCTGCGACACGCCGAGCCCGTGGCGTGTCGTCGTCAGCGCGCGGATGCGCAGCGGCGCCGGCCAGTCGGCATCGATCCACGCGCTCATCGGCGATTGGCGTTCGCTTCTTCGTGCAGGCGCGCGTCGTCGCGCAAGGCCTGCATCAGGCCACGCATGTCGGCCGGCACCTCGGCCTGGCAGCGCAATGTTTCGCCGCTGATCGGATGCACGAACTCCAGCACTTCGGCGTGCAGGGCCTGGCGCTTGAAACCGCGCAGCGCCGAGGCCAGCTCGTCGGACGCGCCCTTGGGCAGGCGCAACGCGCCGCCGTACAGCGGATCGCCGAGGATCGGATGCTTGAGGTGCTGCATGTGGACGCGGATCTGGTGGGTGCGCCCGGTCTCGAGCCGGCATTCCAGCGCGGTATGCGCGCGAAAGCGTTCGCGCAGGCGGAAGTGCGTCACCGCGTCGCGCCCGTCCTCGCGCACGGTCATGCGCAGGCGATCGCGCGGATGGCGATCGATCGCCGCATTCGCGGTGCCACCGGAGACCAGCGCGCCGACCACGACGGCCAGGTACTGGCGATGGACGTCGCGCGCCGCCAGCATCTCCACCAGCCTGGTCTGCGCCGGCAGGGTGCGTGCCACCACCATCACGCCCGAGGTGTCCTTGTCGAGGCGATGCACCACGCCCGCGCGCGGCAACGCCGCCAGCGCCGGATCCCGGTACAGCAGCGCGTTGACCAGGGTGCCATCGGGATTGCCGGCGCCGGGATGCACCACCAGGCCGGCCGGCTTGTCGATCACGAACAGGTCGGCGTCCTCGTGGAGGATCGTCAGCGGGATGTCCTGCGGCACGGCATGGGTCTGGGTCTCCTGCACCACCGCCAGCGCGATGGCCTCGCCACCGTGCAGGATGTCGCGCGGGCGCAGGTCGCGCACGCCGTCCACGCTGACGTCGCCGGACTTGACCCAGGCGGCCAGCCGCGCCCGCGAGTATTGCGGGAACAGTTCGGCGAGGGCGGCGTCCAGGCGCTTGCCGGCCATCGCGTTGGGCACGCTGGCGACGAGGGTTTCGGAATCGGGGTTGGATGGGGAATCGGTCACGGCAGGCCAAATGAGTCGGGTGGCGTTCATCCGGCCGGCGGGGCCGCCGGATCGGCTGGGGTATTATCGCGGTTCCGCTTTCCCGGCGTCCCGCCCGCGATCCATGACCCCACGCCTGCGCTCCATCTCCCCGGCCATCATGCTCCTGCTGGCCATCACCGTGGCCATGACCGGCTGCAAGACTTTCGGAAAATCGAAGAAGGGCAAGGACGTCGAGGGCCAGCCCGTCGCCAAGATCTACGACAAGGCGCATGACCAGATCATGGGCGGCAGTTACGGCAACGCCGAAGAGGACTTCAAGCGCCTCATCGCGCAGTACCCGTACGGTCCGTATGCCGAACAGGCGCTGATGGAAATGGCCTACGCGGAATACAAGTCGAACAACAACGACGATGCGATTTCCTCGATCGACCGCTTCCTGCGCACCTATCCGACCAATCGCAACGTGCCCTACATGTACTACCTGCGCGGGCTGGCCAACCAGTCGCGCAACACGGTCTTCCTGCAGCACGTGTTCGACCTCGACATGAGCCAGCGCGACCTCGCCGCGCCGATGCAGGCCTACAACGACTTCGGCCTGATCGTCGAGCGTTTCCCCAACAGCCGTTACGCCGGCGATGCCCGCCAGCGCATGATCTTCCTGCGTGACCAGTTCGCGCGCTTCGAGCTTGGCACCGCGGTCTACTACCTGCGTCGCGATGCCTGGGTCGGCGCCGCCGATCGCGCCAAGTACCTGCTGGAAACCTATCCGCAGAGCGCCTACCAGAACGATGCCGTCGCCGTGCTGGCCGAGGCCTATACGCGCCTCGGCAACCAGCCACTGGCCGACGACGCCAAACGCGTGCTGACCCAGAACGACCCCAACCATCCCTGGCTCAAGGGCGGCTGGCCGAAGGACCCGTCGATCTTCCATCGCCTCAACCCGTTCGCGCGCGGTGGCGACGAGGCCATCGGTCGCCACTGATCGCGGCAGATTGGATGCATTAGAAACGGGACCCGCGGGTCCCGTTTTCGTTGGTGGTTATCCCCTGTATCCGTTGCTGATCGGATATCGCCGTTCCTTGCCGAACGCGCGTCGCGACACCTTGGGACCCGGCGCGGCCTGGTGGCGCTTCCACTCGCTGAT
>JAEKKW010000120.1 GCA_019510195.1 Lysobacterales bacterium | reverse complement strand
CTTTCGAATCAGCGGCTTGGGATGACGAATCACGGCCGCTTTTTCGTTTGCGGCCTCGCCACGCTACTTTCCGCGCTCAATCGCCAGATCGTGTTGCCGACATCGTCGCCGACAAGGATTCCGCCATCGGCCTGAACCGCGATGCCGACCGGTCGTCCGCGCGCATCGCCTTGCGCATCAAGGAAGCCGGTCAACAGATCCTGCATCGGGCCGGACGGCCGGCCACCGACGAATGGCACGAAGACCACCTTGTAACCAGCCGGCGGCTTGCGGTTCCATGACCCATGCAAGCCGATCACGGCACCGCCGCGTCCGTCGCTCCAGCTCCCGCCTTTCGAAAAAGCCAGGCCCAGCGATGCGACATGGTTGCCAAGTGCGTAGTCCGGCATGATCGCGCGTGCCACCAATGCCGGCTGTTGCGGTTTCACTCGCGGATCCAGGTGCTGTCCGTAATAACTGTAGGGCCAGCCATAGAACGCACCGGCATGTACTTCGGTGAGGTAATCCGGCACCAGGTCATTGCCGAGTTCGTCGCGTTCGTTGACGACCGCCCACAAATGATCCGTGCCCGGTGCCCATGCCAGGCCGACCGGATTGCGCAATCCCGAAGCGAACACGCGGTATGTGCGCGCAATCGGATCGACTTCCCACACGGCGGCGCGATCCGTTTCGACCGCCATGCCATTTTCGCCGGCATTGCTGTTGCTGCCGACGCCGACATAGAGCCGGCGGCCATCGTGACTGGCGAGCAGACTCTTGGTCCAATGATGATTGAGTTCGCCGCTTTTGCCCGGCAACGCGATGACCAGGCGCGGCTGATCGCTGATGCGGGTTTGTCCGCGTCGATACGGCACTGAAACCAGGGCGTCCGCATTGGCGACGTAGAGCGTGTCGCCGACCAGCGCCATGCCGGAGGGCGAATGCAGCCCGACAAGGAATGGCTGCACCAGTTCGGCGTGACCGTCACCATCGGCATCGCGCAGCAGACTGATGCGCTCTGCACTGGGCACGCCGGCTCCGGCGCGCTTCATCAGCAGCCCCATGACCTTGCCTTTCAGTCCCTTTACGCCACTCTTGCCGACCGGGCCATTGGTTTCCGCTACCAGGACATCCCCGTTCGGCAATACGTACAGCCAGCGCGGATGTTGCAAACCGGAAGCGAAAGGCGTGACACGCAAACCCGCGGCAGGGATTGGAGCCGTGCCGGCGGTCCAGCCTTTTTCCGGAGCGATGTCGACGGTTGGAATCAGGCTGCGTTGTGGTGCCGGCAACGCCGGATCTGGCCCCGAAATATTGCTGTCCCGCTTGACGGCCTGGCTGCCGCCACACGCGGAAATCAGCAGAACGAATGCGGGCAGGAAGATGCGCATGTGCCCGGCGTATCACCCGTGTCGTGAACAGGACGTGTGATTCTCCGATTGCAACGATGAACAGGATGCTGCGGTTCGGCGGGGTTAATTTGCGGACAGCACGGCAAAACTGCCGCCCCATGGTTGCGCGTAACCTTGGCTGCGTATGAAGTTCTGCATGCTGCCCGCATAGCTGCGTTGTCCTTGCAGTATCTGAATCGCGACCACGCCGCCAAGACCGGCATCGATGACACCGGCATGAGCAGCGGCCGAACAGATCGACGAAGCATCGGTGTACAGGCCGCTGCCGACCACCAGTTCCGGCGCCGGCTTTCCGGCAGGACAGCGGAAGCGAAAGCGCTTGCCATTCATGCCGCGCAGGTTGAGATCGAGCGGGCTGGTGCGCCAGTCGAGCGTTTGCACGGATGCTTCGGTCACGCGATGGCAGGCGGCGAATGCGGCTGTCAGCAAGATTGCCGACAGTGCGCACTGGGTGGCTTGCAGTACAGGACGCCGGTGTTTCATCGCGGACTCCTACCAACTGAAACCGGCACCCGCCGACACCGCGCGATCACTGCCGGAAAAGGCGCCCGATAGCGACACGCTGACATTCCGTCCCACCAGCCGCTGGTATCCGACAGCCAATGCCGAACGCCCGTTTTGCGAGCCCATGCCGATGCCCACGCGATTCCTGCCCGGCAGGCCGGCGGTGTTCATCGCCGCCGCGGACATCGCGCCACCCATCGCGCCGATGCGATCGATGCGGCGATCCTGTTGTCGGAAGCGATCGTTCACCTCGCCCCGCAATTGGCCGACGTCGGCGCCAAGCGAGGTGAGTCGTGAATCGGTATAAGCATTGGCCGCGGACAGGGTCGATGCCGACTTGGTATCCGTGTAGGACTTCGATGCGTTCAGCGTGGTGGCATCGCCAGCCGCCATATCCGTGCGAATCGCCGCTTCGCGGTTGTCGGTGTATGCGTTGGCAGCGGTGCCTCCGGTGGCGACGGCGGTATCTGTATAGGCGTTTGCAGTGGTGACAGCTGCTTGCAACTGGCGCAGGTTCACGGCGTCGGTGGCTTCTGTGCCATTGGCGAGATGGATGATCTGGTGCTCGCCGCCGGTTTGACCCACGGATACCGCGTAGTCGCGGTCGGCCACGGCCAGGTAGCCGATGGCAGTGCTGCCGGTGTTCTGTGCCTGGGAAAAGTATCCGAAAGCACTGCTCTGTGCGCCAGTGGCGGTATTGCCTTGACCAAAGGCGCTACTGCTATTGCCGCTGGCAGTGTTGAAGTATCCGAAAGCGTTGCTCTGTGAGCCGCTGGCAGTGTTGCGGGAACCGAATGCACTGCTGAAGATGCCACCGTTGGCCGTGTTCAGAATGCCGAATGCGTTGCTTTCAAGCCCGCTGGCGATGTTGTAGGTGCCGAATGCGCTGCTGGAATTGCCACTGGCTTTGCTATCGACGCCTATTGCAGCGCTGTTGCCGCCCGCAGCGGTGACCGCAGCACCGATTGCTACGGAAGATTGGCCCGAGGCAGTTGCGATTTCATCAGGGTCCACAACGCCATTGAAATTGCGATCAAGCCATGCGGAGATGGCAAGGCTGCGGTAGCCAGAGGCCAAACCTTTGTAGCCAAACGCATTGCTGTAGTCGCCGCTGGCATCATTGCCGTAGCCGAAAGCGCTGCTGTAGGCGCCCTTGCTGAAGTTGCTGTTGCCGAATGCACTGCTGGAATTGCCCCAGGCTCTGTTGCCGCTGCCGAAGGCATTGCTCTGGGAACCGAGGGCGAAATTGTCTTTTCCGAAGGCGTTGCTGGAGTCGCCACTGGCGTCGTTGCTTCGGCCATAGGCGGATGCAGTCGTCTGGCAGGTCGTATTGTTGGTTCCATTCTCGTTGCCCTGATCGGTGGATGGTGCCGGCGAGATGAGATTGCCATTGGCGTCCAAACAGGGCGGATCCTGGGCTAACGCAGTCAACGGAGCCGATGCAGCCAGTAGACCCAGCAGGGCCAGACTCAGGTGGCTGATGCGCGGAAATTGTGCAGACATGATGATGTCCTTTTAGAAATGAGATGGTGGTGTGTTCGATCAGAGGTCGAGGCCGAAGCCGGCGCCGGTACTGCCCTTGCTGCCCCCGAAGGCCGCTCCGAAGCTCACGGTCACGCGGCCGGCGCGCACGCCGTAGCCGACCGCCATCGACGTACGCCCGCCGGTAACGCCGAAGCCGACCGCGATGCGGCCGTTCCTCGTATTCCCGTTGGCGGCATTGGCCGTCATCTGCGTCATCGCGGTGGCCATCGCCGAGATGGTGTTGATGCGGCGGTCGGTCTGGTTGAAACGCTGGTTCACTTCGCTGCGCAATTTCCCGACATCGGCGCCAAGCGAAGTGAGATGTGAGTCGGTGTAGGCATTGGCTGCGGTCAGCGTCGAAGCAGACCTGGCATCGGTGTAGGACTTCGATGCACTCAACGTGGTGGCATCACCTGCAGCCATATCCGTGCGAATGGCAGCTTCACGATTGACGGTGTATGCGTTGGCTGCAGTGCCACCGGTGGCAATCGCGGTATCGGTATAGGCGTTCGCGGTGACAACGGCCGCCTGCAGCTGGCGCAGGTTCACCGCATCCGTGGCCTCGGTGCCGTCGGCAAGATGGATGACCTGGTGTTCGCCGCCGGTTGCGCCGACGGATACTGTGTAATCGCGATCGGCCACGGCTTGGTAACCGATGGCGGTGCTACCGGTATTCAGCGCTTGGGATTTATGGCCGAAGGCGCTGCTATAGCCGCCGCTGGCAGTATTGTTGTAGCCGAAAGCACTGCTGGCAGTGCCATAAGCAGCGTTCTGATAGCCGAAGGCGCTGCTGCTGAAGTTGGTGGCGGTGTTGGCGGATCCGATGGCGCTGCTGCCATTGCCACTGGCGGTATTCCTGTTGCCAAAGGCGCTGCCGTAATAGTCAGCGGTGGAGTCCACGCCGACAACAGTACTCAAATATCCTTTTGCCACCACACCCGCGCCTACGGCTACCGAGTTGTCGCCCCATGCAGTCGCAAGTTCGCTGGATGCGTCGGGAAAAGAAAAAGGGCCGCCGCCGCTGCCAAGGAATAGATCGAGATTGGGGGCGTCATCGCCATTGCGGTCGTACCACGAGGAGAGCACAAGACTATTTTTGCCATGAGCCAGGCCTAGATAGCCAAAAGCACTGCTGCCGGTGTTTTCGGCAGTGTTCTTGTAACCGAAGGCGCTGCTGTATTCGCCATAGGCATTGTTCGATTCTCCAAAAGCGTTGCTGTTGCTGGTTCCGGCGTAATTCCCGGCGCCATAGGCGGATGCATCCGGAGAGCAGGCCATGTTTCCGGAGCCACCCTCATTGCCACTATGGGGAGTGCCGCCAACCTGACAGACTTGGGCCGATCCAACCATTGGAGCCGATGCCGCGAACAGGCCCAACACGGCGAGGCTCAAGCGGGCGCGGCGGGTGCATTTCGTCATCATGGTTGTGTCCTTGTCGGTGATGAATGCGGGGCGATGCCGGTTCATCTGCACGCTGGACCTTGGGCGCGCTGCCGTCCTGTCCGGAAGCCCGGCATTTTTCTGGCAGAATCCAGACGGAATTCCTGCCAAGGCCCGGGGATGGGGGAAGGAAAGGATCGCCGCGTCTATCGCTTTGCCGGCCGCGAGCTGATTCCGGCGGAGCGTCGCCTGCGCGTGGCCGGGCAGCCGGTGTCGCTGACGCCCAAGGTCTTCGACACCCTGGTGCTGCTGGTGCAGCACGCCGGCCACGTGGTCAGCAAGGATGAATTGATGGCCGCGTTGTGGCCACGCGGCTTCGTCCACGAGTCGAACCTGACCAAGCACATCTGGTTGCTCCGTCGCGCCCTGGGGGACGGCGAGGGCGAAAGCCGCTTCATCGAGACCGTGCCCAAGCTGGGCTACCGCTTCATCGCCCCGGTCGAGGTCGTGGACGACGATGCCGGCGGGGCGTCATCCGTGGAATCGGCGGCCCCGGCGGTTGTCGATCCGTCCGCGTCTCCAGCGGAAGCCGCGGCAACGGTTCCGCCGGCAAGTGCATCGCTGTGGTATCGCCAGCGCATGACTTGGATTGCAGCGGTGCTGTTCGCTGCGGGCGGACTCGGCGTCGCCGTCTGGCAGATGAAACAACGCGCTACACCCGCCGTGGCCGCCGATCCGACGGCGGTGGCGATCGTCGATTTCGGCAATCTCTCCGGCAACAGCAAGGATGCCTGGCTGGATTCCGCGCTCCAGCAGATGCTCACGACCGAAATCGCTGCCGATGGCAAGTTGCACGCATTGCCCGGCGATCAGGTGCGTACGGCGCGCGCAGATCTGTCGCCGCCGGATGCCGGAGGATACGCACCCGACATGCTGCGACGCCTGCAACAGCGTCTCGGCACCCGCTATGTGGTCAGCGGCGTTTACCTGGTGACAGGCAATGACGATGCCGCACAAGTCCGAGTGGATGTCGCAGTACAGGACGCCGGCAACCGCAAGTCGATCGGATCGTTCTCGCGCGCTGCGCCGATGGCGCAACTCCCGCAATTGGTATCGGCCATCGGCGTCGACTTGCGCTCGCGCTTCGGCATGTCGGCGGATCCGCTGTTGCAGCAGCAGATCGCCAACGCGCAGCCGGCCACGGCGGAAATCGCCCGGCACATGGGCTTTGGACTGGATGCGTTGCAGCGTTACGATCCGGCGCGCGCACGCGATGAATTGCTACTGGCCGCGGCGCAGGCGCCAGGGTATGCCCCGGTGTATGCAGCGCTCGCCGATGCCTACGCGATGATGGGCTATCGCGCAAAGGCGACGGCCGCCGTCAACATGGCGGTGTCGTATGCAGGCGCGCTTCCGCCCGAGGAGCGGTTGCGCATCGAAGTGCAGCGCGCACAGCTGACCAACGACACGCAAAAGGGCATCGCCGCCGCGCAGGAGTGGGTGGCCTTGCGACCGGCCCTGGTCGATGCACGCCTGCGCCTGGCCGATCTGCTGGCCAATGCCGGCCGCCAGGAGGATGCCGAAAAGGCGATGGCGGAATTGCAGCGATTGCCGGCTGCCAACAGCGATCCCCGGGTGGAGCTGCAGGCGGCCGTCACCGTCGCCAAGAAGGGAGACAACACGGCGGCGCTCCCCCATGCCAGGGAAGCCTTGCGCCTGGCGGAAGCGCGTGGCGATCCGGGACTGATCGCCGCTGCGCATCTCGCGGTGGGCAAGCGTTCCCCGCGCGGTCCCGATGCCGAGAAGGCGCTGCGCAGCGCCGCAGCGGAATTCCACGGCATCGGCAACCCGCGCGGCGAAGCGAGGGCGTACCAGAACCTCGGCAACCTGCTTGGCGATCTTGGCCAGAACACCCAGGCGCGCGAGGCGTATCAGCGCGCATTGTCGATGTACCAGGCAATCGGCGATCTCGCCGGGCAGGCAGGCATCTACGACAACCAGGCCATCACGTTGTGGGATGCCGGAGACAGCGATGGCGCGGCGACCGCGGTGCGCGAGTCGTTGCGGCTGGCACGGGAAACCAATGACAAGGTGCGCGAGGCCTGGTGTCTCGCCGCGTTGGCACAGATCGCGGCGGACACGAACGTCAGCGACGATGCGATGGCGATGCTGCGACAGGCGATCGCGCTGGATCGCGGGACCGGCGAGCGCGAGCACCTGGCGTTCTCGCTGGCGATCCACGCCGACCTGCTGCACATCCGCGGCGAACTCGATGCCGCGCGCGAGGCCTGCACGCAGGCGATGGCGCTGGTGCAGGTGATGCCCGACACCAATGCGGCCTATACCGCGGACATGAACTGTGCGCGGGTTGCCTTGGAGTTTGGCGAAGCCGACAAGGCGGAGGCACTGTTGACAGCGTTCCAGCGTGCCGCGCATCAGGCCAGGGACACGCTCAACGAGGCGAATGCCGAGTTGTCGCTCGGGAGTGTCGCGCTGGGCAGGCGGCAATGGCCGGAGGCGCGGCGCTGGCTGTCCGCGGCGATCGAAGGCTTCAAGGCCAACGACCAGGCCGCGGGGCAGGCGAACGCCGGTGCCGCGCTCGCACTGGCCGAACGACGCATGGGCAATGCCGCGGCCAGCAATGCTGCACTGGAAGCAGCGCGCAAGGCGCGAGCCAAAAGCAGCCAGGGAATGAAAGTGCTGGCCCATGACATCATCGCCGCGCAGCTGACGGGTGAAACCGGCGATGCATTGGCCATGAACAAGCTGCAGGCCATCGCCGATGATGCGGCGCGCCGCCATTGGTTGGACAAGGCATTCGACGCCAGACTGGCGCGCGTCGAAGCATTGCAGGAAAGTGGTGCTGCCTCCGCTGCGACAGAGCGGACCGCACTGCTGGCAGATGCGAGGCGCAGTGGTTTCAGGTGGATCGAACGGCAGCTATCGGCCCGGT
>JAEKKW010000119.1 GCA_019510195.1 Lysobacterales bacterium | reverse complement strand
GCGACGAAGCGCGCCAGCCAGCGCAACATGCCGGTCCGCCACAGGTGATGCGCGAAGCGATGCAGCCACAGCGCGTGCAAACCCGGGGAGGTGAAGAACGGTACCCATTGCGAAGTCGCGGCCGGATCGCGCGACAGGACTGCCGCGAGATCCTCACGAATGCGTTCGATCATGTTCAGTCGAGCAGGTCGGCAAATAGCACCGTCGACAAATAGCGTTCGCCGAAGCTGGGGATCACGACGACGATCGTCTTGCCTGCGCTTTCCGGCAGTTGCGCGATCTGGTTGGCGGCTGCGAGCGCGGCGCCGGAGGAGATGCCGACCAGCAATCCTTCTTCCTTCGCCGAACGGCGCGCCCATTCCACCGCGGTGTCACCGGGGATGTCGATGATGCCGTCATAGACATTGCGATCGAGGATCTCCGGCACGAAGTTCGCGCCCAGTCCCTGGATCTTGTGCGGGCCCGGTGCGCCACCGTTGAGGATGGCAGATTCCGCCGGCTCCACGCCGTAGACCTTCACCGACGGCTTGCGTTCCTTCAACACCTGGCCGACGCCGGTGATGGTGCCGCCGGTACCGATGCCGGAGACGAGGATGTCGACCCCGCCATCGGTGTCGTTCCAGATTTCCTCGGCGGTGGTCTTGCGATGGATCGCCGGATTGGCCGCATTGGCGAACTGGCGCGCGAGCACGCCGCCGCGTTCCCTGGCGATCGCTTCGGCGCGTTCGACCGCGCCGCGCATGCCCTCGGCGGCGGGCGTCAGCACCAGTTCGGCGCCGTAGGCGCGGAGCAGGGCCCGACGTTCCTTGCTCATCGAATCCGGCATGGTCAGCACGACCTTGTAGCCGCGTGCCGCGCCGACCATCGCCAGCGCGATGCCGGTGTTGCCAGACGTCGCCTCGATGATCGTGCCGCCGGGCTTGAGCTCGCCGCTGGCCGCCGCGGCATCGACGATGGCGACGCCGATGCGGTCCTTCACCGATTTGGCGGGATTGTAGAACTCCAGCTTGGCCAGCACGGTGGCCTGGCTCTGGATGATGCGGTTGATCCTGACCAGCGGCGTGCGGCCAACCAGCTGGGTGACATCGGAATAGATCGTCATGGCCGACCTCGTCGGGAAAATGATGGAGTGATGCTAGGCCCCTCGATGTTGCAGGACAACACCAGGATCCCGGAAACCGCAGAACCAGTCGTCATGTCCTTATGCAATGGCGTGATGACGTCAGTCGCCGATCCAGCCATCCAGCAGGTCGCGGAAATCGTCGGCGTGTTCTTCCTCCATCGCCAGTATGCCTTCGAGCATGCGCTTGGTGGTGGTGTCGCGATCACCGATCCAGTTGATCAACTCGCGGTAGCTGTCGATGGCGATGCGTTCGGCCACCAGGTTTTCCGTGACCATGTCGCGCAGGTTCTTGCCTTCCTTGTATTCGGCGTGGGAGCGCTGCGTCAGCGTGGCCGGGTTCAGATCCGGATCGCCACCCAATTGCACGATGCGTTCAGCGATCTGGTCGGCGTGCGCCTGCTCCTCCTTGGCATGTTCGAGGAATTCCTGTTTCACCGATTCCGCCAGCATGCCTGCCGCCGAAAAGTAGTGACGCATGTAGCGCAACACGCAGACCCACTCCGTGGCCAGTGCATCGTTGAGGTGACGGATCAATTCCTTGCGATCGATTGTGTAGGTCGCGGTGATCGGTCCCTTGTCCAGTCCCTTGCGCGCGCGTTCCCGCAAGGTCTTGACGGCGGTGAACCCGCCCGCGGGCGGAACCGTCTTGCCTGCGCTGGTTTTCTTCGCTGTGGCCATGTTGTTACTCCGGGGAATTGGAGGAAAGGGCGTCGATGGTCTGCAACATCGCTTCGGCGCTGGAGACGCGGAATTCACCCGGTGCTTCGACTTCGATGGCGCGGGCGATGCCGTTCTCCGCGTACAGGGCGAATCGCTTGCCGCGCACACCCATGCCGAACGGACTGGCATCCATCTCGAGGCCGAGGGCTCGGGTGAAGGCGCCATTGCCGTCGGCGAGCATCAGCAATCCAGCGGGGACATGCTGCGATTCGCCCCAGGCCTGCATCACGAAGGCATCATTGACCGACAGGCAATAGACAGCGATGTCGCGTTTCGCGAATTCATCGTAGTGCTGCACATAGCCGGGCAGGTGGCGTTCGGAACAGGTCGGCGTGAAGGCGCCAGGCACGCTGAACAGCACGACGCGCTTGCCGGAAAACAGTTGTGCGGTATCGCTGTCCTGCGCCCCTTGCGGGCTGGCGACCTGCAACGACATCGATGGAATGGAATCGCCGGGATGGATGCTCATGGATTGGCCTGCGTTGAAACGAGCAGGTTAGGCCGGCAACTGGAAAAACCGCGTCAAGACCGCCGCCCCTTCGCAAGACGCCGCGATCCATGATGGAATGATCATCCTGGCCGTGGCCGAACGTCGACCGGCTATCCGGAGGATCAATGCAGTTCAAGGATTATTACGAGATTCTCGGCGTCGAGCCGAATGCCGGTGAATCGGAGATCAAGTCGGCGTACCGGCGGCTGGCGCGCAAGTACCATCCCGATGTCAGCAAGGAAGCGGACGCCGAGGAAAAGTTCAAGGCGGTCAACGAGGCCTACGAGGCGCTGCGCGATCCGCAGAAGCGCGCGGCCTACGACCAGTTGCGTTCGCGCGGCTATCGTCCCGGCGACGATGTGCAGCCGCCGGGTGCAGGCGGCGGCTTCCATGGCGCGCCCGGCGATTTCGATTTCGATGAAATCTTCGCTGGCGGTGGTGGTCCGGGCAGCGGCGGTTTCAGCGATTTCTTCGAGCAGATGTTCGGCCGTGGTCGTGGCGGTGCGCGCGGGCCACAACCGACGGGGCCAACGCGTGCGCGCCTGAGCGTGCCGCTGGAATCCGTCTACGGCGGCAACAGCATCCGCATTGGCCTGAACGGAAAATCGCTCGACGTGCGCATTCCGAAAGGCATTCGTCCGGGCCAGCTGATCCGTCTCGCCGGGCAGGGCAGCAATGGCGGCGATCTGTTGCTGGAAATCGAATACGCGGCGCATCCAGACTTCGAGGTCGATGGCCGCAACATTCTCTACATATTGGACGTAATGCCGTGGCAGGCGGCGCTGGGCGCGGTCATGAGCGTGCCGACGCTGGGCGGTTCGGTGGAACTGAAGATCCCCGCGGGGTCGGATGCCGGCAAGAAGTTGCGGCTGCGTGGCCGTGGCCTGCCCGGACAGACGCCGGGCGATCAGATCGTCGAGCTGGAAATCATGGCGCCGCTGCCGCAGACGCCGGCGCAACGCGCAGCCTACGAGGGACTGCGCGACGCGTTCGATTGATCAGGCGGCAGCGCTGCCGCCCGGGAGCAGTTCCGTCACCACTTCGGCCAATTCCTTCTCGCTGAAGGGCTTGGTGATGTAGGCGCGCGCGCCCTGGCGCATGCCCCACATGCGGTCGGTGTCCTGGTCCTTGGTCGTGACCAGCACCACCGGGATGTGGCGCGTGCTTTCTTCGCGGGTGATCGAGCGCGTGGCCTGGAAGCCGTTGAGATTCGGCATCACCACGTCCATCAGGATCAGGTCGGGCAGCAGGCTCTTGGCCATCTCCACGCCGGCCGCGCCGTCTTCGGCGGTGCTGCACTGGTGGCCGAGTTTTTCCACCACGCGACGAAGCCCCAGCAGCTGGGAAGGCGAGTCGTCGACAACAAGAATGTGAGCCATGTAATGTCCCCCTGGGATTGCAGCGATTTTACACAGCTTCAGGCGCTTTCCGGAAATTCCACCAGCGTGCGCCCGAGCGATCCCCCGGCCAGCATGCGGGCGAAAACTGCCGGCAATCCCTGCAAATCCACGGTTGCGGTGCAGATCGTGTCGAGGCTGGCGGGCTTCCAGTCGCTGGCGAGGTGTCGCCAGACGGCGTCACGAATGTCGCGTTCTGTGCCGGCTGACGCAATTCCGATGAGAGACACGCCACGAATGATGAATGGCATGACCGTGGCAGGTAATTCGGCGCTGGCGGCGAGGCCGGCGGTGGCAACGTTGCCGTAGGAGGCGGTCTGCGCCAGCAGGCTGTTCAGCATCGGGCCGCCGACATTGTCGAGGCCGCCACCGAAGCGCACCGATTCCATCGGGCGGCGGGTGGCGAGCGCGTCGCGGCCCAGCACTTCGCTGGCGCCGAGTGCGCGCAGGTAGTCGCCGTGTTCGGGCTTGCCGCTGATCGCGTGAACCTCGAAACCGGCGCGCTTGAAAATCGCGACCGCGAGCGAACCGACGCCACCGGTGGCGCCGGTGACGGCCAATGGACCGAGTCCGGGATGCTGGCGGTTGTCGAGCATGCGGTACAACGCCAGCGCGGCGGTGAAGCCCGCGGTGCCGAGGATCATCGCTTCGCGCAGGCTCAAACCCGCGGGTAACGGAATCACCCAGCGCGATTCCAGGCGCGCGTATTCGCCATAGCCGCCATCGCGCGTTTCCGACAATCCGCAACCGGTGACGAGGACCGCATCGCCTTCCTTGAACGTCGGGTCGCTCGACTGCACGACGTGACCGGCGACATCGATGCCGCCGTTGAGCGGGAAGTTGCGCAGGATCTTGCCCTGCCCGGTGCCGGCCAGCGCATCCTTGAAGTTGACCGAGGAATATGCGGTGCGGATCACCACCTCGCCGGGCGACAGCGCTTCGAGCGCGATGCGTTCGACACCGCCGCGATAACCCCGCGCATCATTGTGGATGCGGAATGCATCGAAGCCGGGGGGAATGCTCATGCCTCCGTCACCGAGCGCAGTTGCGTGCGGCGCTTCTCGTCCATCCATTTGTCGACCTGCGCGGGCCGGTAATCGCGCATCCACGCGAACAGCGCATCGATGCCATCGCCGTGCCAGAGATCCTGGCGTTGTTCGGGATGGACAAACCGTTCGTTGACCATGTGATCGAGCATCGCCATCAACGGTTGCCAGAAGCCGGCGACATCGAGGAAGGCGCAGGGCTTGTGGCCGAGCCCGAGCTGGCGCCAGGTCAGCATCTCGAACATCTCGTCGAGCGTCCCGAAGCCGCCGGGCAGGGCGACGAAGGCATCGGACAGTTCGAACATGCGCGCCTTGCGTTCGTGCATCGAACCGACCACTTCCAGGCGCGTCAGGCCGCGATGGCCGACCTCCCATTCCATCAACTGGTGGGGGATCACGCCGGTGACCTCGCCGCCGGCGGCGAGCACGGCATCGGCGACGATGCCCATCAGGCCGACATTGCCGCCGCCATAGACCAGTTGCATGCCTTCATTGGCAATGCGCGTGCCGAGCGTGCGCGCTGCCTGGGCATAGCGGGGATCGGAACCGGCGTTGGAGCCGCAGTAGACGCAAATCGATTTCATGGCACGAAACTGAGGAACAGGTAGGCCGCGAACAGCACCAGGTGGACGATGCCCGGCAGGATGTTGGTGCGTCCGGTGCGCAGGCTGATCGAGGTGATGAACAGTGTCACCACCAGCAGTGCCATCGACATCGGCGCGAGACCCAGCGACAGCGACCAGCCCTGGGCAAGGCTGACGATGATCACTGCCGGAATGGTCAGGCCGATGGTCGCGATCGCCGAGCCGATGGCGAGATTGAGACTGGTCTGCAGGCGATTGCCGAGCGCGGCACGGACGGCGGCGACGCTTTCCGGCAGCAGCACGATGGCGGCAATCAGGATGCCGACGGTTCCGGCGGGCGCACCGGCGCGATCGAGCATCGCTTCGATCGCCGGCGATACGCCCTTGGCGCCCAGCACCACCGAGACCAGCGCGATCACCAACAGCAAGCAGCTGACCAATGCATCACGATTGGACGGCGGTTCGGCGTGCTCATCGCCATCATCGGCGAGATGATCTTCTTCCGGCAGGAAATAGTCGCGATGGCGCACGGTCTGGAAGAAAGTGAAGGCGCCGAACAGCACCAGCGTCGCGATGGCGATGAACAGCATCTGCTTCTGGTTGTAGGACGGCCCCGGCACGATGGTGTAGTTGGGCAGGATCAGGGTGAAGGCGAGGATCGCGACCAGCGTGCCGAGCGCGGCGTTGATGCCATCGAGCTTGAATTGCTGGACGTGATGGCGGCGACCACCGGCAAGCAGGCTGATGCCGACCACGCCGCTGAGCAGGATCATCACGCCGGCGAACACGGTATCGCGCGGCAAGGTCGCGGAATCGGCGGTGCCGGACATCATCATCGAGATGATCAGCGCGCATTCGATCACCGTCACTGCCATCGCCAGCACCAGTGTGCCGAATGGTTCGCCGACGCGATGCGCGATCACTTCGGCGTGGTGGACGGCGGAGACGACGCTGGCGATCACCACTGCACCCAGCAGCAGTCCGCTGCCGGGAATTCCCGGCACGCTCTTGACGATCAACAGCAGGACTGCCGCGATGATCGGCAGCAGGATCGCCCACAAGGGGTTGTACTTGGAGGTCATGCGCCCATCATGCGCGAACGCAACAGCAGTTGCACGATGGCGACGCCGGCGGCGCCGGCCAGTCCGGCGCAGAGGAAACACAGCCACATCGGCCAGCCGGCGCGGATGGTCAATGCCAGGGCCGGGAAGAATGCCAGGCCGCCGAGCACGAACCAGAAGATGTCCATGCCCATGGTGGCGACGCGCACGGGATCACCGGTGTCGCGGTAAAGCCATGTCAGCACGAGCAATGACGTCAACGGCAACGAGGCGACCAGCGCGCCGATCAGGCCGTGTTTCTTCGCCAGTTCCGAAGCGACCATCACCGTGACGACAGTGATGGTGAGCTTGATCAGCAGTTGCAGGTTCATTCGACGCGAACCTGCGCTTGCATCAGTTGGCCTTGTGGATGGCGCGCTTGTCGACCGCCATCGCGGCATCGTGCACCGCTTCCGACAGCGACGGATGGGCGTGGCAGATGCGCGCGAGGTCGTCGGCGCTGCCGTTGAATTCCATCGAGATGACGCCTTCGTGCACCAGCTCGGACACGTTCGGTCCGATCAGGTGCATGCCGAGGATGCGATCGGTCTCGGCATCGGCGAGCACTTTGACGAAGCCGATCGGCTCGGCCATCGCCACCGCGCGGCCGACCGCCGCGAACGGGAAGCTGCCGGCCTTGTAGGCGACGCCATCGGCCTTGAGCTGTTCCTCGGTCTTGCCGACCCAGGCGATTTCCGGTTCGGTGTAGATCACGTTCGGGATCGTGTCGTAATTGACGTGGCCGGGCAGGCCCGCGATCAGTTCGGCGACTTCGATGCCTTCCTCGAAGCCCTTGTGCGCCAGCATCGGGCCGCGCACGCAGTCGCCGATCGCCCACACGCCGTCGACGCCGGTGTGGCAGTGGTCGTCGACTTCGATCATGCCGCGCGCATCCAGCTTGACGCCGGTGCCGTCGGCCAGCAGACCCTTGGTGGCAGCGCGACGACCGACGCAGACCAGCAGCTTGTCGACCACCATTTCCTGGTCGGCCTTGCCGTCGTTGAAAGTGACATGCACGCCATCGGGCTTGATCTCGGTCTTCGAGACCTTGGTCCCGAGGCGGATGTCGAGGCCCTGCTTCTTGAATTCGCGCGCACCGACCTTGGCCACTTCCTTGTCGGCGACGGCGAGGAAGTCGGGCAGGGCTTCGAAAACGGTGACCTTGGCGCCGAGGCGGTTCCACACGCTGCCGAGTTCGAGGCCGATCACGCCGGCGCCGATCACGCCAAGCGTCTTCGGCACTTCGCTGAAGTCGAGCGCGCCGACGTTGTCGACGATGGCCTTGCCGTCGAACTTGGCGAACGGCAGTTCGATCGAATCCGAACCGGCGGCGAGGATGACATTCGTGCCCTTGAGCTCGACGGTGCTGCCGTCGTGCTGCTTGACCGTGACGACATTGCCCGGCTGCAACTGGCCGAAGCCGTA